>CAZNVU010000006.1:0-47129 GCA_964576575.1 uncultured Chryseobacterium sp.
TGTGGTACCGGATGTTTTTGCCAAGTACATCGGTAATCCTGGCCACAACACATCCATCTTTCCTTGCTTTATGTTTTCAATGTAAGGCAAAAGATCTTCGTATTCATGAATGGGATTGTGCGCGACAAAATCATTGTAATCTTTGATTTCATTGAATTGATGATCATGTCCATATTGGGTTTGGCTTGCACCTTGTACCAATTGCAACAAACATTTTTTTTGGTTCTGATTGGCCATCAGTGCTTCCTGCAGGATTCTGTCCCGCATCCAACGCGCAAGCGGTTTGGCGATTACAGATTTAATGCCCATTATTTTTTAATAAACGAAAGGACTTTCTTTTTGTTCTCATCAACGATAATCAACTGATAGCATCCCGTTTGGAGCTGTTCAATGTTGATTCCTAGTAGCGGATTGTATTGGTCTGCTTGAATTTCCCTACCAGCGACATCCATGATCATAACTTGGCAGGAATGATTGTTATCAATACCTTGGATAAACAAATTGCTTTCTGCAGGATTTGGAAATAGAACCCATTGAGACAAATCTATGTTGGGAACGTAAGTAGTAGTGTCAGGATTGGCATTGCCAGTGTCCATGCAGGATTGTATGCGGATAAGTGGAATTTGGGCAAGGAAAAAGTATCCTTCGTTATTCTTAATCCAACTGGTGTATAAGTCAGCAGGATGACTCATAGCGATAGGAACATGGTTGGTTCCAGCAGCGCTTTCAATGGTTATCCAATAGGGCGTATTGGCTTGCAGTATAACAGTGTCTGCAAAGTTCAGATATTGAAATTTTGCCTGTTCTCCAAGTTCATTCAGTTGATTGGCTGCGATACTGACAATAGGAGTTTCAGCTATGAATTGCGTCACCAATGAATCTCCATAATTGAACGAATGGATTTTCCCTCTTATGGTTGCATTGGGATCCGCGTTGTTTCCAATAGCAACAGCTATTGCAGATACGGGCATGTCATAGGTGGGAAGAAAAATATTGCCCATTTCAAAAGCATTGTCCCAAAAAATCTCTGAACCCTCATAAACGCCATTGACAATGCCACGATCTCTGGCCAAAACGCAAGGTGAAATTCTGAAATGAGCAGTGTCTTTGTTATTGATTTCTATCCCATCTATTTCATTCTGAAGCGTTCTATAATAAACGGTGTAATTTCCAGTATCTGGTGCCATGTTATATTGCCCAGCTCTTATTTCAGCAGTGCTTCCAACAGGCATCGTAATTGGGTCAGTTGTTGTTCCATTGTACAACAGAGTATTGGTTGCATCAGAATACAATTGTGCATTCAATGCGCAACCGGTTTGAGCTAATCCGCCCCAGTTTTCAACTTGCGCGTTGAATTTCAAAGTGGGTGACATGGGTGTAGGATATATACTGTATTCCATCCACTCAAAGCCAGTAGGGTGGGATGGATCTAAGAAATCAAAATCACCGTACGTTGTTGAATTGATTTTAAGGTCGTTTGCAGAAACTTGAACGACTCGGATATCATCGAGCATCCAGAAATAATAAAGGCCTTCGTAGACAAAACGGAAGCGAACATCGCTATTTCCACAAATGTTGCTACCCAGATAAATTCTCTTATTTTCTGCATTGTCAGAGGATGATGCTAATGGGATGATGTTGGTATAAAGCAGCGACCAATTCCCTTGGTTGACACTCACTTCTACACGAGTGTTTCCCTGATAAAACCTAACGTATTGTTCCCATTCAAAAGCGGCATGTTGAACATTGCTCAAATCGATGCTTGGGGTTGTAAGTTGAGCCAGGTGAGGGCCTGGAACAGGACCCGTTCCAAAGTTGGCAGGTACACAGGGTAGGGCATCATTGTCCCAATAGTTTGAATCAAAAATGATGAATCCATTGCTTTGCGTGGTGCTATTCATGGGCTCTCCCATGAAGTTAATGTTACAAGCGCCTCTAGAGCCAATAGTATTGTTTGGAATGGTGCTTGGTCCACGGTATTCCCAACTGGCTCCATTGGCTTCTTCATTGGTCCAGTCAGCAGGGATTCCATTTGCAAAATTTTCTTGCCAAATGATGACATTCTGACCTGTTGTAAAAAAATACAACGACATGAAAGAAAAGGTAAGCAGTGATTTATACATTGTTTTCATCTTTTGAAGTTTGGGCTATGGTAAGAATAAAATTTTCTTGTTGTAAGCAATGGACAATAAAAGTAGTGCATTTGGTTGTATCAGTTTGGTGCTGGATTGAAATCTTCTTGTCTGATGCTTGGAATGGATGCGCAATGAGATCATGGCTGAAGTCAACACCATGACCATAAAACTTGTAAATGGCCTCCTTGGCTGACCAAAGCATCAGATGCCTTGTATCTTCAATATCGTTGGTCAAAAATGATAATTCTTGGGGATGGCAGTATTTGCTTCGCACTTTAAATATGCTGGGATGAGGTGTTTGTAGATCGATACCAAAGGGGGTATTAGACCATGCAAAGCAGCCCAATCCGTTGGAATGACTGATGCCGATGTTTTGGATTCCGCTTGCAAGGTGTGGTTTTCCCATTGGGTCTTTGATAATATCATCCCATGACCAAGGGAGTGGAATAAGTGCGGCTATTACATCAAATTCAGCTTGTCGATGCGGGTGAAGTCTTTGATCTCGGGCGGGATGATCAATTATTGGCGCGGGTTGGTCGCTTGACCACAATCTGACATGAACGTCAGATATGATTAATTCCTTGACCATCAAAAAGATTCCATTTTTGTTGAGCGTTTGAACTCCATATCTTTGTATCAAATTAAAATCATATGTTAACTGAAACCAAGATGAACTACAAAGTTAAGGACATGGGACTTGCCGAATGGGGTCGTAAAGAAATAAAATTGGCAGAGGCAGAAATGCCAGGGCTGATGTCACTGCGTGAAGAGTTTGGCGCGAGCAAGCCATTGCAAGGAGCGCGCATTGCAGGATGTCTCCATATGACCATCCAAACAGCGGTTTTAATTGAGACTTTAGTAGAGTTGGGAGCGGATGTTTCTTGGAGTTCTTGCAACATATTCTCTACCCAGGACCATGCTGCCGCTGCTATTGCAGCCGCAGGGATTCCCGTTTTTGCTTGGAAGGGAATGAATGAGGAAGAGTTTGACTGGTGTATCGAGCAAACATTGCACGCTTTCCCAGAAGGACAGTCGTTGAATATGATTTTGGATGATGGTGGTGATTTAACCAACATGGTTTTTGATCGTTATCCTGAATTGGTTTCAGGTATCCGCGGAATTTCTGAGGAAACAACCACAGGTGTTTTGCGTTTGTATGATCGTGAGAGAAACGGCAGCTTGTTGTTGCCAGCGATCAACATCAATGATAGTGTGACCAAATCAAAATTTGATAATAAATACGGTTGCAGAGAATCATTAGTAGACGCTTTGAGACGCGCAACAGATTTGATGATGGCAGGTAAAGTGGCTGTTGTTGCTGGATATGGTGATGTAGGAAAAGGATCTGCAGATTCTTTGAAGAACGCCGGAGTTCGTGTGATTGTGACTGAAATTGACCCCATCTGTGCTCTTCAAGCCGCCATGGAAGGATATGAAGTGAAGAGAATGGATACTGCCATTGCAGAGGCAGACATTATTGTAACAGCAACAGGAAATCACCAAATCATCGTTGATCGTCACTTCAAAAACATGAAGCACAACGCTGTTGTTTGTAACATTGGCCACTTTGACAATGAAATTGACATGGCTTGGTTGAACGACAATTACGGTAGTACCAAGGATACCATCAAACCACAGGTAGACAAGTACACCATAGACGGCAAGGACATCATTGTTTTGGCAGAAGGACGTTTGGTGAATTTGGGATGTGCCACTGGTCATCCATCTTTTGTAATGAGTAATTCATTCACCAATCAAACGTTGGCTCAATTGGAATTGTGGCAGAACCATAATAAGTATGAGAATAAAGTGTATGTATTGCCCAAGCACTTAGATGAGAAGGTAGCTCATCTGCATTTGGCCAAGATTGGAGTAGAATTGGAGGTTTTGACCACGGAACAAGCTGAATACATAGGTGTAGCAGTGGAGGGTCCATTTAAGAACGACCAATACAGATATTAATCAGTTTTTTACGCGAAAAAGGCCCGAAAGGGCCTTTTTTTTTGATGCATCGTTTAGTTTTGCGATTGTATAATCTACGCTTATACTCATATGAAAAGACTTTACAATTTGATGGACAGGAGAGTTCTAAAGGCTCAAATGGCCAATGACAACATCCCAAGAACCACAGTTTCCTTTTATAAGTATTTTAACATTCAAAATCCATCGGATTTTAGAGATGCTTTTTATCAAAAAGCACAATCATTGGGGGTATTAGGCCGTGTATATATCGCATCGGAAGGAATCAATGCCCAGGTCTCTGTGCCGACAGAAAATTTCGAAAGTCTTAAAGCGTATTTGTATTCAATAGCGGAACTCAATCAAGTAAGATTGAATACTGCAGTGGCGGATGACTCCCATAGTTTCTACATGCTTAAGGTTAAACTTCGAAAAAAAATTGTTGCAGATGGTTTGGATGATGCAACTTTTGATCCATCCAATACAGGTGAATATTTGAGCGCGGAAGCTTTCAATGAAATAACAGATAACCCTAACACGATTTTAGTGGATATGCGCAATCATTATGAAAGTGAAGTGGGTCATTTTGAGGGAGCAATTCTACCCGATGTAGATACTTTTAGAGAAGAGTTACAGGTGGCTGAAGATTTGCTCAAAGAAAACAAAGACAAAAATTTGGTCATGTATTGTACGGGGGGTATTAGATGTGAAAAAGCCTCCGCATACATGAAGCACCTGGGTTTTAAGAACGTTTATCACTTGGAAGGAGGAATAATCAAGTATGCAAGAGACGCCAAAAGTTTGGGGCTGAAGAATAAATTTAAAGGCGTAAATTTTGTTTTTGATGAAAGATTGGCGGAAAGGATTTCAGACGATGTTATTGCACAGTGCCATCAATGCGGATCACCCTTTGATAAACACACGAATTGCGCCAATTTGGGGTGTCACATTTTGTTCATTCAATGCCCAAAATGCATGAAGGATTATAACAACTGTTGCTCCATTGAATGCAAAGAAATTGCCCAATTGCCAGAAGAAGAACAACGTAGAATAAGAAAAGCTCAGCCACAGAAGAGAAACGTGTTCAAGAAGGGACGTTTTGATAAATTGTAGTTTTTTTTGATTTTCAGCAAATTTTGGGTAAATTGCCGTCAATAAATTCGCTTATGAAAAATTTCTTCTTCATTTGTATTGCCACCCTCTCTCCGTTTTTCGTTTTTGCGCAATCCTTTTCACCAACAGCCATTGTCTCTGCGGGCAATGCAGCAACGGTTAACGGGACCTACGTATCCTGGAGTGTTGGAGAGACATTTGTGACAACATTGTCCGGAGGCAATTTCATTTTAACGCAAGGCTTCCAACAACCATCCGCTGACAATGATGTTGATGGTGACGGATTCAATGCTGATGTTGATTGTGATGACAACAATGCTGAGATTAATCCTGCCGCCATTGAAATTTGTGATGGGATAGACAACAATTGTGATGGTGTTATTGATGAGAACCTTTCAATCACTTATTATGCAGATGTTGATGGAGATGGATATGCAGGATTTTCTAATACTTTAGACACTTGTGCTTTGCCTGATGGTTACAGTGAAGAACCAACGGATTGCAATGATGATGACCCTTCAATCAATCCAGGAGCAGATGAAATCTGTAACGAATTGGATGACAATTGCAATGATGCTGTTGATGAAGGTCAGGGCTCTATTTTCTTTACAGACCTTGATGGTGATGGTTATGGAGATGCGGGTAATGTTGTTGAAGCCTGTGAACTTTCTCCAGGTTTATCAGTGGACGCAGGGGATTGTGATGATGGTGATTCTGAGATCAACCCAATTGCAGATGAAGTTTGTGGTAACGGAATAGATGAGAATTGTGATGGTATTGATTCCGATTGCAGCTCAGAAGGATGTACAGATGACCAAGCATGTAACTATGATCCACTTGCTACAGTCAACGATGGATCATGTTCTTATCCCGAACTAGATTATCTAGATTGTGATGGTGTGTGTTTAGCGGATGCTGACCAGGATGGTATATGTGATATCAATGAACTTCCTGGTTGCACAGATATCGATGCTTGTAATTACAATGAGACGGCTACAGATGATGACAATTCATGTACTTATCCTGAAAGTGCTTTTTTAGATTGTGATGGTCTTTGTATCAATGATACGGATGGCGATGGTGTTTGCAATGAATTGGAAGTTTTGGGATGTACAGACCCAAATGCATGCAATCAGAACTTGGAAGCAACGGATAGTGATAACTCATGTTTTTACCCTGAAAACAATTTTGTTGACTGCTTTGGAAATTGTTTCAACGATGTAGACCAAGACCAAGTCTGCGATGAATTGGAAATTCTTGGATGTGTTGATGAGTCGGCATGTAACTTCAATCCGGAAGCCACTAATGAAGACAATTCTTGTTCTTATCCTGCAAATGAATTTGTTGACTGTGATGGTATTTGTATTAATGATGAGGATTTGGATGGTGTTTGTGACGAGTTAGAGATTTTGGGATGTACCGACCCTTCAGCTTGTAACTATAACGAATTGGCGACAGATGATGACGGTTCTTGCTCTGCTCCTGGAATTGAATTGTGCAACGGTGTTGATGACAACTGCAATGGTCAAATAGACGAGGGCTTGAATCCATTGACCTTGCCAGCATTAAATGTTAATACAAATGTTTATCCTGTTTGTGTTTCAGGAAACATGTTCTCTGCCAATCTGAACAATGGCGCAGATAGTCCTATAATTAGCGGAGACGGCCCTGATTTATGGTATTCTTTAACCGCACAACACAACGCATTGCGCGTTGGTTTGTCTGCTGCAACTGGCAACAATACGTTGCAATTGTATAGAAGTAACAATGGCTGTTTGGAGTTAATTGTTTCTGAGAATGAGACAACAACAGGAAATCAAACCTTGATTTACGATCAATTAGAGGTGGGACAACAGTACTATGTAGCCTTACATAGAAATAGTGGAACTTCAAATACATCTGCCAAGATTTGTTTCCATCATTTTGTTGAATCTACCTGTGATAACTATTATTCCAATGGAACAGGAGTTTATACAAGCGTCTGCAACAGCTATAAAGTCGCCTATCGTGCCAATGCGACTGGTTACAACATTAACATCTTGTCTGCCGCTCAAAATAGCGTCAATTTGAATTATGCGGCCTATACCTACACTACACCAAATAGTGGAACAGTTATAGCTCGTTTGGGAACCCTAGTGGCCCCAAACAATACGGGTAGTCCAATTAACTACACATTGAATGTGGGAGTTGTTTACTCTCTTCCAGATGCTGCTGGTAATTTCAGTCCAATTATAGCTAACCCAACTTCAACCTGTACATTGACATTGAACTCTGAACAGACAACCTCGTTGCGTTTAGCTGATCGCTGCCCTGCCCTGAAAGCTACAAATCAGCCAATATCAATGAGTCGTTCGGTGTGTGGTGCATTGTATTATCAATGGGAGTTTACTCAGGTCCTACCAAGTCCAGCTCCTCCGGTAGTGGCCAATACCGCTAATTTCGCAAGTGTATTGTTCTTGAATAATGTTCCTGGAATGGGTCCCGGGAAAACTTATGATGTGCGCGTTCGCGCTGTCCACGCTAGTGGAAATGTTGGAGAATGGGGTGCAATGTCTTGTTTAAGAACAGCAGGCTCTGGTATGGGCATGTTGACAGAAGAACAAACTATAGATGTGATTGATTTCGGCACATCAGAGGTTACCATTTATCCTAACCCAGTGATGAATGGAACTTTTACTATTATGAATCAAGACGCCATGGAGTCTGAAGCTAAGGTAGAAGTGTTCAACAACCTTGGTGCACGTGTTTTCTCATCTACTTATTTCCATGAAGGAAGTAAGATGATTGAAATTCCTGTTGCCATCGATTGGGCTTCTGGATTGTACATGGTGAGTGTTAATTGGAACGGAAAAGAAATGACCAAGAGATTGGTGATTGAAAAATAATCCTTTCAAATCAGATTAGAAAGGGAGCATTTGCTCCCTTTTTTTATTTCCATAAATGGATGATGGCTTGTTCGAAATGATGCGACCAAGCTTTTTCACTGTGATCAAACCCCTCAAATACTTGGCTTTTGAAATGAGGATGGTCTGTATACAAAGCGTCAATGACTTTTTGATAGGTATCATAGTATTGATCAAGGCCTTCTGTTCCATGATCGAAATACCAATGCGTTTTTTTAGATGTTTTTTGTTTTGCGTAACTTAGAAAAGTGGTGAATATTTTTTTTTTGGGATCATCCTGCGGCCAAATTCCAGGCCAATGGGTAGAAAAGCAAGCGGCATTTCCAAAGTAATTGGGATACTCCAAAGCCGCGTACCAAGATATAAGTCCACCCATGCTCGCACCAGCAATAATACAGTCTTTGGCTTTGTCACTGGCATTGTAGTGAACTCGGATGTAGGGAATTAATTCTTTTGTGATGAACAATAGATAAGAGTCAGAATATATTTTCCCAGTAAACATGGGTGTTTCTGAATTTCTTTTGGTTTCTTGAATCAATGAATCTTGAAAATGTTCTTCCAAGGATTCAAATGGTTTTTGTGGAAAATACTCCACATGTCTCTTGGTTCCGTTGTTCCAAATGCCAACGGCGATGCAAGGTTCGATGGTATGCTCATCGATTAAGTGCTGAAGGTGTTCATCGATATTCCACTCTTGTTGATTCCAAGTGATATTGGCATCAAAAAGGTTTTGACCATCATGCAGGTAAATTACCTTGTACTTTTTATGAGGTGAATAATCGCGCGGAAGCCAAATGGCAATGGATCGAGCATCAACGTAGTGAGAAGAAAACGCAGGAATGAAATCAATGGTTCCAACAGAGGCATTTGGCTTTTGTCCCAATACAACGGATGTCAAGGTTTGTAAGCCAAGACCAAAAAGTAAAATGTATTTTTTCACTTTAAAACAGTCTCAAAAATAACAGTTGGAAAATGCGCTATTTCAAGCGCTCTAACTTTGGATTCTATGTCTTTAGGCAAGTCTGTTGGGGCGATAGGCGCTGTGAATTGAGCGATGATGTTGCCTTCATCATAATGTTCATTCACAAAATGAATAGTGATGCCAGATTGGCTTTCTTTATTCTGAAAAACGGCATCATGGACAAAATGACCATACATCCCCTTTCCGCCATATTTGGGCAAAAGCGCAGGATGAATATTAATGATTTTGTTGGGATAAGCTTGACAAATTTGCGGTCCAATTTTTCGAAGAAACCCGGCCAGAATTATCCAATCAATTTTGTGCTGCTGAAGCAGATCAACTAGAAATAGTTCAGTTTGAAGTTCACTGTTGCTGATGGTAACGGCTGTTATACCGTTGTTCTCGGCATGTCGAAGAATTCCAGCACCGGGCACGTTGCAAATGATTAAGGATACCTTGACATCTGACCTTTCCTTGCAATTTTCAATAATATTCAGCGCATTGGAGCCAGAACCTGAGCCAAGAATTGCTAAACGAATCATTAGACTTCTTTAAAAGTGGTGATGGTCATTGTTTGATTGTGCAATGCACATGTATTAGAATCTTTTAAGGGAGATATTTCACCATTGGAATAAAAACCGCAGTATGTTGTGTCTTCTCCGATGCGCTCAATAACGGCGTCAAGCTCTTCTTCTGTCCGTTGACCCAAAACGAGACGTCTTCCCACACACGATATCAGGATAGCCAAAGAAGGATTTTTGAGCGCGTCATTTTCAGCGGCAGCCATCTCTGCTCCTTCTATTAAATGGTCAAAGTTGGCCATCATAAATTGAACCTTGGATCCTTGGGGAATATTCCCCGCAAAGGTCATAGATCCAGTACTTTCATCGATATTCAGAATTGTTCGAACGAGCTGTGTTCCATCATCATTGATAATGCATAACGGGAATAGCAATGCTGACCCGGGTAATTCTTCTGCACGCTCACCCAAGTATCGTTTGTACAATTCCAAGGCGTTGGTATTGTCCAAAGTGAAAAGTACATTCTTCTCTGATGATGTAACGGTGCGTATAGGGCCAAATTCTGTCCACCCGCCTTGCGAGCCATGACTTATTTCAATACTGTTGCCATAAAAGCCGATGGCAGCAATGACACCGGGTTGCGCTATTTCATTTACACCAACAAATGTTTGAGTAAATCTTCCCGCATCTCCTGCAAGACCGCCTGTAACCAGTACTTTTTGTTTTAAATGCTCATTTACTCCTTGGATGAGGAAGTCGCCATTGGTTAATGTCCCTTCGCTCAGAATGAAAATACTCTTGAGATCTTGAGCAGTCAATGCATCCGCAATATTTTGACCGCACATAGCGCTATCTGCATAATCTGTGATTACCTGGCGGTGTATTTTGATTTTGGTTTTTTCAAAGTGAATGGCGGTGCAAACGGCGCTTTCATCTAATATTTTGTCACCAGCAATTTCACCGGCTGTGCTGCAAAAAATGAGATTACCATTGGGATATCGAACTTTAAGATCCCCCAATAATTGGTCTTGATTTTTTAAATCGATTCCAAAAAAAATAAAAACCAACTGTGCTGAGTCAAGCGCAGGAGCTCCATTGCTCCATTGCCCATCAGCGTTCCAAATACATTGTTCCACTTTCATTTTACTAAGGTACGCAGAGATTTACATTTTGTAAAAGGTTCTTCATCGTTTACCTTTGTTGAGAAGGCTGAAAAGAGATGTCGATTATCGTAAAAAATGTTTCCAAGCAATACGGTCCGCAATGGGCACTAGATGCAGTTTCCTTTGAAATTCCAAAGGGTCAAATCGTGGGTTTCTTGGGACCCAATGGCGCAGGTAAAAGTACCATGATGAAAATCATCACATCTTTTATTCCAGCTACAAAAGGTGAAGTTTCAGTGAACGGTTATGATGTCGTTTCTCAAAGCATGGACTCCAGAAGATTGATCGGATATCTTCCTGAACACAATCCATTGTATCTGGAGATGTATGTCAAAGAATACCTTTCATTTATCGCGGGGATTTATCGCTTGGATAAAGTTTCAAGTAGGGTGAATGAAATGATTGACCGTGTGGGATTGGGATTAGAGGCCCACAAACGCATTGGCGCTTTATCAAAAGGATACCGCCAACGTGTGGGATTGGCCCAGGCGCTGATTCATGATCCTGCAGTGCTCATCCTGGATGAGCCTACCAGCGGATTGGACCCCAATCAATTGATTGAAATAAGAAACCTTATTCAGAATGTAGGTCAAGAGAAAACGGTGATGTTCTCGACGCACATCATGCAGGAAGTAGAAGCCATTTGCTCGAGAGCACTTATCATCAACCACGGAAAATTGATTGCTGATAAGTCCATTCAGGACTTGAAGCAAACCAGTGGAATCAACAAAATATCCATTGAATTGGACGGGCCTGTTCAAGATTCAATTTTGAAAAGTATTCCTGGTGTATTAAAAGTCAACAATGTTGGTCCTTTAAAATGGGAGTTGGATGTTCAATCGGGAATGGACAATAGAATAGATATTGCCAAAAGAATGAATGAGGAGGGAAGGGTTGTGCTAACCATGAATCAGAAGGAACAAAGGTTGGAAGACATTTTCAAAGACTTAACCATAACGGAGAAATGATCTACTCGGATTTTGAAACCCCTATGTATACAGCATCATTGTGGGGGGTAATTAGAATATTGTTGTGGATCATTTTTATCAGCTACTTGTTAAGAATGATTGCACGCATGAGTGTCAATTACGCCATGAATAAAACCCGTGAAGAGCTTGAACGTCAACAAAGACAAGCAACAGCGCAGCCCTCAACCAAAAAAAATCAAACACCGGTAGGTGAGTATGTCGATTATATAGAAATCAAAGACGATAAATAACCATGAAAAAAATTCTTCTCAACTCCTTGCCCCACGTATCGGCCATTGTTTTGTTTTTGGTCGTTTCCGTGGCTTACTTCTCTCCAATCATGGATGGATATGATTTAAGACAAGGGGATATAGATAATTGGAAAGGAATGTCCAAGGAAACCATGGACTACCGCATGATGAAAGGAGAGGAGGCGCTGTGGACTGATAGTATGTTTGGTGGAATGCCGGCGTATCAAATTTCGACAGAACACAATTCCAATGTTTTTAGATGGTTTATCTTGTTGTTTAGAATGGGGCTTCGAGGTGCAGTGGGTACTTTGTTTGTTGCATTGCTTGGGGGATATTTTCTGGGTTTGTTTTTGCGCGTAAAACCATGGGTCGCCATGTTGATGGGATTGGCCATTGGATTGTCAACGGTGAATGTTTTGTATTTAGGAGCGGGTCACACAGCCAAGGTTATGGCCATCGCTTTTATCGCGCCAATGCTTGGCGCCATGATCTATGCGATGCGCAGTCAATCTTATTTGGGTTGGGCCTTGTTTGCCCTATTCATGGGTTGTCAAATTACAGCCAACCATTTGCAGATGACCTACTATGCAGGTATTTTATTGGCTTTGGTTTTCTTGACGCTCTTGGCAATGGATATAGTGTCCAAGGCGTTCAAAAAAGCTGCAGTTTCAATGGTCATGGTCTTGTTGGCTGCCGTTATCGCTATTTTGCCCAGCTCTAGCAATTTGCTTACTACCTATGAGTACAGCAAATACACGACGCGCGGAAGCAGCGATTTGACCATTACAGCAGATAACAAAGAAAAGGAGTCCAAAGATCAAGTTGGTTTGAAAGAAGATTACATTTTGGATTACAATTACGGCAAGGCGGAGCGTTGGAGTATTTTGTTTCCCAATGCATTTGGCGGATCCAATGGTTATTTCAAAATGAATTCCCCAGAATCCTTGAAGGGAATCAAGCGAGACATCAAGCCAATTGTTGAAGTTATGGACCCCTATTGGGGCGGACAAAGCAGCAGCGGTGGCGCGTTTTATTTTGGATGGTTTGCTGTAGTATTTACGTTACTCGCATTGGTTTTCTTAAAAGACAACGTCAAGTGGGCATTTCTAGCTGTGACATTGCTTGCTTTGGGTTTGAGCGTAAAAGACATGACGGGATTGAATGATTTTTTCATTCATCACTTTCCGATGTACAAGAAATTTAGAGATTCCAAAATGATCTTGATGCTTTTGCCCATTGCGTGGGTAAGCCTTGCAGGTCTAATGCTGAATCAAATCTTGGATCAGAAAATGAAATGGGAAGAGATGGGCAAGAAGTGGTTGATGGTCTCTGGTGGAATTTTAGCAGTGATATTATTGATGATGGCACAGCCCAAAATGATAGGGAATTTTGAAACTGAAGATGAGGCCGAAAAAATAACCAATCGTTTGGTGCAGTTTGAGGTGATCAAGAATCCCAATGCCATCTCAGTCCAGGAAATGGCTCTGGTCGATAAGGTGGAGACGGCAGTAGTTGATGCTCGCATCAATATGTTTACGGCTGATGTGCAAAGAGCTTTGTTGTTTGTCATTTTGCTATTGGTCAGTGCTGTTGTGATGTTGCGTTGGTCTAAATTACAACTCCCAATGTTGGCCATTATTGGACTGATGATTTGGGCAGATCAATGGGGCGTTTGCAGAAGATACTTAAACAATGACAAGGAAAAGGGTAAGTATGTGCGTTATGTTAAGGCTGATGAAAAAAATGTCCCAGTGATTCCAACAAAGTCAGATTTGTTCATTCTAGAAAATGAAAAAAGAGACGCCAAAGGCTGGGCGGAAAGCAAGAAGACCATCTTGCAGGCAATGTCTGAAGATGAGCATTGGAAAACATACAAAAACGGGGAAGTGAAAGATCAAATCGCATCTTTTGCCGCATTGAATTTGTCTTCTCATTACCGAGTATTCACACTTCAGAATCCTTTCAATAACGCGGATGTGAGCTATTTGCACAAGAGCATTGGTGGTTATCACGGAGCTAAGTTGAAGCGTTATCAAGAAGTCATCGAGTTTTGTATTCAACCTGAGATGAAAGACATGATTGATTCTTTGCGCTCCGGGAGACAGCAAGGGGCTTTTGAGAATACCCCGGTGTTGAACATGCTCAACGCAAAGTATGTCGTGTACAATGCTGAAAATCCTCCGTTGGTCAATCCCAATGCTTGCGGTGCCGCATGGTTTGTAGAAAAATTGAATGTTGTTAAAAATGCCAATGAAGAAATTCAAGCATTGGCCTCGATTGATCCAAAGATGGAGTTGGTGGTCAATGAAAAGTTTGCCAACCAACTGGTGACATCATCAAAAGATAGTTTGGATAAAATTGCATTAACGCAATACGCGCCCAATCACCTGGTGTATAGCGCCAAGGTAAAAACCAACCGAACCGCAGTATTCTCTGAAATCTATTACCCAGAAGGATGGAATTGTTACATAGACGGTCAGTTGGCGGAAGTTGCACAGGTTAATTTTATTCTTCGTGCCGCTGTTGTTCCTGCGGGCGAGCACCAGGTAGAATGGAAGTTTGAACCAGCAGTTTGGGAAAGAGGGACCAACCTATCTAGTATCGGTTCCATGTTGATGATTTTGTTGTTATTGGGAACAACTTTCTGGGCTTACAAAAAACGTTGAATTATTTTCCTTTTGAAAAGCCAATGGCACTGAAAAGGAAGATCAAAGGATAAATGAGATTGGGCATCAACGTGTATGGAAAATGTTGAAAAGCATAGTTGGGATTGGCATAATCCCATGCTTGGTGTGCATTGGGAATACCACCGTATCCAATCACCATTTGTGCGATGATGCAAATGAGAATAAGGGCATGAACTGATTTGATCAAAGCCGAGTTGAATTTGCTCCACAAAGCCAATCCAACAATCCCTAAGGCTGGCAGCGCATATATCAAGGGGCCGCACAACAAAGTTGAAATTTGTTTATAATCTTGAAGGCCTTGGTACAATGGAACCAAAGAGATGGAAATTATTGCGGGCGCAAAAAGCCATTTTGCATTGAGGCTGTTGGACCATCTAAGTCCTTTTTTGCTATATAGCACAAACCAGATGATGAGACCCAATAGTATCCAAGGATAAAGAAAATGTAGGATACCACCTTTTCTGTCCATGTACCAGCGGTTCAATGAAAGTACGCTTTGAAACAATCCCCAAAGTACCCAAGCTAAAGCAAAGAAGTGGGTATTGCTCTTGGTCTTGTCATCTATGCTTCTCCACAAAGGTAGAAGGCTAATAAAAATGATGGCCAAGGTTGCATAAACCATGGGCATGTTGTATGGAATCTCAAGCATCTGTTAATTATTAATGGAGGGAACAAGTTGCCCATCCAATTGTTTCATTCAAAGGTAAACGATATTAGCTTTGCACAAATGGTTGGAAGTTTGAAGGAAATGGCAAGAAAGGCTTGTCAATGGGCATGGGTGGATGACAACCATGAATTGGAAGTGGCTTGGCAAGAGCATTGGGAGGATATCCCGAAGTCATTTCAGCAAATTCAATCACCAAGTATTTTTTTATCTTCAGCGTATCTCACAGCCTTGGAAGGTGCATACAAAGTGATGTATTGCTTATACAGACAGAAAGGAGAGCCCATTGGTTGGGCTGTATTGTTTCTCTCATCCTTTACCAGTCAAGTGCTCCCCATTGACGCTAGTCAATGTGTGGGCATTAGGCAGTGGGTAATACAGAAGTGGCAGCGCAGAGGAGCCTCGCAATGGGTTTTGTTGATGGGTAATCCATTTGTGTCAGGAGAGCATGGTTTTGTTTTTAAGGAAGGTATTTCATTGGAGGTACAATCAGAAATATTGTGCTTGTCCATGAACAAGAAGGTAGTGGATTTGCGCAACCAAGGCTGGAAGGTAAACATTTGTTTGATCAAGGATTTCCATGATCATCGAAAGGATTTACAGCAAGCTTTGAATGGTTGTGGTTTTGCCACGATGGAGGCTGATCCCATTATGGTATTGCCTATTCTTCAGGAATGGACCAGTTTTGGCGATTACCTCAGTGACCTATCTAGTAAATTTAGATCAAAGGCGCAAACAGCCAAAGCCCGCTCTGGTCATTTGATTCAAGAGGTTTGGAATGAAGACACCATCAGTGCTAGAAGAGATGAATGGTATCCGCTGTATGAGCAAGTATATCGACGAGCAAGTCACCGCTGGCAGCAGTTGACGGCTGATGCATTGATCCAAATGAAAGTAGGTTTAAAAGACAAAATGATTTTTAACGCATATACTTTAGCAGGTGAAGTCGTTGGTTTTTCAACAGCCATTATTGGAGCAGAGGAGATGGAGGCCCATGTAGTGGGATTTGATTACGAAAAAAACAAAACGCATTATTTGTACTCGCGTATATTGTACGATTATGTTGAATTGGGAATCAATTATAAAGTGCCTAGAATCGTTTTTGGACGAACGGCTATAGAAATGAAGTCGGCATTGGGAGCGCTACCTGTTAATTACTCTGCATCTTTGAGACATGCACAACCCCTGACCAATCTTGCTGTTCGTTGGCTGACAGGATCCATCGAGTACAATGCCCAGGGCATGCGTCAGCCTTGGAAAAAAGAGGTTGAGGAAAAATTGACCCTACTTTTGCCGAAATAATCATGCGGCAAGAACGTAATATTTTGTTGGTCTTGGCGGCCATTCAATTCACCAATATCGTGGACTTCATGATCATGATGCCCATGGGCGATATTCTTAAAAAAGAATTGATGATTGGTCCTGGAGCTTATGGATTCTTGGTGTCTTCTTATGGCCTAGCAGCAGGGCTATCTTCTTTTTTAGGAGTGTTTTATTTGGATAGTCTAGATAGAAAGAAAGCTTTGTTAGTGGCTTACATGGGATTTATTCTGGGCACGATGTCTAGCGCTATTGTCCCTAACACAGATGATCCCAATCTGAACTATTATTTGTTTGTCGGCACCCGTGTTTTGACAGGCTTGACAGGTGGATTATTGGGAGGGTTGGTCATGTCCATCGTGGGGGATTTGATTCCCTTGGAAAGAAGGGGCAAAGCAATGGGAATAGTAACGATGTCTTTTTCTTTGGCAGCTGTTTTGGGTGTGCCATTGGCTTTGGTGCTGGTGGATGCGTTTGACAACAATTGGCATGTACCGTTTTACGTCATCAGTGGATTGAGTTTTTTGATTTTATTGTTGGCCATTAAAGTGATGCCACCCATTCAATCTCATTTGAATAAGACAGCACCTTTTCAACCTTTGGCCACCATCCAATCGGTCTTGGGTTCAGTTGCTCAGCGCAATGCGTTGTTGTTTACTGTTGTGTTGGTATTGGGTCAATTTACCGTCATTAGTTTTCTGACACCTTTTATGATTAATAATGTGGGTTTGGAGCAAAGCCAAATCAAGTACATATACATTACGGGCGGAGCGGCAACTGTGATGTCAGGAATAGCAATCGGCAAGGCGGTGGATAAGTGGGGAAGGTTTAGGGTTTTTACTTTTTTTGCTTGGATGTCATGCCTAACCATGCTAGCCAACACCCACCTGACTCAGGTTCCACTGAATGTGGTATTGTTTATTGCCGTCTTCTTTTTTACATTTATTTCAGGACGAATGATTCCTGCCAATACCATCATATCAGCTTTGGTGAACCCTGCGCAGCGTGCGGGTTTCATGAGTTTGAACAGCAGTGCGCAGAGCTTGGCGAGCGGTTCCAGTGCGCTCATCGCAGGTTTGATGATTACGCAAAAGGATGAGTATTCCCGATTGGAAAATTATCATTGGGTAGGATACTTGGCTGTTTTTTTTACACTGCTATCATTGTTGATTGTTAGAAGAATTAAAAAAATAACTGCAACAAAGACACTGGCATAATATAAATTCGTCCCATGCGATTGGTAGCCCAAATCCCTCATCCTCATTTGCGTCTTGTTGTACATGAATACAACGGAAAGTACATTGTTGAAGTGGAAGGAGGAAGATGCAAGCAAGGATTTAAGTTTGACAAAGAGAACTATGATTTGATTGCTGTCCAAGAGTGGGTTTTGAACAACGCAGAACAAATGATGGAGCAGATGCACAAGATGCATGATTGGCTCGGAACGATAAAACCAAAAGAATGAAAAAAAACATTTGGATCATTGCTGTGATGGCGGTGCAATTTGTGGCCTTGGGATATTTATTTTGGAACCAGCGCAACGGTAATCTTCCTGCGGAATTACCGGATGCACCAGAGGCATCAGCGTTTCAGGATACGGCCAACGTTAAATCGGCCATTGTTGCCTACATCAATGGGGATAGCATCAACACCCATTTCCAATACATCAAGGATCAAGAGGCCCGTTTACAAAGCAGTTTGAAAGGAGCTGACGCTGAATTTCAACGAGAATATGCCAAGCGTGAGAAGGAAGCGCAAGATTTGTTGCAGTATGCCAATAGCAAGCAATTGCCAGAGGATGAGGCCCGTGTGGTAGAGGAACGTTTGGCCACGCTGCAAGGTGAATTGCAGCAGATAGATGCTAAGATGTCTGAAGACATAGCGGCCAAGAAGGAGGCCATGACCATTGACTTAAACAACCGGGTAAAGAAGTATTTGGATAGATATGCTAAAATGAAGAACATTGATTTTGTGCTGAACTACCAAGAAGGCATTCCCATTGTATTGTATGGCAACAATGCTTTTAATGTAACCTCGGAGGTTTTGAAAGGTTTGAATGAGGAGTATCAACAAGAGAAAAAGAAGTAGAGATGGTATTTGCGCATCAGAAATATTTAAGTGGAGCCGCAGAGTATTTATTGTTCATGTGGCAAATGGAGGATTTGGTGCGTGCTGTCAATTTTGATATTGATGCATTGGATGGCTTTATTACAACCTTGACACAGGATGCGTCACAGCAGCTGGAAGAGCGCAAGTGGTTTCAGGAGTTGATCAGGGACATGAAGTCCGAGAAAATAGAGAAGCGGGGACATTTGACAGCGTTGGAGGAGATATTGGCAGAACTTACCTACTTGCATCAAACCTTGCTCAAGGTGTGGAAAGATGCGGATTATATTCAGATGTATGAAGCGGCACGACCAAATTTGGAGGAATACATCAGACGTTCCAAAGGGGTAAGTCAAAATGAAGTAGAATTATGTCTGCACGCTTTGTATGGATTATTGGTTTTGCGATTGAGACGTGAAGCCATATCTGCAGATACCGAAAGTGCAATGAATACATTCTCGAAGATGTTGGCATCTTTGAGTGGGCATTTTTTTAAAATGAAACAAGGCGACCAAAAGGCCGCCCTGAATTAACAACAACAACATATCCGACACAGTCAGGATAGCATCTTAAGAGAGCAAGCTTTGCGTTAAAAGGAACTGCATTTGTTGATTTTGGCGGTTCAATTGCTCAAGGTTTTGCTCACATTCAAATTCTTTATTGTATTGGTTGGCAGCATCTGCAACGTGTTTAGCCAAAGTGCTAAGATTCACTGGAACAGAAACTACACGGAAAGGGTTGGCGTTATTTACCAAAGACTCCCAGTTTAGTTCAGCGCTGTTTTGGACAACAAAAACGCTTTTAACGTGTGGGAACTGAAGACGAAGAGTAGTTAGGAAGCTTTCGCCGGTAACTTGATCAAGCATTTGATCAACTACAACTACTTGAACTTGTTCAGGTAGAAGGGCGTCTAATGCAGTTTGGGTAGAGTGTACTTCAAGTACGTCAAAGTTTTGGTTTAAAGAGCCTTTTACATCGTTTGTAAAAGTAGCGTTGGTGGAGAGAACCATTACTTTGTTGTTGTTGCTTGTTTTCATGACTGTTTGTGTTTGTTGTTGTTGATGGATTTAACGAGAGGAGAAAAATAAAGGTTGCAAAAAATGTTGAAAAATTATTTAAGTAATTGAAAATCAGCATGAAAAAAGTGAATAAAGTTGCGAAATCGAAAGTGAGTATGGAGCAATAAAAAGGAGATTCTGGGTAGAATCTCCTTTTCAGGTGGAGGAAAAGGTTTAGAATTGGGAGAAGTTAGAGGTTGGAACTTGGGGATTGAGGGTTGGCGGGTTGAAAGGGAATGAGTTTTTGGATGATTTGTTGGGATTCTAAATTGGATTGTTTGAGGAATGAGAGAATTTGGGCGTGTTGATCCAGCAGGCTCATGATTTGTTCATCGGCGAGAATGGAAGGGGATATGGGGCGTTTTTTGGGACGGTCGTATACGGATTCTTGGTCGCGGACCATTAGGATATTGATGTGCACGTCGTAGATTTTGGCAAGTGTTTTAAAGTCTTCGAGCCTGGCTTTTCTGAAACCGCATTCAAGACGGGAGTATTCTGGTTGGGAGATGCCGAGTCTTTCTGCGATGAATTCTTGTTTGAGGTCGTGAAGAATTCTGAATTCTCTGATTTTAGGGTACCTGATCATGTTTTTAGGGATTTTGGATTTTTTGTTGTTTTTGTTCACGTTGTTATTCATGACACAAACATGAAAACAAAAAAACCAGCCGGAGCTGGTTTTCGAAATTTTCGAAGGGATATTTTTATGCCTTGTTATCGATGCATTTATACATGATCTCCTCAACCCCATGTGGAATTGGAAGTAATCCGCATTTACACGCATATGTTACAGCTTCTAAATCACCTTGAATATCATCAATAAGTTCTGGGCAGTATTTTTTTGCAAGTGTTGTTAATTTAGGTTTAATGGTCTTTGTAATTGTGTCTCCTATTTTATTTTCATCAAGTAACGCGTGCACATTAGCATATTTCTTACATTTTTCATTTATGGCGTTAGCAACTAGTTTATTTCTATCAAAACGACTCCGCTCGTTGAGGATTAATAAGTATTTTATCGGGAAATCAAGAAGAATAGCATTTATTACATAACCTAAGTTATTCATTAATTGGGATTGATGAAAATTTGTTACATAGTTGGGCTTAACATAACTGTTTTGGACACTTTCAAAAAGACTCCATGTGTCGAAGTGATATTTAGGAATTCCGTGTGATAAAGTTTCACCATTACCAATGTATAGCTGTGATTTTTTTTGAAGTGTGAGACTAGAGAATCTGTGAAGGTTTGTGTTTGGGAGTTTTTTTGGATCAATTCTAAAGTTCACAACTTGGTAATCATTGTTGCTTTCAAAGCTGAATCCTGGTATTGAGAATAAGAGATACGAAATACCTGCCCAGCGCACGAAATGTTGTAAATCTTCATTTATTATCAGAGATTCTTCACCAATGCCAATTAACTTGTTTAACGAAAACTCGGATTCGTTTAAACCAAGGACCTTGGTCAGATTTGGACTTATCCATTCAAATCTATTTTCCTCAATGTTGAAAATAGATTGAAATTCATTTCTTGATGATCCAAAATTTCTTTTTTTCTCAATTAAACTCGCTAGACTTTCATCACTTTGATAATTTGCCATAGCGCGAATCATCATTTGTAAGGAGATTGAAGCACTTTTATTTTCAATATCCTCCTTTATCAGATCCATTTTTTCGATGAATTGTCCTAAGAATTGCCCGACCGGCATTGTTAAGTTTGGTGAGAATTGACTTTCGAATAGAAGTAGCTCGGAGATGATTTGTTTCCAGGAAGGAAACGATAGAGCTCCGTTTTTGGAGTCATTAAATTTTTCCATTGGAGGAATGGTTTATTAATTAAGGTTTCAACTTTGTGCTGTTAAAATACTAAAAAAAATGATAGGCAAAATACCTGAGGATATGGGATATTTGATTAATTACGTATGGAGAATAATGAGGTCCTATTTTTTGAAGCCAATTCTGCAGAACTGTTGGAATTAATGTCTTCAAACGAAATTCAAAGGTTGGATTTATTGGAGGATATGTTGGATGAACTTACTCTCAATAAAAAGCCACAATTGAGGAGTAAATCTGACCCTGCTTTTCTACAAGAACGTTATGAGCTGGTGAAGGAAAAAGCCTCTCGCATAAATGGAGTCTGGGTTTTTTATCCATGGAGAAATGTAATTGTCCGAATGCTAGATGAGGAGGACTTTATTTTTTTGAGAACGGTACGTAATCATGATAAAATTACTGAAAACGAGCAATTGACTCTTAAAGATAAAGTTGTCGGAATCGTTGGTTTATCTGTTGGTTTCGCAGTTCTAATGTCTGTTGCTTTGGAGCGTGTCGCAGGCACTATTCGGATAGCAGATTTTGATTCATTAGATTTAAGTAATTTGAATAGGATATTTCATACAGTGTTTGATATTTCCGAGAACAAGGCGGTCATTGCAAAGCGAAGAATTCTAGAGCTTGACCCGTATCTCAAAATTGAGATTTTTATAGAAGGTTTAACAGAATCAAATGTTGGAAATTTTTTTGATGACGGTACAAGTAAGCTTGATGCTATTGTAGATGAGTGTGATGATGGCTTGGTCAAATTAATGATACGAGAAAATGCTAGAAAGCTTCATGTTCCTGTAATAATGGAGACAAGCGACAGAAGCATTTTGGATATCGAAAGATATGATTTAGATTTTAATTATCCATATCTCCATGGAATGTTAGAAGGGATCAATAAGGATGTTTCAACTAGCAGAGATATCCTTATGTGTTGTATTGATTTTTCAAAAATTTCTGAACGAGGAAAATTGTCTATGTCAAAGGTTGGTGTTGAGCTCCGATCATGGCCCCAACTTGCGAGCGATGTCATTATTGGAGGGGGTTCTGCATGCGCAGCGTTGAGAAAGATCTTCCTTGGACAATCAATGTGTAGTCAACGAATATATTTTGATCTTGAGTCACAAATCAGTTGATATATCACGACTCCTAGAGGATTCAAGAGAAAGAGTCGAATTTGTTCGGATAAGATCTTTTAAAGCCTTGGATGATTTTGACTCTTGTATGAAGTTCCAAGAAGGTCATTTGGATGTACTACGTTCATTTGGTTTTCAGGTTTCATCTTCAAGGGAGGATTGGATGAGTTCCGAGTTTGTACATGTTGTTTTAGTTGAGTCTCAGGATGGGAGTAAGGTATATGGAGGGGCAAGAATAGAGGAGGCAAATAAAGGTCGAGTTTTACCTGTTCAGTCAGCTATTTCCTACCTAGATCAAAGAATAGATGATTTCGTAGAGCAAAGGGTTAATTGTAAGTTTGGAGAATTGTGTGGTCTATGGAATTCTGTTGCAGTTGCCGGTTTAGGTATCGGGAGTGTATATAGTATAAGATCAGCTATAGCCTTAGCTATTCAATTGGAGTATGATCAGATTTTAGCGCTGTGCTCTGTTCACTCTTTTAAGATGGCTTCAAATTTTGGTTTTAGTTTAATAGAGGAAATAGGGGATAGCGGAATACTGTACTATGAAGGAGCCAAGCAGAATGCACACATTACTATTCAAGAATCTTTGCAAAGACTAGATAATTCTGATGAAAATGAAAAATCAAAGATTTTTTCGTTAGTTCAGAATCCGAACCAAATCATCGAGGAATCAAGAAACAATGTCAATTTAACTATTGAGTATAAATTATCTACATGAAAAGAAATGTTATCTTCCTGTTTTTTTTTGTTTTTTACAGCAATTTGTATTCGCAAGATGTGCAGATTAATTATTATCGCGGAGAACTGAATGGATTAAGTTATAAGCATTTTGGAGGAAGCACATTAAGTTTAGGAATAAGTAACGATACCTGCTATGGTAAGGTTCTGATTAAAAACCTTGATCTATCGGTTGGAATGTTTACAATTCAAATTGACAATTCATTATTGGATGAATTCATTGTCTTTAAGGATTCTGCATATCAGCAGAAAATATATCAGGGCGGTCAAAAGTACCCTTCTTTTTTAGATAATACGGGATATAGTTTTCAAATGCCTAATTTGAATGGAGAATCAGTATTTTATTTTAAAGCTAGTAGTGATGAGCAGCTCATTGTTCCTGTAAAAGTTCATTACGATTTCTTAGATTTTATAAAGGCAGAAATAACAAAACGTTCGTTTTATTTTTTTTATTTAGGGATAATGATTGTTATGATTTTGTATAACATTTTCATTTTTTGGACAGTGAAAGATAGGACATACTTACGATATGTTTTTTATGTTGGGACAGTTCTATTAACTCAATTTGTTATCAGCGGATATGCGGATAAATACTTCTGGACTAATTCAGGTAAGATTAGTCAGTTCATGTCAAGTTTTATACCTATTCTAAGTGGTATAGCTACGGTGATTTTTTCAATTGATTTTATTAGAACAAAATTATATTCGATTACCATCCATAAGTTGTTGAATGGTTTTCTAGTTTCGTATTTAGTTGCATTAGTATTGTTGTTTTTTGGGCTTGCTACTTGGTCTCAGTATATCATTAACTTTAATGCCTCGTGCGCATTAATTTTGATACCTGCTGCAATTAATGCGATTAAAGGGGGATACCGTCCGGCAAAGTATTATTTGATTGCATGGATGTTTTTTCTATTTGGAGTAACCTTGTATGCATTGAGAAATTTAGGGTTGATGCCATTCAACGCCTTGACAAATTATGCGATGCCGATAGGATCTGCTATCGAAGCCATCCTCCTCTCCCTAGCATTGGCGGATCGAATCAATATTTTGAAAAGAGAAAAGGAGGCGTCGCAGGCGCAAGCGATTTTGATGATGGAGGAGAATCAACGCCTTATTCATGAACAAAATGCGATCCTTGAAAAAGAAGTAGAGGCCAGAACGAGAGAGATTACTTCTACCAACCATGATCTCGAAAAAACATTGGCCAATCTCCAATTGACACAAAAGCAATTGGTAGAGTCCGAGAAATTGGCCTCCCTGGGTCAAATGACGGCCGGTATCGCACATGAGATCAACAACCCGGTCAACTTTGTTCGCTCCAACGTGCAACCCCTCAAACGCGATGTGGATGAACTGATTGAGATTATTTCTCAAATCAACCCTAGCCTGCCCATGGATGACCTGCAATCCAAATGGAACGCGCTTCAACAGAAATACAAAGAACTTGATGTCGACTACCTTCAAAAGGAAATCTATCAACTTCTTCAAGGAATCGATGAGGGTTCCAGACGTACAGCAGATATCGTTCGCTCTTTGCGCGTCTTTTCAAGAATGGACCGAGATGCATTGGTGCTCGCCGATGTCAATGAATGCATCACCTCTACACTCATGGTGATGAAAAACATCACGTCAAAAGAAGTAACTTTATCTACGCATTTGGATACTTCATTGCCTCAAATCCATTGCTTTCCGGGAAAATTGAACCAAGTGTTGATGAACCTCATCTCTAACGCCGTGCATGCTACCAAGATGGAGAGACGATCCGTTGAGGAACGTACGGTTGAGGTAAACACCAGCAAAGAAAATGAGCTCATTAAAATTGTTGTAAAAGACAACGGAACAGGAATGAAAGAGGAGGTTAGAAAGAAAATATTTGATCCTTTCTTCACCACCAAACAAGTGGGTGAGGGAACGGGACTTGGCCTCTCTATTGTCCTGGGAATTGTTCAAGAACACGGCGGGGAAATTCAAATTGACAGTGAGTGGAACAAAGGAACTAGCTTTACCATTTTATTGCCCATCAATGCTAATCATTCAAACCTATGAGCGAAGAAAAAATTAAAATCCTCTATCTAGACGATGAAGAAAACAACCTGGTAGCTTTTAAAGCTTTATTCAGAAGAGAATATGATGTCTTTACTACCACATCTGCACGTGAAGCGGTGGAATACCTGAACCAAAATGAGGTTCCGGTCATTTTGTCCGATCAGAAAATGCCGGACATTTCCGGAGTAGAGTTTTTTGAAATGATTCTCCCAGACTTCCCCCGATCAGTGCGCATTTTGGTGACGGGCTATGCGGATATCGAAGCCGTTGTCAATGCCATCAACAAAGGTGAAATCTACCGCTATGTGGCTAAACCTTGGGATGAACATGATTTGCGCATTTGTCTTAAAAATGCCGTTGAAAAATACCAAAGCAATACCCAATCTACTTCATTGCTGCCCGCCATTTGGAGTTTGATTGATGCGGATCCTTCTCTGAAAGATCACCTGACTAAACCGTCATTGGCCTCGCTGGCTGTGATTTCGGTGTTTCTTTACGATTCAGAGAAAAGAGCTAAGTTGTCGCAAAAAGATCTCAAAGCTTTGCTTCAAATTTTTGATTGCAACATGGACCAATGGAACCGGAATGACATTGCGCAGTTTGCTCTGAAACATCTGGATAGTCAGGGAAAGGGACCTGATATCAAAGAAATCAATAATGATATTGGAATATCATTTAGATTTTAATCCTATTGATTTGAGCAATGTTTGGGATAGACTCTTTAAGTGATTTACAAGAGAGTTTAGGTTGATTTGAAATTTTCTCCAATTTCTATTAATGAGTATGAGGGGCCAGTTTCTCCCGTAAATCCACTTTAAAATTTCTTTACTATTCAAAAAAGAATTGAAAAGATCTCTGTCTTTAGCAGCCGCCCATAATTCAGCGCCTGACCAAACATCAAGTGTGTAAAAAATCACCTCCTTTCCGCAGGAAAATTCTTTGACGGACACTTTTCTTTCTTCTTTATTTTCAATTAACTTCTGGTGTATAAAAACTATTTTAGGTTTGATTAAACTCTTTAGCTCTATCCAATCCGCCCAATCGTGTAGCAGGGCTTTTATTGTCTCAATGTTGGTGTTATTGCTTAGACGATGATAATACATGAATACGTATTCTGAAGGCTGATCGGTTGCGTGTTTGAATCGTTCAATTTTCCGGAGAAAGGACTCTTTTACATTTGGCTTGAATACATCGTGATGTGTGAATTCAACGTCATGACATACAGATGGTTCATAAATATTGTGTCTACATTTATAAAAATTGTTTTTAACGACAATTTTATTTTCAACAGTTGCGTAGTATAAAAATTGATCGTCTAAGAAGTGTTTAAATTCCTCTTTGCAAATACCTAAGATATACTCAATATTGAATCTACCGCTGCCAAATGGGTAAGTAGCGGTCCGTAGATTTGAGTCCTTTAGAATCTCATCAATCAAACAGTTTTCACCGAGAGAAACAAAGGTTGATTCTCTAATCCTCATTTTGTTTGAAAAAAAAAAGAAGCATATAAATGCTTCCTTTCAATTGATTCCAGATTACATTAAGGATTAGGAGTACCTGCTGATTTGGCATCACCAGAACACTTACCACCTTCTTTCTTTTGGTCTTTAGAGCAACAAGCAGCACCTTCTTTTTTCTCACCTTTAGAGCAGCAAGCTGCTTTTTCAGTTGAACCGGTTACTCCTTTGTCCTTTGAACAACAAGCTTTACCATTCTCTGCTTTACCGCAAGAGCTTTTCTCTTTGATAACTTGTTCTTTCTTTTCAGTATTGGTATTAGCGGCAGCGTTTTGCGTTTGAGCAGAAGCTACACCAGCCATCAAAATCATGAAGGCTACGAATGCAAAAATCTTTTTCATTGTTTTAAGTATTTAAACAAATATAAGCTGAAAATTGAATTTTTATTCAATCAAAAATCAGTTTACCTTTAGTGGGTGAAGACAAACTTGGATTTTATACTGTCGGAGAGACCCTCTGGGGGCTGGAAATGGGCCATGCAGGCGTTGCTCATCGCTGTTTCTATTCAAGTTTTTACAACAGCCATTGTGTTTTTTACTACTTCCAATGGATACGATGCCGCGGATGCATCGGTGAATGAAGAAATCCAGGAAGAGATTCCTTTGCAGTTTGAAGAGGAGACTCCATCTGCCAATGGAGATCAGCAGGAAGGGCTTTTGCGCAATGTGATGTCCATGGAAGGCGCTGAATTGGGTGATGGTGTTTATGACCATACGGGTCAACGCAATGAAATGTCACCGGAGGAATACGCCAAGCGCACGTTTGAAGAATTGAAGGAAAAGCACAAGGACGATCCTAAACCTACCCGCAATGATCCAAATCCGGCTAATCCCGATAAACCAGAAAAAGATCCTACACCGGTCTCAGGAAAGAACACTGCAGGTGCAGTAACTGCGGAATGGAGTCTGGCAGGAAGAACGGTAAGCAATGGACCTAAGCCCACTTATCGTTGTAAACAAGGTGGAATGGTGAAAGTCAATGTTGTTGTAGATGACAAAGGGCAAGTCAAGTCGGCCAGCATTGATCCTTCCTCAACAGATTTTGAATGTCTTTTGGATGAGAGTTTGGCACATGCCAAGAAGTGGCGTTTTAATGCTGTATTGGGCAAGGCCAATCAAAATGGAACAATCGTTTTCAGATTCTCAGCGCAGTAATTAAGCTTTGAGTTTATTGACTACGGCCGTAGTTGAAAATCCAGCGACAAAGTCAATCACCTCTACTGATCCGCCCCAAGATCTGACTTCTTTGGAACCTACCATATACTGCTTGTGTGCAGGGTCTGTTTGATCAGGATCGTAATCGCCACCTTTGACCAGTACATCGGGTTGAATAGAAAGTATCAATGACAAGGGAGTTTCTTCTTTGAAAATAACCACCCCGTCCACTGCACGTAGGGCTTCTAAAACGGTCTTGCGTGCCAATTCATTGTTAATGGGTCTTTCAGGACCCTTGTTCAATTTTCTTACGGAGTCGTCATCATTGAGGCCAATGACGAGAATATCACCCAAGGCTTTGGCTTTTTGCAAATAGGAAACGTGTCCAACATGCAAGATGTCAAAGACGCCATTGGTAAAAACAATCTTTTTACCTTCTTTTTTCCATTGATCAAGTTGTGGTATCAACGATTTTCTTTTTTGCGCGTTGATCCAAAACTACAAAACCAATCACACCCACGATAATCTCAATAACGGTTTTGCCTAACCAAGAAATCCAAGCAAAGGTCAACCCCAACGTACCAGCGTAACCCAAAGCCTCAAATCCCCATTTGGATGTCAAGTGATAGGCGCCTAATCCTCCTTGTGTAGGTACTACCATACCAAAACTACCCGCAACCAGAAAGAACAACGCATCCGACATGTTCATGTAATTGGTATCCGCTAAAGCCTTCATCATGAAGTAAGCCATCAACAGCCAACATACCCAAATACCAATTGTGTGAATGGTGAACCATCCTTTTTGTTTCAATGCCAAGATTGATTTTAAGCCGTCTAACACACCAAGGACAAAATGATAAATCTTTCCAAAGAATGTGATGTGTTGGAGTTTTTTTAGTGCCCACCAACCGATTAGTGTAGCCAAGGATCCTGCAAAGAGGATATAGGTTAACAAATAGTTTTTTTCTTGAGCTTGACCGGGAGCGGCTGCTTTGGCGTCTGTGATTTTGTTCCAAAGTGCAACAAGCGCATCGGATTGGAGCCAAGAAACCAAGGCGATAACCATCAATAGATTCAACGTGTCCACCAACCTTTCAAGAATCACCGTCCCGACCAATTTGTCCATGGGAATTTCCTCGGCTTTGTTGAGGACTGCGCAGCGCGCTACTTCACCGGAGCGAGGAATCAAGTCATTCATCAAATAACCAAAGGCAACTGCGTGAACTGGGCTTGATGCTCGGGTAGTGTATCCCAGCGGTTCAATCAAAATGCGCCAGCGCCAACCGCGGAACATCATGGCGACATAGCTGGCCAACATGGAAAGGAAGGCCCATCCCCAATTCAGATTGGCAGCCGCATTCCAAATGGTATCAAAATCGGCATCCATAGAGGCATAATATGCTAATCCGATGCCTATGCAAAGAAAAAGGGCATATTTTAAGCCCTTGATCATGGAACTAAAACTTTATTGGATGCAGTATCGGGAAAAACAATCCAAGGTTTAAAGGTTTTTGCAGCTTCAAATTCCATGGATGCGTATGAACAAACAATAACGATATCTCCTACAGCCACGCGTCTTGCAGCAGGACCATTTAAACAAACAACGCCAGAGTTGCGCTCACCGGTAATGATGTAAGTTTCAAAACGCTCGCCGTTGTTGCAATTGAGAATATGAACTTTTTCTCCTTCGATCATATTGGCGGCTTCCATCAACAGCGGATCTAGGGTGATGCTACCGATGTAGTTGAGGTCCGCTTCCGTGACCGTTACCCGGTGAATTTTTGATTTTAAAACTTCGATGGTCATCATGTGCGCGCAAAAGTACACATATCAGTGCAATTGCGAAAATATATGCACCTTATATGATGCTTGCGGGTGAGCTGGGTTCTTTGAAATTTTGTGACATGCAAAAGATACCGCAATACCTGTTGGCCTTGTTTCGGCTTTTCTATCCTCGAAACTGCGCCCAATGTGGATGGGATTTGTACCAAAATGAAGATGGACTGTGCATGCGTTGTTTGAATGCGCTACCACATTCTTTGGTCATGCGCAATCATCCTCAGATGCGGAAGATTTTTTTTGGTCGATGCTCGTGGGAGGAGCAATGGATTTTTTTGAAAATGGAGAAGAGCGGACCTGTGAGAGATGCCTTGCACTGTTTGAAGTACCGGCACTGTCCGCAAGTTGGAATAGCCTTGGGCAAGTGGTGGGCGCTTAAAATTGAGCGGCAATATGGAAGGCCAAAGTGGGACGCCATCATAACAGTTCCGCTCACCAATGAGAAGAAAAGGAAAAGAGGATACAACCAATGTGATTGCATAGCAGAACCCATGAGTGAGCGGTGGAACATTCCTTTGGAAAAAGAAATAATCATCAAGCGCAAGGGAAACAAAAGTCAAACTTTGAAGTCGAGAATCATGCGGAATTCGTCCCTTGAAAATCCATTCGAGGTGCTTAACCCTGAGAAGTGGGAAGGGAAGCACATTTTGCTTTTGGATGATGTGGTGACGACGGGGGCAACATTGGAGCAATGTTATCAAGCATTGAGTCAAATTAAGAATGTGCGTTTATCTATGGCTGCGCTGGCAATTCCTGTGCACAACAGGCTGGTCATTTAAAAAAAATGATTAAGTTTGAAAGAGTTATGAGAAAGTACATTTTTACCATTGGAATTGGAATGCTCTTGCTTTTTTCGCAATGTCAGAAAGAAGCTGGAGACGGCGGATTGGCGACCATTAAGGGTTCAGTTATCAAGGAGTACCGAGCTGTTTTGAACAATCCTTTGAATTCAGTTCAACTTCCCGCTTTGGATCAAGAAATATACATTGTATACGGAGACGACATTTCTCCAAGCGACAAAGTTGTAACAGACTACAAAGGTGATTTTTCATTTTCAGGTTTAAGAAAAGGAGATTACACCATCTATACAGATTCTCAAGATACATCGGCAACGGCAACAGCGGCCCTTTCCAATATGGCAATAGTGTCAAAGGTGAAAATTACCGAGCGAGATCAAGTGAAAGAATTAGATCCTATGGTGGTGTATGAAAAGAAGTAGCATTCTTTTTTTACTGATTTGCTTTTTAGTGAAGGCCAACGCCCAGTATACCCAAGATGCTGGAGGTTGGTTTTCATCCAAGGTCAGTTTTGACGGCAAGGATGGTCGCGTGTTTTATGTTGCACCTGAATTGCGTTTGGATGAAAATTTGACACGTATATCAGGGGCGTTTTCAGATTTTGGTGTTCAGCAGAAAGTAATGAAGGGTGTTCAATTGCAAGCTGAATTTAGGACTGGAATTAGGCAGGATTGGGAATACTTGAGTTATCGTCAAAGATTGGGTTTGGGGTTATCAGGAGAAATTAATCTGGGAGATTGGGAATTGGGCATGCTGCTGCGCCAGCAATGGGGACAATCCAATTTTGATTTTTCGGATAAGGTAGATTTGGATACACGCACTGTGAGCAGAGCCAGGGTATCTGTGAAGTATGCCTATTCTAAAAAACTGAATTTCTACACTTCTCATGAGTTGTTTTTTAATACTACAGACTTGGCCTACACCAGTTGGCGTTGGCAAGGAGGGTTGAACAGAGAATTGAATAAAAATCAAAGTTTGAAGGTGGGGTATTTGATTCAACAAGATCAGCGTTCTGGGGAACAAGATTTTGTGGTTACTGCAGGATGGGTTTATCAGTTTAAAAGATGGAAAGAGAAGGATGAATCAATAAGGAATGGGAAAGAAAGTGCTGTAAAGGATCTGAAGGTGATGGACAGGGTTCAGTTGATGAATGGAAGAGAGATTAGGGGAGAGGTTTTTATAGATTCGACATTGATTGTTAAGATTGGTTACAGAGGAGTATATGGTAAATGGAAAGAGGTGGAGATGCACCGCAATGAGATTTTTAGTGTAACAAAAGAGGATAAAGAATTGGTATTTTATTCACCAGATTCTAGTTTGGGGGATAGTTATACACAAGAGGAAATGCGTATTTTTTTATTGGGAGAAAAGGATGCTTTTCAGCGCTACCAAGCCAGACACACAGCGATTCTTGGATTTTTGATGTGCGGTGCCATCAGCTATGTAGGGGGTGATGGGATAATGTCATTGATTGGTCCGCCGATTGTTTATACATTGGCTCATATTCCCGGAAAAATTAGGGTGCGCAAGCATCACATCAGCAATGATGCATTGAAATACAATGATTTGTATGCAGAGGGATTTGAACCAGTTGCTCGGGGGCGAAGGTTAAGCAAGGCTATGGTATGGAGTAGCTTTGGATCTGTTGTGGGATTGTTAAGTTATTTTGTAACGAAATGATTGGCACTATACAGCGCAATTGGTGGTGGATTTATTCATTGGTTTCAGGTGTGGCCATGGTGTTTTATATGTCTGCTTGGATGACTGCTGAGCGTATGGTTAATATTTTTATTGGTCACATACCTAAGGCTATTGTTGCAATGGCTGCTATATCGTCAGCATTATTTTATTTGATTTTGCGTTGGCCTAAACACCAGCGTAAGAGTCCTTATCGTTTTGCTACTTTGTATGGCTTTGTTTTGTCTGCCGGAGCATACATCATTCAAAGCTCACAACTTAGTTCAAGTGCTACTTTTTTAGCACTGCCTATCGTTATGATAGTCTCAGCAGCTCTGATGGCTCTTGTGTATTATCCAAAGGCGTTATTGAATAAGATTAGTTGGTCGAGTAGAGATGTTTATTTTGTAAAGACATTTTCAGTTGCTTGGTGTTGGTCCGTTTGGGCCACCCTTCCCATGATGTTTCAGGAGGTTCACTTTTTTTGGAGTGCCTTTATTGTCTCATTTTTGTTTATTACCGCCCTGGTTATGATAACGGATATTAATGAAAATAGAGGAAGTCAGGCGGTAAGAAGAATGTGGTTGGGTGTTTTTTTATTGGCACTTATGGCAGAGGTTGTGATTCAGTTGGGATTTTCAGCCAAGATTAGTCCTGGGTGGATAGTGCTGTCGGTGATGATTCCATTTGTTGTCTTTTGGACCAAGAAAAAATTACTGACTGCTTTTTCTGTTGATTTGTCCCTTGTATTTTTTTATTGGATGGTGAGCATCAATGCCTGGTTGAATCTCCTTCCTTGATCTGACTTCTAATTTCACTAGGATTAAACTATCCATCAATAATATGCTGTCAGGGTATTGCGAGTGAATTTTTAAAGAAGATGAAAAATCTTCAGGTTGTACTTTAAGACGTTGGAATATTTCTGTTTGATAGGGTTTCCAGTCTCTGTCTATTTCCTCCATTTGATTGTGATAGAGATTGTATGCAGCGTTGGCTAATCTCATTTCTGTCATGACCTCCGCAGTTTGTTGGATGGTCAATTTGGCTTGCTCTGGTTTGGTTTCATTGCTGCAGGCTACAAACATCAGGCACATCAAGAAAATACAGGTGGTTTTCATCTTTGGAAGGTTAGTTGTTGACCCTTTACTTGCTCATCAAATTGACCATTGTTGTAAACACAACGTCCGTTTATCCATGTCCGCTCTACTTTATTGTGGAACAAAGTATTGTGGAAAGGGGTCCACTTGCATTTGTATAAACTGTTGTCATCCGTAGCGAGCCATGTGGTGTTAAGATCAACCATAACCAAATCGGCTTGGTATCCTTTTCTAATAAATCCACGATTGGCCACGTTGTATAATAGAGCAACATTGTGACTTGCCTTCTGAACCACTTCAGTTAGACTGAAAACACCTTGATGGCACATTTCCAATAATGCGGGAAGGGCATGTTGCACCAAAGGCCCACCACTGGGACAAGAACCGTAAGCGTTGGCTTTTTCTTCCATGGTATGTGGCGCATGATCTGTCGCTAACACATCAATGTAGCCATCTTTTAATGCTTGACGAATGGCTGCACGATCGTTTGCACTCTTTACAGCAGGATTCCATTTTATTCTGCTTCCTAATGTTGCATAGTCTGTATCACTGAACCAAAGATGGTGGACACACGCCTCAGCGGTTATTCGTTTGTTTTTTAAATCTTCATTGGTGAATAAGTCAATTTCCTTGGCGGTGCTTATGTGGAGTATATGCAGCTGCGCATCATGCTTTTTGGCCAATGCGATGGCTTTAGATGATGATGCATAGCAAGCGTCGGCATCGCGAATGATGGGGTGCTGCGCAACTGGAATACCTTCAGGAAATAGTTTTTGAATGCGCTCCAAATTGTTAGCAATCATTTTATCATCTTCGCAATGGGTGGCAATTAAGGTCTTGGCATTTTTGAAAATGGCATTGAGGCTTTCTTCATTGTCTACCAACATATTTCCTGTGGAGGATCCCATGAATATTTTAACACCGCATACATTTTTAATGTCAATGTCACCCATCAAATGCGCGTTGGTCTGTGTGGCCCCCATATAAAATGAATAGTTGGCCAATGATACCTCAGCTGCCCTTTGGTACTTTTTTTCCAATTCCTCAAAAGTGACAGTATTGGGCAAAGTATTGGGCATTTCCATGAAGCTGGTGATTCCCCCGGCTACTGCGGCTTTAGCTTCGGTATAAATTTCTCCTTTTTGCGTTAAGCCCGGCTCTCTGAAATGAACTTGATCGTCTATCAAACCAGGCAATAGGTGTTTTCCGGTTCCATCAATCACATGAGAAAATAGCTCGCTGGAAATGCTATTGGCAGGACAAATGTCAGCAATGATTTCGTTTTCCAAAATCACATCAGCCAATACCATGTTGCCTTCATTGACAACAGTGATATTTTTGATTAAAGTTTTCATATTAACCGTTAAAGCGCATTTTCAGGACTCCTATGAAAGCCTCGTTGAAAATATTTAGACTCATTTTGCTTTTTCCCAAGATGCGGTCTTTGAAGACTATCGGAACTTCCTTGATGGTAAATCCTTTGCGCTTGGTTTTGTATTTCATTTCTATTTGAAAAGCGTACCCTATAAATTGGATGCCTCCCAAATCAAGTGTTTCTAAAACTTGTCTTTTATAACAAACAAAACCCGCTGTGGCATCTTTTACGCCCAAACCCAAAATCAAGTTGACATAAATGCCTGCGCCCCTGCTCATGATTCTTCTTTTCAAAGGCCAATCCACTACGCCCCCGCCTTTGGTGTAACGAGAACCCACGCTCATGTCCGCCCCTTTTTGGCAAGCTTCAACCAAACGTATAAGATCTTGAGGCGTATGTGAGAAATCACAATCCATCTCACATATGTAATCATATTTTTCAGCAATAGCCCAGCGGAATCCTGCGATATACGCAGTTCCCAAGCCCAATTTACCTGTCCGTTGGAGCAGGTGAATTCTATTGGCAAAAACGGATTGTTGTTCTTGTATCAATTGTGCGGTTCCATCGGGCGAACCATCATCCACAAACAAAATATCAAACGCCATCGACAAATTCATGACGGTTTGAATCATGTTTACAACGTTTTCTTTTTCGTTGTAAGTAGGAATAATGACCAATGGATTTTTCACAAAATTGGAATTGATGCAAATATAGATTCGTCCAATGATTAGATGTCTAATTCACGGATAAATTCTTCCACCTTTTCTACCATTTTAACAGGTCCTATGAAAAAGGGAGTTCGTTGGTGCAAATCTTTGGGTTGGATATCTAGAATTCTATTCTTGCCATCAGAGGCCTTCCCGCCTGCTTGCTCAGCGATGAAGGCTAAAGGATTGCATTCATATTGAAGACGCAATTTTCCTTCTGCATTTTTTTTGGTACCTGGATAGATATAAATTCCACCTTTGATCAAGTTCCGATGGAAGTCAGCCACCAATGAGCCAATGTATCTGGCAGTGTAGGGCAAGTTGTTCTTTTTGTCAACGCTCTTACAATAGTTCACATAAGCTTGCACTCCTTTGGAACAACTGGCCATGTTGCCTTCATTGATGCTGTACATGGTGCTGGTCTCTGGAAATTTCATATCCGCATGTGACAAGCAAAATTCTCCAATGCTTGGCTCCAATGTAAAACCATTGACACCATGCCCTGTGGTGTATACTAACATGGTAGAGGATCCATAAATGACATAACCGGCAGCGACTTGATCAGAGCCCTTCTGCAGAAAATCATTGACATTGGCCAAATCACCGAGGGAGCTTTTTCTTCTGTGAATAGAAAATATGGTTCCAATGCTGACATTCACATCAATATTGGATGAGCCATCCAAAGGGTCAAAGAGGATGACGTATTTGGCTTTCCGGCAATGTTCTAAATCAAAAGCAAAATACTTTTCATTTTCCTCACTTCCCGCGCCACAAACTTGTCCGCCCCATTTTACCGCATTGAGCAAGGCTTGATCGGAGAAAACATCCAATTTCATTTGGGTCTCCCCTTGAATGTTGGTAGTACTCTCTGCGCCCAAGATATCTTGAAGTCCGGCCTTATTTACCTTGTGATTGATGATTTTAGCAGCAATGCTAATGTCTGCTAACAATCTACTTAAATCGCCAGAGGCAAACGGAAAGTCCGCTTGACGCTCCATGATGAATTCATTCAAGGTAACCATACTCATGCTTCAAAGGTAACGATACCCCCATAGTGGACAATGAATTTCCTTAGGAAAAAACTTCGTTGGTGAGCCATATAAACTCTGCAACCCCCAATTGTTCTGGTCGTTTCTGGAGAATTTCATGTTCCCAATTTTTGTGGGCAATGAGACTTTTGATGGAGTTGCGTAAAGTCTTTCTGCGCTGATTAAAGGCCAATTTAACCAACTGAATAAATTGTGTTTCGTTACAACCCAATGATGTATTGTCTTTTCTCTTCATGCGGATGACCCCGCTTTTTACTTTGGGCGGCGGATTGAATTCGTTTTCATTGACAGTGAACAAATACTCTACATCGTACCATGCTTGTATCAATACGCTAAGAATGCCATAATCTTTTGTGCCAGGACCATTGGCCACGCGCAGGGCAACTTCTTTTTGAAACATGCCTATCAATTCTGGAACATGGTCTTTGAAATCCAATACATGAAACAATATTTGCGACGAGATGTTGTAAGGAAAATTTCCAATGACAGCAATGGGCTCTTTAGAGAACTCTTCCAAATTCATCCTGAGAAAGTCAGCCGAATGGATGCGGTTTTTCAGTTGGGGATAATGCAAGTGCAGATACACTATGGATTGCTGATCTACCTCTACAACGTGCGTTTCATAAGGCAATGCTAATAGATGTTGGGTCAATGCTCCGGTCCCTGGTCCAATTTCTAGGATTTTTTTATAACCCCCAAAACCGGTTAATGCATGGGCAATGTCAGCGGCGATTTGTGGGTTGATCAAGAAGTGTTGACCCAGGTGTTTTTTAGGAGCGACGTACATGGTGTGGTTGAATGGATGAAAATTGATACCCTTTTTGACTTAGCGCTTCTAACACCGCAGGAAGGGTTTGTAATAGGATGGGACTAGCTTTGAGGCTGTCGTGAAATACAATGATAGAACCGGGTTTGGTGAGTTGCAACACTTTATCAATGCAGGTTTCAACCGACATGGAGGCATCAAAGTCTCCGGTCAGCACATCCCACATGATGATGGAATAATGCTTCAGCAATGCTTTGGTTTGTGTCCGACTGATTTGTCCATATGGCGGTCTGAACAAGGTGGAAGGATTGTTCTTTTTGGCAGTGAGAACATCCCGCAAATACTGCGCATACCCTGTCTTCCAGCCATTTTTATGGTTTTGGGTATGGTTGCCTATTTGATGGCCCTCGTCCAAAATTCTTTGAAACAATTGTGGATGATTGTCTACATTTTTGCCAATGCAAAAGAATGTTGCCTTGGCCTGGTATTGCGACAACAGGTCCAACACCTTTTCTGTAATGACGGGCGTTGGCCCATCGTCAAAAGTCAAGAAAACCTCTTTGTTTTCGGTCGGTATGCGCCAAAAGAAATCTGTGCCCAATGCACGAATTAACCGAGGGGTTTGGTGTAGATACATGTTTCATGGCGAAAGTACAAAGGATTTAATGGTCTTGAGAGCACGAGTGCTTTGACCTGTCCACACTTCCAATAGCGCATAGTAAAGTCCTGGTGGACAGAGTCCATTTGTTTGGTCTGTCCCATCCCAAGTCCACTGCGCGTGATTGCCCTGCCAATCCCCATTGGCAAGAGTTTTCATTTCATAACCATTTAAAGAGAGTATTCTGAGCTTGGTCTCTACCCCAGCATGTTTTCCTTGGTAGGAAAAGGCAATCATATCCTGATAACCATCTTGGTTGGGACTGAAGTGTTCTGGTGTGCATTGAAATTGGATTTCGTCCAATACATAATTCCATTGTTGTGAATTGGGACAACCTGGTGTTTGACCACCTTCGCCTGAGCTTGCAGATAGCCAAGTTTCTTTGGTCAAATCTCCTTCTACCCTTTCCAACGATACTCCTTCTGTATCGATGAGGTAAGGATGGTGCATGCTATCTTGGTAAATCAAGGTATCGATTTTGTAGAAAGAATAGCCTAGGTAAATGGTACCTTCTTCAACCGTCATGTAGGGAAGTTGATTTACCAGATGCACATTTTCTGACGAGCATTGAGAAGTGATAGGATTTTCGGTTAAAGCAATTCTGTCATGCGCACGAATGAAATGATGGTGGCGTTTAATACCATATAAAGTCCCGCTTTGGTTTTCAATCCACAGTTGATCCAAGGCAATGTTTTGATCACTGTTGTTGTATAGTTCAATAAAAGGGCTTTGACCTTCTTTGGGATCAAAAAGCACTTCATTGAGTAGAATCTTTTGACCTGAAAACGTTTCAACGATGGGAAGATTAATTTCTATTTGAACAGGAATGGATATCGCGCAGAAGGAAATGGAATCAATCCTCAGAATAGTGTTTTCGGCATAGTCAGGGAGTTGAAGAATTAAGCTGTCGCTGGATGATTGGCAAGGAATGGAGAGCAGTTCATTATCTAATTGAATAACCATACTGTCCTGCTCCCAAGGCAGATTGGACCAAAGAAAAAGTTGTTGATCATTGCTCAAACCCCAATCGGTGAGTTGCGGAGGAGGGGCATGAAACGAAGAATCTAAAATCGAATTGGGTCTTCCAGGTGTTGCGCCGCTGACGCTGATACAAGCAGACCAATTGAAATTTCCAGAACAGGGCAAATCAGGATTGCGCTGTTCCAATGACCACCCACCATCTGTTTTATTTTCATTTTGATAAGTCTCAAAGTTGTATTGAAAGACATCAACAATGCTACCATCAGGAGCGCATAAGGTGAGGCTGTCTCCGCTATTGGTCAATGCAGAAAAGCTTTCCAATCCCCATCTGTTGTCTTCATAGTAAATGGTGTCATCCGATTGACAAAGGATAATATATGCATTGGGCTCAATGAATCTTTCCGGCAATGGATGCGCTGTTGTTGTATTGTACAATGTCCAATCTTTTAACCAAATGCTATCCGAGGTGTTGTTGTATAGTTCAATGAATTCACTTTTGCCATACAGCGTTGCAGGTTCAGGGTCGGGAAGTACTTCATTGATAACAATGCTTCTTTTTCCGGTATTCATGGGTTGCTGTGGAATGATGGGAGGTCCAAAATAGAAATCGTCCCAATAAAAATTCTGCGCATTGGAAATGGTGCATTGCGCTTGAATACAGAGGTGCAGCGGCTGAAATCCTTGCGGTATGGGCGCATGAAACAATGGGAAAAACCCAGTGGAGTCGTTGTCTTGAAAGTAAAAATGCACCATGCTATCTTGTTTTATTTTTAGATGGCCATAAACACCATTGGCAATGGAGAATGTTTCAGCACTAGGTTGCCATTGAGCGCCATCGTTCCAAAAAATCTGGATTTGGTCAGCGCTTCCCGTATTTCCAAATTGAATCACCCAACCCCTAACCCCTGCATTGTTGTTGTGTCCAACGCTGTCGGGTTGTCCCAAATCATACAGCAAAAGACGACCAAAGTTGTTGCTACTGCCTGCAAAGTTTTGGCGGTAAAAGAAGTGGAGTTCAGTATGGTCAGCGCCTGTGGGTAGGTCGTGTTGAATTTGATAGAAACCAGCTGTTGGAAATTGAGATTGCAATTGTCCGATGCCGTTGACAATGAAGGAAGACGTATCACCTGACCAACCTGAGTTGGGCCAATGCGGATTAATGGGATCTGACCATTGTCCCCAACTTATGACTGTGGAGAGCCAAATAAAAAGTGTCAAAAAAGGTTTCATGCTGCGAAACTATTTTACCTTCGTGGCTCTAAAAAGAAACACATAAGGCGCATATATGAAAGTGGCAGTAGTTGGCGCAACAGGCTTGGTTGGCACCAAAATGTTGCAAGTTTTAGCGGAAAGAAAATTTCCGGTGACGGAACTTATTCCGGTTGCAACGGAGAAATCAGCGGGAACAAAAATTGTGTTTGATGGCAATTTGTATACAGTGGTTACGCCAGTACAAGCGTTGACCATGCATCCAGATATTGCACTCTTTTCTGCAGGAGGATCAACCAGTTTGGAGTGGGCACCGCAATTTGCTGCTATCGGATGTACAGTTATCGACAACAGCAGCGCATGGCGCATGGATCCTGCCAAGAAATTGGTTGTACCAGAAGTCAATGGTCAAGTGCTAACCAAAGAAGATAAGATCATTGCCAACCCCAATTGTTCAACCATCCAAATGGTCATGTTTCTGCAGCCCTTATATGCGCTGTATGGGATTAACAGGGTTATAGTAAGCACATATCAAAGTGTAACGGGCACAGGGAAAAAGGCTGTAGATCAGTTGATGAATGAGCGTCAGGGCATTGAAGGTGAAATGGCGTATCGTTATCCCATTGACATGAATTTGATTCCTCAAATTGATGTTTTCATGGAAAATGGATACACCAAGGAGGAGATGAAGATGATCTTGGAAACAAAAAAAATTATGGGTGACGAGAGCATTGCTGTTACAGCTACCGCCGTTCGCGTCCCTGTGATGGGCGGCCATTCAGAGAGCATCAATGTGACTTTTGATCGCGAGTTTGATATCGAGGAAGTTCGGAATGCACTTTCTCAGTTTCCCGGGATTGTATTATTGGACAATATAGAACAGGCGTTGTATCCAATGCCTTTGATTCACGCCCATGACCAAGATGCTGTTTTTGTCGGAAGGTTGCGAAGAGATGATACCCATCCTTTTACGCTCAATGCTTGGGTGGTTTCTGACAATTTGCGCAAGGGCGCAGCTACCAATGCAGTTCAAATAGCAGAAATTGTTGCGCAATGGGTTTCATAAAATCAATTTTTGGTCTTGTTTTATTTTTGTTTGTTGTCTCTTGTGGCAACAATGGTTCTACAAACAGCAAGCATCAATCGGGAGGATTTTCTACTGTTGGGAATGTTGATTCCACACAAACTGATGACGAGTCAGTTTCTGATGATTCAGAAGTTGTTGTAGAAAACAACACGAATGCGGAGATCAAATTGTTGTCTTGGAACATTGCCAACCTAGGGAAATCCAAAGATGATGGTGAGATTGCCGAAATGGCAAGAGTAATAAAGGACTTTGATGTGGCTGCTATTCAAGAGGTGGTTGCTGGCCCAGGCGGTCCTCAAGCTGTAGCCAGATTGGTTGACGAGTTGAATAGAAAAGGAAGCAAATGGGATTATGTATTGAGTAATCCAACATCAGGAGGAAAAGGAGTAGAACGCTATGCCTTTTTGTGGAAACCTTCTAAGGTGAAGTTAAAAGGAAAAGCTTGGTTGGATGCAAACGTCGCCGATGCCGTGGATAGAGAGCCTTTTATGGCTCGATTTGAGAAGGCAGGAAAATCAATTACAGTGGCCAGCTTCCATGCGGTTCCGCAGAGTAAGTATCCTAACGCTGAGATTGAATTGCTCCAAGATTTTCCAAAATGGTACAGTGAAGATCACCTCATTTTGGTGGGTGATTTTAATGCTGGGAATACAGAATATGGGGGTCAGGCTCTCAAGGATCGGGGTTTTAAAGACGCGGTTGACAACACCAAGACCACCATCAAAATGAAGCCTGACAAGAAAGGCAATCATTTGGCCAATCCTTTTGATCACATGTATTTTGAGCAAAAAGAATTGCAGGTTTCCTCAAAGGGGACTGTCGATTTTACCAAGCGCTATGACGATTTGAAAAGTGCAAGGCTAATAAGTGATCATATTCCTGTTTGGGCAAGCGTTTCTGTGCGGTAAATTCGCCACATGAATCAACCTAAACGATTTTTAATTACTGCCGCCCTGCCTTATGCCAATGGTCCATTGCACATTGGTCACATTGCTGGAGCTTATCTACCTGCGGATATTTATGTTCGTTATTTAAAAGCCAATCAAAAAGACGCTGTGTTTGTCTGTGGTTCGGATGAGCATGGCGCTGCCATCACTTTGCGCGCACGCAAGGATGGAAAGCAACCGCAGGAGATCGTTGATTACTACCATGAACTGATGAAGCAAGCCTTTGCGGATTTCGGCATTCAATTCGATGTTTACCACAGAACCTCAGCTCCTGAGCACCACGCCATGAGCCAAGGTGTGTTTAAACAGTTGTTAGAAAAAGGAATGTTTGAAGTAGAGACTTCACAACAATATTATGATCCAGAAGCCAAACAGTTTTTGGCAGACCGATACATCACAGGGACATGTCCCAAATGCAGCAACGATAGAGCTTATGGCGACCAATGTGAGAAGTGTGGAAGTGCCCTTAGCCCATTGGAGCTAATAGAACCCAAGTCGACATTGACGGGTAGTGCGCCGGTACTCAAAGAAACTTCACACTGGTATTTGCCCATGGCCAATCATGAAGGATGGATCAAGTCATTTATTCAAGACGGGGTATTGGATGGAGTACAACACCACGTCACCAAGGAGTGGAAGGCTCATGTATTGGGTCAATGCATGAGTTGGATTGATGGAGGTTTGCAAAGCAGGGCCATGACCAGAGACTTGGATTGGGGTGTGCCTGTACCCGTTGAAGGAGCAGATGGAAAAGTGTTGTACGTTTGGATGGATGCGCCCATTGGATACATCACCAACACCAAAGTTTGGGCAGATGCCAATGGCAAAAACTGGGAGGATTATTGGAAAAGTCCGGACTCTAGGTTGATTCATTTTATCGGAAAAGACAACATTGTTTTTCATTGCATTATATTCCCCATCATCCTCAAAGCGCATGGTGAATTTGTACTCCCATACAACGTGCCTGCCAATGAATTCATGAATTTGGAAGGAGATAAAATATCCACTTCACGCAATTGGGCTGTTTGGTTGCATGAGTACATGGAGGAGTTTCCTGGCAAGCAAGATGAGATGCGGTATGTGCTGTGTTCCATCATGCCCGAACAAAAGGACAGCGAGTTTACTTGGACGGATTACAAAGACAGAGTAAACAATGAACTGGCCGACATTTTGGGCAATTTAGTGAATCGTGTTTTTGTCTTAAATCACAAATATTACAACGGTGTTTTACCTGATGTCACTTCCTACGAGCCGGATGAGTTGGACAAGGAAGTGGTGTTGGGATTGGAGCAGAGTTTCCGATCAGTGGGCGAGAAAATTGAATCTTTTCGTTTCAGAGAGGCCTTGTCTGAAGCCATGCAATTGGCGCGTTGGGGAAATAAATATTTAACCGAGACAGAGCCTTGGAAGCTGCAAAAAACCCATCCTGAACGCACAGCATTTATCATGTTCCAATGCGCTCAGATTATTGCCAAATTGTCCATTGCCATAGAACCATTCTTGCCATTTACAGCCAGTAAGTTGAAAGCCGCTTTGAAAGCTCCCAATTGGAATTGGTCAGATGGGTCGGAAAGAGTTTTATTACCACCGGGACACGCCTTGGGCAATGTTGGAATTTTGTTTGAGAAAATCACAGACGAGCAAGTGGCAGTGCAGGTAGCCAAATTGCAAGCGGCCAAGGCGCAAAGTCAAGCAGTTGTTGATGGTGCCAAGGAGAACATCACCTTTGAGCAATTTCAAGGAATGGATTTGCGCATGGTAAAGGTGTTAGAGGCTGAGCGCGTTCCCAAAACAAAGAAGTTACTGAAACTGAAAGTGGATACAGGGTTTGATGAACGCACCGTGATCAGTGGCATTGCGGAGCATTACAATCCAGAAGATATATTGGGCAAGACCATATTAATGTTGGTCAATTTGGCTCCCAGAGAAATCAAAGGAGTAGAGAGTCAAGGAATGATTTTGATGGCAGAAAATGCCCAAGGTCAATTGACAGCGCTGGTGCCAGATAGAAATGCTGAACCAGGAAATGCTGTTGCCTAATGATACAACCTCCTTTTCTGAAAGAAGGCGATAAGATTGGTATATGCGCCACTGCGAGATGGCTTACCCTTGAGCAATGGGAGCCGGCCAAGCGCATATTGGAATCTTGGGGTTTGGTTCCCGTGGTGATGCCTCAGGTTTTTGCACAGCAAGGTCAATTGGCAGGAACAGACCAAGACCGAATTGATGGGTTGATGCAATGCTTGCAAAATCCTGAGATTAAGGCAGTGTTGATTGCCAGGGGCGGATATGGAACGGTCAGGGTGGTGGATGCAATTCCAGATGATGTTATCTTAAAAAGCAACAAATGGTTGTGTGGATACAGTGATGTTACTGTTCTGCACAATCGTTGGAATAACCTTGGAGTGGCTACGATTCATTGCTCTATGCCCATCTCTTTTGAGGCATGCACTCCTTTGGCATTGGCGCAACTTCAGGGGGCGCTGATGGGCCATTGGCAGAATAGAACTTGGACAGGAGAAAGCCAAAATTGGGTAGATGCAACTGCACCAATGGTTGGAGGAAATCTCAGTGTCATATACTCACAATTGGGCTCTTCTACCCAATTGAAAACAGACGGATGTTTCTTGTTATTGGAGGATGTAGATGAAATGTTGTACCATTTAGACCGCATGATGCAAGGATTAATGCGCGCTGGATTGTTGGACAAAATCAAAGGCATTGTGGTGGGTGGTTTGACACAGATGAAAGACAACACGCTCAGTTATGGATTTTCAACAGACAATCCATGGGGATTATCTGCCGAGGAGATCTTGATGCAATATGCCGGGCGATTGAAGGTTCCTATTGTGTTTGGTTTCCCCGCCGGCCATTGGGAGCAGAATGAGGGTGTTTACTTGGGTCGTTCACTGCGAATTAGCCGAACGGAAAAGGATAACCAATGTTTCACCATCGAATTGGTTTAGATTATTAAATTATCGCTTACCTTTGTAAGTGTAATAAGTACACTAAGTAAAAAACACAATGTCTACGTTAGATGAAATGGGGTATAATGAATCCGCGATGGAGTTCATTGTCATCAGTTCATCAGAGATGGAGGTTCGTTTGGCTTGGTTGCTCAATACCCATTTGAAATTGGATTTGTGCAGGGTACAGGACATCAAAGTCTCACAACGTGACAAGGATTTTTCACATCATACGCGGTTCATGTTTAACAGTGATGAGGAAAAAATGGAGGTAAATTTGTTTGAAAACAAATCACCCTACGGGCCTTTGATTCCAGATTGGGCGCGTTGGGATTACATTTTGAAGTTGGACCATGAAAGAGAGCCCATTGCACCGCTTTGGGTTCCCAAAATCAAGGCCATTCCGGGCGTTGCGGCGGCTTTGGAAATTGAGTTAACGAAAATAAAAACATTGGAACGGCTCATACAAGCCTGTTTCCCATAGAAGGAAAGAAAATGAAAAAGACAAAAATTGTAGCCACCATCGGACCAGCTTCGTCCAGTCGTGAGGTTTTGAAAGCCATGATCCAAGCCGGTTTGGATGTTGCCCGTTTGAATTTTTCGCACGGGGCTCATGAGATCCACGAGGAAGTAGTTCAGAATATCAGATCCATTGATGCGGAGTTGGGAACACACACAGCGATATTGGCCGATTTGCAAGGGCCTAAATTGCGCGTAGGTGAGATGGAAAACAATGGCGTGGATTTGTCTGTTGGCGCATTGGTAAAGATTACAACAGAAAAGCAGATTGGAACCAGCGAGGTGATTTACACCAACTACAAAGAATTTCCAGCCGATGTGAAAGCTGGTGAAACCATTTTGTTGGATGATGGAAAATTGGTGATGATGATTGAATCTACAGATGGCCAAAAAGAAGTGATGGCCCGCGTGATTCAAGGTGGTATTTTGTCTTCTAAGAAAGGTCTGAATCTGCCCAACACCAAGGTTTCTTTACCCTCATTGTCCCAGAAAGATATAGAAGATTTGCATTTTGCTTTGTCTTGTGATGTGGACTGGATTGGTTTGTCTTTTGTCAGAAATGCTGCTGACGTCGTTGCATTGAAAGCCATTATTCATGAGAGTGGAAAACACGCTAAAGTTGTAGCCAAGATTGAAAAGCCAGAGGCTGTTGATCAAATTGATGAAATCATAGCAGAGACGGACGCGGTGATGGTTGCGCGTGGTGATTTGGGTGTCGAGATTCCCATTCAAAACGTTCCATTGGTTCAAAAAATGATAGTGCGTAAATGCGTGGAGAATGCAAAGCCTGTAATTGTTGCTACCCAGATGATGGAGAGCATGATTACCAACATGACTCCAACCCGCGCAGAGGTAACAGATGTGGCCAATGCAGTCATAGACGGTGCTGACGCAGTGATGTTGAGCGGAGAGTCCTCCGTTGGAAAATACCCAGTAGAGGCCATTAAAATGATGAACAACATTGTGCAGCAAGCAGAGTTGTGTGAGGATGTTTACCACAAAGAAGAAGCCCCCGATGGAACTGATGAGTCGCGCTTTCTTACCGATAGCGTTTGTTTCTCAGCTTGTCGTTTGGCCCAACGTACCCATGCTGCAGCCATTGTAGCCATGTCTTTCTCAGGATATACTGGTTATAAAGTTTCCAGCTGGAGACCCAAAGCCAATGTTTTTGTTTTCACTGGAGACAAAAGAATTTTAACGCAAATGAATTTGGTTTGGGGTGTAAAAGCTTTCTATT
>CAZNVU010000007.1:0-41844 GCA_964576575.1 uncultured Chryseobacterium sp.
AACAGATGGGTACAATGCGGTTGTAGGCTCATCTGCCAAAAGAATCTGTGGATTGCAAGACAATGCCATGGCAATCATCACGCGTTGCCGTTGACCTCCTGAAAGTTGGTGTGGATACTTATCAAAAGTTATCTCGGGCTCTGGCAAGCGGACTTCATTAAATAGCGCAACAACCGCTGCGCGTGCTTCAATTTTGGACAATTGAAGATGGTAGATTACAGCCTCGGCCACTTGATTACCGACCCGCATTGAAGGGTTGAGCGCACTCATGGGCTCTTGGAAAATCATCGCCACTCTTTTTCCGCGCCAGGTAATTAATGTTGCATCCTTGGGAGATAATTCCAACCGGCTTTTGTGATCTATGATCTTTCCCGACGGATATGAGAAATTTTGTGGATTGAGTTGTAATAAAGTTAAACATGACAAGGTCTTGCCACTGCCCGATTCTCCTACGATAGCCAAACATCTGCCAGGGAACAAATCAAAAGATATGTCCTCCACCAAAGTTTTTCCTGCTGTTTCAATGCGCAGGTGATCAACAGATATTATGGGCGAATCCAAGGTTTTTGTCATTTAAACCAACCGGAATACATCACATAATTGTTGGCTATTCTTTGCACCTCTCCCTTAAAAAGCTCAGGAGATAAATCCTTCACTTTTTTTGCGGGTATCCCCGCAAAGACAGACCATGAAGGGACATGTGTGCCTTCTAGCAAAACAGCACCCGCTGCAATGATGCAGTTTTCTTCAATCACACAATGGTCCATGACAATAGCGCCCATGCCAATCAAAACATTGTCTTTTATTGTACATCCATGCACCATGGCTCTGTGACCTATGCTAACATTATTGCCGATAACTGTTGCGGCCTTTTGATAGGTGCAATGAATGATTGCCCCATCTTGCACATTGACTTTGTTTCCCAGAACAATGCTGTTTACATCTCCACGAATTACAGCTTGAAACCAGACACTGCATTGGTTTCCCATCTTCACATCACCAACGATGGTAGCATTTTCCGCGATAAACACATCATCCCCCCATTGAGGTGACTTATCAAGAACGGGCAAAATCAACGGCATATTACTTTCCAGGTTTAGCAATTGCAGATTTCAACTCAGTGGCGTTGAAGGCCTTCTCATTGATGCCCAAAAAAGTCTTGCGCACATTTCCATTCCATAAATAATACACGCCCGGCGTTTCTCCTTCAGGCCCCATGGTGGTCCAAAAAGTAGGAATGTCCAATATTCGGTATGGGAAATTCCGACCTGCTTGCTTGATGAATTCGGGTATTTTCTCCGGCTCTTCATCCATGAAGAAAATATAGATGGGTGGAAAATCTTTTTGTTTAGCCATCTTGGCCAACTCCTTGGCTGTTTCTTGGCAATGGTCACAACCAGGTGCAAAGAAGCACACAATGGCCTTTCCTTGATCGATGTTGGCTTTTTTTCCATTGAAAATGGCCAACTTAGAAAATGCTGATGTAACAGCAGCGGGACCTGGGTCAACGGCAACTGTCTCAACTTCCTCAGCGCCTGATGCTTTTTCCATTGTGGTATCTATCTCAGCCATGGGGGCCGTTTCTGGAGAGTTGGATGACTCCTCTATTGCGGTAACCTCCGGAGTCTCTTCCGACGCACAGGGACAAAAAGGAAACAGGGCAAAAATCAGCAATGAGGAAAGTGACCAAATCAAAAGCAACAAACTAAAGCGGTGTTTCATCTCCTTCTCAGTTGTTATTTTATACAACCAAATCAAAAGACCAATCGTTGCCACATTTTTCAAAAACGCCTCCAATGGAGTCATCGGGATCAATTGGCCAAAACAGCCGCAGTTTCCATTCATGGCGCCGTGCTTGACCATTTCAATGGAAAGGTGAATGCAAAAAACCACCAATAACAAAATGGTGGAAGGGATCACAATTCTCTTAAGATAATGCGGTTGCAAAATGGCAATTCCAATGGCCAATTCTACACCCAGTAGTAATCGGGCAAAGTATGGAGCGCTGCACCATGAAGCTATCCCCAAATCAACCAATTGTTTTTCAAAGGCCCAAATGGGGAACATCTTGGCCAATGCAGACACGACAAAAAGCGCAAACACAATAGTGCGCAGAATCCAGGAAATTGTTGTTTTATTCATAAAATTTATTTTGCAGCACAGCAATATTATAAAATCGTGCCATAAGATGCTTTCTTTTTTTATTTAGTTTTGAACCCATGAAAAAACAGTTCATCACATTGGTGTTTGTTCTATGCTCCATTGTCCATTGGGCTGTTGATCCCAAGCCGATTCGTTATTTTCAAAAAGCCATTGGCAATGAAAATCCAAGGGCTGTAGCCATTGCTTTGGACATTACATTGGGTTACTTCGGTGTGCACCGCATGTACCTAGGGACAGATCCTAAAGTTCCCATATTTTACACCCTTTCCATGGGTGGCGGTGGTTTGCTTTGGTTGGTTGATCTTGGAATTTTGATAGCCCACAAAGACATTGAGCCTTACATCAACAACCCCCGAATGTTCATGTGGGCTGGAAAAAATTAAACCCTTCTGTTGGCCAGAAGCATGGGTGGACCTCCAGAAAAAGGATTGTCTCCTCTACCGATAGTCTTGGCATGTAATCCCGCGGCGCTCATCACAGCGCGCTCGCCAAATTTATTTCTGATATCATCCAACGCATTGTACAACTCCACCCGATCATCAGCTCCGTCAAACAAATTCATTTGCTGTCCTCCGCTAACCAGATGACTCATCTTAACGCCCACCAATCGAACCAACATCCTTCTATCAAACAGTTTTTCAAAGAGCTCGTGTATTTTGGGCAATAAAATATGATCCGCAGCGGTGTATGGAATTCTGCATTGCATGGTCTGGGTTTGAAAATCAGAATAGCGAAGCTTTAATGTAATGCAAGATGTAAGACGGCCGCCTTTGCGCAATTGATACGCCAAGTTTTCAGTCATCGCCACCAGTATTCCCTTGAGCTTAACCAAATCCGTAGTGTCACGGTCAAAAGTCCTTTCCGCTGAGATGCTCTTTCGCTCTTGATAAGCCACAACGGGAGTGTTATCCTCTCCGTTGGCTTTTTTCCAAATCACTAATCCATTTTCTCCCAAAGCAGCATACAGAAGGTCTGGCTGCATTTCTTGTAATGTTCCTATGCGCTGAATGCCTAGGTTTCTCAATGTTTGGTAGGTCTTGTCACCAACCATCGGGATTTTCCGGATGGACAACGGTGCCAAGAAAGGTCGCTCATTGCCCTGCTCCACCCACATTTGATTGTTGGGCTTGGCCTCTCCTGTGGCCACCTTTGACACGGTCTTATTCACCGATAATCCAAAAGAGAGCGGCAATCCCGTTTCTTTGATTACCCGCTGACGGAGCTCCGCCGCAAAACGGTAACAGCCAAAAAACTTATCCATCCCTGACAGATCACAATAAAACTCATCAATAGACATCTTCTCAAAAACAGGAACACTTCCTTGGACAATCTCGCTGACCATATCGGAGTACTTCATGTAATTGTGGCTGTTGCCTCTAATGACAACGGCCTCTGGACACAATTGCTTGGCCAACTTCATGGGCATGGCTGAGTGAACACCAAAGGCACGGGCCTCATAACTGCATGCGGCCACCACTCCCCTGTCACTGGTTCCACCCACCAATATGGGCCTACCGTTCAAACGACTGTCCATCAAGCGCTCCACGGATACAAAGAATGTATCCATGTCCATGTGCATGATTGATCGCTTTTTGTCCATATTCAAAAGAAGAGTAACGAAGTTAGTTGGATTTCCATCAAAAAATCTTGATGTTCACTCTTTTTTTCGATTGTTAAAATAGCCCCTCCAAAGGCCTATTTTTCTGCGTTTTCTTTATTGCTTATCTTCGCTTTTTATCTTTTTAACCTTAGGCATGAGTAATAACATGAAAATTGGCGTTTTAGGAGGTGGAAGCTGGGCAACGGCTTTGGTTAAACTGCTGTGTAGCCCTGATAGCAAGGTCTATTGGTGGATGAGAAACCAAGATGCCATTGATCACATCCAACAATTTGGACACAACCCCAACTATATCCAAAGCATTGAATTTGATTTGGATCAATTGGTTGTCACCAGTGACCTTCAGGCGGTTGTCGACTATTGCGACTACTTGGTAGTCGCCATCCCCTCTGCGTTTTTGCATGTTACCATGGATCAATACAAACCCAAAGGCATTGAAAACAAAATCATCTTTTCCGCTGTAAAGGGTATTGTCAATGAGTTTGATGCGATTCCCGCACGATACTTTCACAAACAGTTCAATATTCCATACGAGAACATCGGAATCATCTGCGGCCCTTGCCACGCAGAAGAGGTGGCCATGGAAAAATTGTCCTACCTCACTATAGGCGCCATTGATATTGCCAAGGCCGAAATCATGAGCCAACGCCTCGCTTGCCGTTTTATCAAAACCACTACCACTGAAGACGTCTTTGGCGCTGAACTAGCCGCCATTCTGAAAAATGTTTACGCCGTGGCTTCAGGTATTTGTCATGGTATTGGTTTTGGAGACAACTTTCAAGCTGTTTTGGTTTCCAATGCTATTCGTGAAATTGAACGCTTCTTGGATTCTGTTCATGAGGTGCACCGTGACGTCAAATCCTCTGCGTATTTGGGTGACTTGATGGTAACCGCCTACTCACCTTACTCCAGAAACAGAACCTTTGGTACCATGATCGGTAAAGGATATAGCGTAAAATGGGCCACCATTGAAATGAATATGGTTGCGGAGGGATACTATGCTACCAAGGGGATTCATGAGATCAATAAAAAATTCAATGTTGACATTCCCATTGCTGAGGCCGTATACCGAATCTTATATGAAAAAGCTTCTCCCGCCATGGAAATGCGCAAGCTGACAGATTTGCTCAACTAATTTCAACCATGAACACAGACGCAACCTATTGGAAAGGCCTTGGTCTTCTGCATAGGATGCGCTACTTCTACATTTTCCTGATTCTACTTCCCCTGCCGCTGTTGGCGCAGCTAAAGATTGTACCCAATCAAGGTCAATGGGAGAAAGAGGTTATTTGGATGAGCGAAGTGCCGGGCGGTAGGGTTTGGCAAAACCAAAAAGGTCTTCGATTTGAACTTTACAACAACGACTTTTTTCAGCAGTTTCATCCCAATGAAACCACTGCGCAATTGCATCCCAAAGGCCATGTCTTTGATCTAATCTGGAAAAACGCCAACCCCAACATGCAGTGGCGGGGTGAAAAACATTTGCCTTATTACCACAATTACTACTTGGATGAACGAGAGGGAAAAACACTGCTTTATCAAACAGGAACGCTATCCCAAGTATACAACAACATCGATGTGAGATGGAACAGTGAGAACAACAAATTAAAATATGATTGGGTGATTCACCCTGAGGGAAATCCACAAGAAATTCAATTGGAATGGGATAAGTCTGTGAACTGCACCTTGCACAATGGATCACTCATCATAAAAACCAGCACAGGACAAATCAAAGAAACCCAACCCTACGCTTTTCAATTCATTCAAGGCAAAATTGTCACCGTGCCTTGTGCGTTTGTCTTGAAAAAAAATACCGTCCAGTTTGAATTGGGAAAGTATGATCCCAATGTCGATCTCATCATTGACCCCGAGATTGTTTTTTCTTCCTACATCGGCTCTGTATCCGCCAATTTCGGATTCACTGCGGCGGATGATCCAGATGGTCATTTGGTCAGCGGCGCAGTGGTATTTGGTCAAAATTACCCAACCACACCCAACGCATTTTCATTGAACTTTAACACCGCAGCAGGTAACATCTATGACATTGTCATTTCCAAATTCAGTTCCGATGGAAGTACCTTGCTTTATTCCACTTTTATCGGCGGAAGTTCACAAGAAACACCCCACAGTATTGTCTGCGATGCCAATAGCAACATTTACCTTATGGGCGCTACGGGAAGCAGCAATTTTCCAACCCAACCTGGTGGATACGACATACTATTCAATCCTGGAGCTCCCCAGCCCATGAACACATTTTTTTATGGCAATCTGCCACAAGGGACCGACCTGTTCATTTCCAAAATCGAAAGCAGCGGCGCTTTGGTAGCATCAACCTTTATGGGCAATGACCAGTTAGACGGACTCAATTTTGCTCCCGGATTGTTTTACAATTATGGAGATGCATTCCGCGGCGAAATCAACCTACACCCCAATGGAAATATCGTTGTAGCCACTACCGTTCGTGGTGATTTTCCTGTAACCGCAAATGCCATTCAGTCCAGTTACAATGGTGGGTTAAGTGATGGATTATTAATGGTTCTTTCTCCCAATTTAGACAATCTGATATTCTCTTCATTCATTGGCGGCAGTGGCAACGATGCGCTCTATGCCGTGCAGTTTGCAGGCAATGGAGATATTCTCATTAGCGGTGGTACAGACAGCAATAACTTCCCTGTTCCCTCCAATGGATTTGACGCGTCACACAACGGTGGTGTGGATGGTTTTGTATTAAAAATTAACCCCACTACATGGACCATTGTCAATGGAACATTCATCGGAACAGATGGGGTAGACCAAACTTTTTTCATTCAAACCGATGTCAACCACAACATATACGTCTTGGGCCAAACCACCGGTGCCATGCCCATTACAGGAGGTTGTTATGGCCAGGCCAACAGCGGGATTTACATCAAAAAATTCAATCCGCAACTGAGTGCACAATTGTGGAATACCACCATTGGGACGGGTAGCGGTGAGGTGGATATTTCGCCCACTGCCTTTTTGGTGAGCGATTGCGAGCAGATCTTTTTCAGCGTTAGGGGAGGTGTTGTGAATCAAAACTGCGGTGGATACCCCTATACATGCAAGGCTGATTTTATTACAAAAAACGGATTACCCACATCTGCAAATGCGCAACAAGCTAATACAGATGGTTCCGACTTTTACTTATGCGTGTTGTCTCCAAATGCAACAGGTTTGTTGTATGCATCTTACTATGGAGGGAATGTTTCCGAGGAGCATGTAGATGGCGGAACATCGCGTTTTAGCAAAAATGGATATGTTTATCAGGCAGTATGTGCTGGTTGTCAAGCCAATGATGACTTTCCAACATCCCCAGGAGCTTACAGCGCGACCAATCCCAGCAGTGGCTGCAATCTAGGGGTATTTAAACTTTCTCTTAGTCCCATTTATGCGGCCGCCTCTTCCAATATCCCCCCGCAAGTCTGCTTGAATCAACCCGTCACTTTTTACAATGAAAGCACTGGAGCTAGCCTCTATCAGTGGGACTTTGGCGATGGCAATACTTCAACTTTAACAGAGCCCATCCACGCCTATACCACACCGGGAAATTATGAAGTAGAACTCATTGCTTCTGATGCAGTGCTTTGTCTTCTTGGTGACACTGTGACGTTGAACATTGAGGTAATTGAAGACCCTACCGTTAACATTAGCCCCATCAATGGAATTTGTCAAGGAGAAACGATTCAGCTCAACGCCTTAGCAAACGGTGATGTTTCATGGCTACCCAATATGTTTTTAGACGACAATACGCTACCCAATCCGCAAGCAACACCGCCAGGAAATATCACCTACACTGCCACCACGCAAAACCAATGTGGTGTCGCCAACGCAACCATTGATGTCAATGTAATTCCTGTCAATACTGATATTTCAGACAATCAAAGCATTTGTGCAGGACAAACTGCAAACCTCTGGGCAACCGGTGGCGCTGACTATGTTTGGGACAATGGTAGTTCGTTGTCAGCGGATAACATTGACCAACCTATTGCCTCTCCAATAAGCACCACAACCTACACTGTTACCATCACAACCGCTGAAGGCTGTGTTACTGCTGAATCCACAACGGTTAGTGTTTTCAATAGCCTTCCTGCCGTTAATCCATACCCTGATGTAGATGTTTGTTTTGGTGAAAACATCAGCCTAAATGCTGAAACGGCGGATTCTTGGAGCTGGAGTCCCGTTGCATTGTTTGACAACCCCAATGCACAAAATCCCACTTTCACTGGTAATCAATCCACTTTGGTATCTGTTGACATGACCAACAGTTGCGGGTCTGGAACAGCATCTTTTTGGGTCAATGTTATTGAACTCAATGTTTCACTTATTGCCAATCAAGAACTCTGCTTTGGGGATAGTGTTTTTGCTCTGGCCAATGGTGCTGATACATACACTTGGCTACCCAACGAATGGGTTGTACTGGATAACGACAACAGTGCTGTTCTCATTCCATCGCAATCAGACAGTCTTGTTGTCATTGGAAGCAACGCGCTGGGTTGTTCTGATCGTGAGTCTATTTGGATCAATGTCCTTCCCTTGCCCAATCTGTCGCTAGAGGACAGCATCACCTTTGATTATCCTGACGCTGTTCAAATTCCCATTGTATCCAATATCCCCATAGGACAATGGGAACCAACCATCTACCTCTCATGTGACACTTGCGCCCAAACCATAGCCGACCCAATCACCCCTACTTTGTATCAATTCTCAGTGGCTGATGACGCAGGCTGCGGCGCATCGGACAGCATTTGGGTTGTCCCTCTTTTTCCTTTCTGGGTACCCAATACCTTCACCCCTAACAATGACCAAATCAACGACGGTTTTGGTGTGGTGTCCAGAACAAAACTAGACAAATTCGAGTTCCGGGTATTTGACCGTTGGGGAGGCTTGGTTTTCTTTACCAATGACCAAAACAAGCGTTGGGACGGGAGCTTCAATGGATACTTTGTACCGCAAGATGCCTATGTGTGGGAACTACAATTCAAGTTACCCGAAGGCGATCAGCTTTATCGCGGACATGTCACCATTCTCAGGTGATTGTTTTACATTTGCCCTCATAAATAAAAAACATGGCTTATTCTTTTATATCCCTTGACCAACAAGATGCTGTTCTTGTTTTGACCATTCAACGTCCTGATCAATTGAACGCTTTGAACAAAGCAACCATTGAAGAATTGAACAGCGCGTTAGACGCCGCTGATAGCGATGCTTCTGTTCGTTGCATCATCATCACTGGATCAGGAACAAAAGCTTTTGTTGCAGGGGCAGATATAAAAGAGTTTGCCAACTTCTCTGTTGAGCAAGGCGAAGCATTAAGCCGCGATGGACATAATTTGCTGTTCAACCGAGTAGAGAACATGAGCAAGCCGGTTATTGCAGCAGTCAACGGTTTTGCTTTGGGCGGTGGATTAGAATTGGCCATGAGTTGTCATTTCCGTTACGCATCCGAAAATGCCAAATTGGGATTGCCTGAAGTAACCTTGGGTGTCATTCCAGGATACGGCGGTACCCAACGATTGGCGCAATTGGTGGGCAAAGGAAAGGCCATGGAGATGATCACTTCCGCGCAAATGATTGGAGCAGCGGAAGCCAAAGAATGGGGATTGGTTAACCACGTGGTTCCGCAAGAAGAGCTTATGAATACATGTCTGACCGTGGCTCAAAAAATCGCTACCAATTCTCCTAGAGCGATTTCCGCAGCATTGCGTTCGGTATTGTCTGGCTATGCCTTTGCAGAAGCTGGATTGAATACAGAAATCAAAGAGTTCGGAGCGTGCTTTGGAACTGCAGATTTCAAAGAGGGTACAACAGCTTTCATGGAAAAAAGAAAACCAACTTTCGAGGGAAAATGATTGAGGTAGCCATCATCAATCAATCTACATTTGAACTGCCCGCCTATGCCACTGAAGGCGCTGCAGGACTGGATGTTCGTGCTAACATCACTGAACCGATTGTACTTACCCCTTTGGAAAGACTATTGATTCCCACTGGACTTTTTGTTGCCATCCCATTGGGATATGAAATTCAAATACGTCCAAGAAGTGGCATGGCTTTCAAGCATGGGATTACGGTACTCAATACCCCTGGGACAATAGATGCGGATTATCGCGGAGAAATCAAAGTTTTATTGGTCAATCTCAGCAACACGTCTTTCACGATTGAACCCGGTGAGCGCATTGCGCAAATGGTTCTGGCCAAGCATGAAACATTGTCTTGGAAAACAACAGATATCTTGCCCTCTACTGAAAGGGGCGCGGGAGGATTTGGAAGTACTGGACTGAAATAATCAATAGCCCAAACGCTCTCTCACCCTGCCCAAAGTGGCTTGCGCCACCAAACGGGCCTTTGCTGCCCCTTCTTGCAACACTTCTTCCAAGGCTTCTGGATGTGACATCCAATGGTTGAATTGCTCACGTTCATTTTTGAAACGATCCAAAATAGCGCCCAACAAATCTTTTTTAGCATGTCCCCAGCCGTATCCACCAGCAGTTAATTTATCGCGCAATTCTTGGGTCGGTTGCTCTCCCGCAATCAATTGCATCAACGCACAAATCGCATTGGCATTGGGATCTTTGGGATCTTCTAATGCGGTGCTATCTGTGGCTATCTTCTTGTTGATCACGTCCTTCAATTCTTTTTCAGGAAGAAAAATATTGATAAAGTTGTCATAACTCTTGCTCATTTTCTGTCCATCTGTTCCGGGAACATACATGGTGTCCTTGCTCAATTTGACTTCTGGGACAACAAGCGTTTCACCAAACAAACGATTAAAAGTACTGGCGATATCCCGCGTAATTTCCAAATGTTGGACCTGGTCTTTTCCTACTGGCACGTGGTCTGCATCGTACAACAAAATGTCTGCCGCCATTAATACCGGGTAGGTAAAGAGACCTGCGTTGACATCTGACAAGCGATCGCTCTTATCTTTAAAACTATGCGCATTGGCCAACATGGGATAAGGAGTCAAGCAAGACAAGTACCAGCATAGTTCTGCCACCTCTGGAACATCACTTTGGCGGTAAAAAACGGTCTTGTGGTGATCCAATCCCATCGCCAACCACGTTGCAGCCACAGCAAGGGTATTGCTGCGCATCCGCTCAGCGTCTTTGATTTGGGTGAGTGAGTGGAAATTGGCAATGAACAAAAACGAATCGTTGTTGCCTTCCTTGCTCATTTCAATGGCGGGTAAGATGGCGCCCAAGATGTTCCCCAAGTGGGGTACATTGGTGCTTTGAATTCCAGTTAAGACTCTTGACATGTTGCAAAGATAGGATAGTGTAAAAAAGGAATAAAGTCTTATTATCTTAGCGCCATGTCATTTGCATTTGGAAAAAAGAATTACTACATCCTCGGAGCAGGTTTGTTGTTATTGATTATCGGATATTTTTTAATGAGTGGTGGTGCGGCTACCAGCGCGGATGAATTCAATGCGGAAGAGCTTTTCAGTGCGCGCCGTATTACCGTAGCCCCTATTGTGGTTTTAATTGGATATGTTGTGATTGGTGTAGCCATCATGTACCGTGACAAGTCTGAAACAGGAGTCAAGAAAAGCGATGCTGCTGATGTGGCATCCAAAAGAAAGTAAACCGTGGGGATTTTAGAAGCCATCATCATTGCCATCGTAGAAGGCATCACGGAGTTTTTGCCCATTTCAAGCACTGGGCACATGATCATCACCCAAGCCATTTTAGGTGTTGAGTCCAATCAGTTCACCAAAGCCTTTACCGTTATCATTCAATTTGGCGCCATCACCAGCGTATTGTTTTTGTATTGGAAACGATTTTTTCAGTCCATTGACTTTTATGTCAAATTGTTTATTGCCTTTATTCCAGCTGCCATTATGGGGTTGTTGTTTGGCGATTTGATTGACGACATGTTGGAACAAGTGGACATTGTGGCCGTTTCATTGTTGTTGGGCGGATGGATCTTGATTTATTCTGATAAGTGGTTTGCCAAAAACCTGCATGCAGAAGAAGCTCCCGTAACAAGGAAAAATGCGTTAGTGGTTGGATTGTTTCAATGCATTGCGCTCATACCAGGGGTTTCTCGGTCAGCAGCCACCATCATTGGTGGAATGATGTCGGGGTGGAACAAGAAACAAGCGGCAGAATTCTCTTTCTTTTTGGCCGTTCCCACCATGTTTGCGGCATCATTGAAAAAGACGTATGATGTGGTCAAGATCGATTACCACATCATCACAGATCATTGGGGCATCATGCTTTTGGGATCCGTTGTTGCAGCCGTTGTCGCATTGGTTTCAATAAAAACACTGATGACCGTTCTACAAAACAAGGGCTTTGCCCCTTTTGGTTGGTACCGCGTTATTCTTGGCGGAGCCATTCTGGCGCTTTTGATGGCGAGGGTTCCGTTGGAGATTGTGAAGTAAAATTTTTCATTTCTTCATTTTATCTTTGAGTATGACTAAGTTACAAATCCAATGGAAATGAAGGAACAAAAAGAACAAATCATAATTTCTGAAAAAGATTGTCAAATTTTTTTTCATGCCATTACCCATCCAAATGCTCCGAGCCAGTCGTTAAAACGCGCTTTAAAAAAATACACCCGTCTTGTTTCCATTATGAAAAAATGAAGACCAACTTCAAGATATACTTTTTCTTCATAATCATCTCGAGCCTCACAGCAATTGGATGTTCCAACACCCCTGTCAGCTCTCCATCTGCCCCTATTATTAATTTACAAGAAGGTGATCTCCTCTTTCAAGATCTCAATTGCGGTGATTTGTGCGATGCCATTGAAGCCGTCACGGAAGGAGTAAACGGAAAAGATTTTTCTCACTGCGCGATGGTGGTTAAAATCAATGACACCCTGCAAGTGGTGGAAGCCATTGGTGATAAGGTTCAAGTCACGTCTTTGCGCAACTTCTTTGCCCGCAGTGGCGATACGACAACCATTCAAAACATTGTCGTTGGTAGAGTTTTGGAGAAATACCAACCCCTCGCTGCAAAAGCCGCGTTTAATGCCAAAGCACATATTGGTGAGCCTTATGACGACGTCTTTTTGATGAATAACAACAGCTGGTATTGCAGCGAATTGTTGTACGAATCCTTCAAAGCAGCCAATGATTCCAAAGACTTTTTTGAGTTAAATCCTATGACATTCAAGGATCCCAAAACCAATGATTTTTTTCCTGCTTGGGTGGATTATTACCAACAACTGAAACAGGACATTCCAGAAGGAAAACCAGGAATCAATCCGGGACTAATTTCTAGATCGGATAGAATTCAGATTGTCCCCATTATGCCGTTTAAACCCTAATTTCTGGTCTTTTCTTCATCTCTTCATCACCTCATAGCGAATCGCATTTCATGCTCTCGCTACTTCATCCCCTCTCTCCTCCTCCTCTCCTTCAAAATCAATCCCAACGCTCAAGTCAATTGGGAAGTTCGATTTACTAATTTTAGATTTGCGGTGATTATTTGAATTATTCACCGCAATTATGCGGTGAATATTTTGTATATTTACCGCACAAGATGAAAAAGCCCACCTACATCTACGAACATAAAAACTGGCCAGACTTTGTTTGGCGAGATGCTGAAATCAATGCGCTGTTCGGTGAGGTGCGCTTAATGCAAGGAAAAATCAACGGACATATGAATGCACTTGGGTTTTCCGCCATGGAGGAGGCTAGCCTTAAAGCGCTTACACTTGACGTTGTTAAATCTTCTGAGATTGAAGGCGAACTACTGAACTTCGACCAAGTTCGCTCTTCCATCGCTCGCCGACTTGGTATCAATACCGGAGGGATTGTAAAAAGCAACCGCCATATAGAAGGTGTCGTAGAAATGATGTTAGATGCTACACAAAGGTTTGATTCGCCATTAACTGTAAAACGCCTTTTGGGATGGCATGCAGCGTTATTCCCCACTGGATTCAGTGGACCTTATTCCATTGAAGTTGGCTGCTATCGATCTGGTGAAATGCAAGTGGTATCGGGGCCTATGGGAAAAGAGAAAGTGCATTACCAAGCCATCGCTCCAAAACATATCAAAAGTGAAATGAAAAAGTTCTTGAACTGGTTGAACAGCAAAGACACATTGGATCCAGTGATAAAAGCGGCCATTGCTCATTTCTGGTTCATCATTATTCACCCTTTTGACGACGGAAACGGTCGTATTGCTCGGGCAATAACAGATATGCTTTTGGCGCGCGCTGAAGGAAGCGGACAACGCTTTTACAGCATGTCCTATCAGATCTTGGAAGAGCGTAAAAAGTATTATGCCATCCTGCAGAAGGTTCAACACAGCTCCGGGGACATAACAGATTGGCTGCATTGGTTTCTTCATTGCTTAAAAAACGCGATGCTCGCAACTGAAAACACTACACAACAAATATTGAAAAAAGCTGATTTTTGGAAACGGCATGAAAAAACACCAATCAACGAAAGACAACGAAAAATATTGAACCTACTATTTGAAAATTTCGAAGGTAAACTGCAAACTTCCAAATGGGCTAAAATCAATAAAACCTCCTCCGACACAGCATTAAGAGATATCAAAGATTTGGTACAAAAAGGAATCTTACAGCCTACAAACGAGAACGGGCGAAGTACAAATTATGAACTGGTTGATACTTAAAACCTTCTTAGCGAAGTATCGTTACCGCTACTTCATCCCCTCTCTCCTCTTCCTCTCCTTCAAAATCAATCCCAACTCTCTACTCGTTTGCCCTTTCACAGAAGTATTCTCCTGAGCGCGGCGCAACAAATACGGCATCACTTCCTTGATGGGGCCATAGGGCAGGTACTTCACGACGTTGTATCCTGCATCAGCCAGATTATAACTGATGTGATCACTCATTCCAAACAACTGGGCAAAAGCAACTCTGTTGTCATTTTTGACAACCCCCTTTTCTTCCATCCATTGTGCCAATAACATGGACGACTCTTCGTTGTGCGATCCACAACACAAAGCCATGTCCTGTAAATTGTCCAGACAATACTGCACTCCCGAATTGAAATCCCTGTCAGTTGCTTCCTTGCTGGGCTGTATCGGATTTTGATATCCCATCTCAACTGCGCGTTTGCCCTCCTTTTCCATGTAGGCGCCACGAACCAATTTCACCGCATAGTGCAAACCCTTCTCCCTGGCCCAAGCATGCGCATTCTTCAAAAATTCCAATCGATCATGTCTATACAATTGGACCGTATTGTATACAATAGGAGCTCGGTGATTGAACTTCCCCATCATGTCATGACACAAAGTATCAATGGCATCTTGTATCCAGGAGTCCTCGGCGTCAATAAAGATTCGTTGATCCGCATCATACGCGGCTTGACAGATGCGCAAGACACGTTGAACTACTCTATTCCACTCCGCTTGATCTTTCTCCGTAAGTTGTTTTAAATGACCACGAACCACTTCGTTCTGCTTTTCCAACAACTCAAAGCGCGCAACACCTGTCACCTTGAAAACACAAAACGGAATGTGCGGATTGCCTTTGGCCGCATCAACGGTTCGAATAATCTCATCCGCTGTGGCATCAAAGTCCGACTCCTTTTCTTTTCCTTCTACCGAATAGTCCAAGATAGTACCGATACCATACTCGGCCAATCTAGCCGAAGCAGCCTTGCATTCTTCCACGGTCTCGCCGCCGCAGAATTGAGCAAAAATATTGTTCTTGATCAACCATCCTATCGGAAAGCCAATCCCCAATGCGAAATTTGTCAAAGTACCGCCAATCCTGACCATTGAAGGATTTCCTATTAGCCTAAAAAGCCAATAAGAACGGCGCAATGCGGCATCGTCTTTCACCTTGAAAGCGATGGCTGTATTTTCAAATGAAAGTGGTGACATTCGTTGGCAAATATAACGTGGTGATGTGCGAACTAAGCTTTATCTTGCACAACGAAATTTTAAGATCATGGAAGCAGCTCAAAAATACATTTTAGACAACAAGGATCGTTTCTTAAACGAATTGTTTGAACTCATCAGAATTCCCAGCGTAAGCGCTGATTCTGCCTACAATGCAGACGTAGCCCGTTGTGCAGATTTGGTAGCCAAAAACCTCATCGAGGCGGGTGCTGATAATGTAGAAGTTTGTAAAACAGAAGGTCATCCGATTGTGTACGGAGAAAAAATGATTGACCCCAGCCTTCCAACGGTTTTGGTCTATGGTCACTATGATGTACAGCCTGCCGATCCCATTGATTTGTGGGATACACCTCCTTTTGAACCCACCATCAAAGTAACCGAGGTACATCCTCAAGGCGCTATTTTCGCCCGTGGTTCTTGTGATGACAAAGGACAAATGTTCATGCATGTCAAAGCTTTTGAAGCAATGAACAAAACCAACTCTTTGCCTTGCAATGTGAAGTTCATGATTGAAGGGGAAGAGGAGTGCGGAAGTTCCAACCTTGGCCCATTCTGCCGCGCCAATAAAGAAAGATTGAAAGCGGATATCGTATTGATTTCAGACACCAGTGTTATCGCCAACGACTGTCCTAGCATTGATTGCGGTTTACGCGGCTTGAGCTATTTGGAGGTAGAAGTTACAGGTCCCAATCGCGACTTGCACAGCGGTGTATACGGCGGTGCCGTAGCCAACCCCATCAATGTATTGGCCAAAATGATTGCTTCATTGCATGATGAAAACAACCACATCACCGTTGACGGCTTTTATGACAACGTATTGGAATTGACCGCAGAGGAAAGAACAGCATTGAACTTGGCTCCTTTCAGCGAAAGCGATTACTGCAAAGATTTGAATATTGAGGCCGTATACGGTGAAGCGGGTTACACCACTATCGAAAGAACCGGCGTGCGTCCAACATTGGATTGCAATGGTATTTGGGGTGGTTATATCGGTGAGGGATCCAAAACCGTGTTGCCATCAAAAGCTTTTGCCAAGATCTCCATGCGTTTGGTACCTCATCAAACACAAGAAGAGATTACGGAGAAGTTCACCAACCATTTCATGAAGATTGCACCTAAAGGTGTTCGTGTTGAAGTACGTCCACACCATGGTGGAAATCCTGTTGTTACGCCAACAGACAGCAAGGCCTATAAGGCTGCCAGCGACGCAATGGAAAAAACCTACGGTAAGAAGCCTATTCCAACCCGCGGCGGAGGTTCTATTCCAATCGTTGCGATGTTTGAGTCTGACTTGGGATTGAAGAGCGTCTTGATGGGATTTGGTTTGGACAGCGATGCGTTGCACTCTCCGAATGAGCATTACGGATTGTTCAATTATTACAAAGGCATCGAAACCATTCCTTATTTCTTTGACAATTTCTCCAAGTAATGCGTTTTTGGGTTGTACTGTGCTGCTGGATGTTGGCTTCTTGTCATGTGTACAAAGATGTCACCGTTGAGAATGTCCGGAATTTAGAGTTTGAGGAGATTGGCAGTCAAGGTATTGAAGGTACTTTAAAAGTCACCATCAACAACCCCAATGGGTTTTCTGTTGAATTGACCGATGCAGACATTGATCTTTCCTTGCAGGGAAGAAAGGTGGCTAGGGTCAGGTTAGCGGAACATGTATTGGTCCCAAAGAAATCCAAAAATGAGTACTTATTAAAAATTACAGGCACAGAAGCCAACTTTGAAGCAGCCCTTTCTAGCGGATTTGCCATCCTTTTTGCAGATGAAATCCTCATTGGTGGAGAAGGTTATGTGGAAGGTAAGGCGCTGAAAATCAGCAAAAAACTTCCCATCAAATTTGAAAAACCAATAAAAAAATCAGATTTGAAAAAAAAGAAGCCTTAACCTTTGTGTAAATTGTTGAAAAGTTGTATATTTGCCACCCGTTATAAAAAACATTGACGATTATGAAACGTACTTACCAACCCTCGAATACAAAACGCCGTAACAAACACGGATTCCGTAAAAGAATGGCAGACGCTGCTGGTCGTGGCGTTCTTAACGCACGTCGCCGCAAGGGTCGTAAGAAATTGACTGTTTCTGATGAGCGTCGTCACAAAGGAATCGAGCGTTTATAATTGAGTTCGTAACAGAATTATACTAAATTGCCACGCCTACGCGTGGCTTTTTTTTTCATGAAAATTGCAATCAATACCCGCCTGCTCAAACCCGGTAAAATCGAGGGTATTGGTCGTTTTACTTTGGAAATTCTTGTCCGACTCATTCAACGACATCCTGAACATGAATTCCACCTGCTGTTTGATCATGCCAATTTTTCTTTAATTCCAAAAAGCCCCAATGTCTTTTGTCACACCTTATTTCCCCCAGCTCGTCGCCCTTGGCTCTTTGATTGGTGGTTTGATTGGAGTGTACCGAGAAAACTAAAAAAAATCAACGCAGACATTTTTGTTTCGCCTGATGGGCATGGATCCATGCGTTGTCCCTGTCCGCAACTAAACGTAATCCACGATCTTAACTTTGTTCATTATCCCGAGCTGCTTCCCGCCAAGTACGCCCGGTATTGGAACCAACACACCCGTGCGTTGGTAAACAAGACAACACGCATTGCAACAGTAAGTCAATTTTCGAAAAAAGATATTGAACAGACTTTTGGTATTTCCTCAGAAAAAATAGATGTCCTCTGCAACGGAACCAATCCTGATTGGGGGCCAATCGATAGTGCGCACCAAGCAGCCATCAGAAATCAATACACCAACGGTAAACCGTATTTCATTTTTATAGGATCATTGCATCCCAGAAAAAACCTAGATCGCATACTACAGGCGTTTCAGCAGTTTAAAAAAAATCATCCCGATTATCACTTCATCATTGTTGGTGCTGCGCTTTTCCATCAAGACGCGCAAGAAGCGTATGGAAATATCGCTGATGTGCACTGGTTAGGTAGAAGAGATGGGGATGAGTTATTAACGCTCCTTGCGGCGTCCAATGGCTTGGTCATGGTGAGCCTGTATGAAGGGTTTGGAATTCCCATCATTGAGGCGCTACAATGTGATGTTCCCGTAGTAGCTGGAAACAACTCCAGCATGCCCGAAATTGGAGGGGATACCATCTTGTATGCCGATGCGCTTAGTGTGGACGATATGGCACATCAACTCGGTATACTTTCGCATTTTGATACCCAACACCAGCAGTGGCATCTGGCTAAAAACCAGATTCTCGAGAAATATACCTGGGAGAAAGCCACCGATCTATTTTGGCATAGTATACAACAAACATTGAATAGCCATGCTGCAAAGTAGGTGGAGCAAAGACCTCATTGAAGTGGGCTGTGACGAGGCTGGAAGAGGCTGTCTGGCAGGTCCAGTATTTGCTGCGGCTGTCATTCTTCCTGATCATTTTGATCACCCTTGGCTCAATGATTCCAAGCAACTCACAGAGGCCAAACGAGAGGCATTACGCCCCATCATCGAGGAACAGGCGCTGGCTTGGGCTGTTGTAGCGGTGTTGCCCAAAGAAATAGATGAAATCAACATCCTCAACGCCTCCATCATGGGCATGCACCGCTGTATTGATCAACTCAAAATACAACCTGAATTGATTTTGGTAGACGGCAATCGTTTTAAACCTTATGTGGGAATAATTCACCAATGTGTCATCAAAGGTGACAGCAAATTTAAATCCATTGCAGCAGCTTCTATCCTTGCCAAAACACACCGTGACGAACATATGGCACTATTGCACCAACAGTTTCCAAACTACGGTTGGGACATCAACAAAGGGTATCCTACCAAGAAGCACCGTGCCGCAATTGCCGAGATTGGGCCCTGCCCACATCACCGGATGACCTTTAAACTTTTGGCGGATCAATAGTATAACGCACCATCTTGGTCCATTGCAGGGATGGCTTCTCTACAGCTTGATAAAAGAGTTTGGCCAATACAATAGAACCTACCTGAATCAACAAGAAAAACAAGACACTTCCTATAGGTGAGCGCATGTCGTGGTAAAAGAAATGATTGCAAGTAGAAATCACAAACCAATGGGTGAGGTAAAAGGAATAAGATATTTCTCCCAATTGATCCAGCCACTTGTTGCCTTTTTTGACAAAAATGATCACCAATGCGGTTAGCAATGCGGTGGACACAATGCGCCATTTTAATCCGTGTAAAATACCCGTCAAATACAAGCAGACCAATGTGCTCAGCAATAAGCCCATCCAAAACTCTGGCTCCTTAATTCTTCCCTTCAAATACAAGTACACATAATACCCCATGGTGAATACCGGTAGGTGAAAAAGCAAAGTCACCTTGACCACTTTGGGCTCAAACGATTTTGACAAAAATGACAACGCCAATGTAAACACCAAAGCTGCCGTTCGCACCCACATTTTTTTAGAAATAAAAAATGGAAAAATCAAGGCCAAATAGAGATAAAATTGAAACTCCACAAAGAGAGTCCAATAGACATCATTGACCCACTTGGTCCCTAAGAACGGCGCGGCAAAGGTGATACTGTGCAACATTTTGGTCATTCCTTCAGGAGCCAGCATCCCTTTTAAACCATAAAAGCCAAACGCGCAGATCAAAACGGAAATCAAAAAAGGAGGATACAATCGCAACATTCTTTTCAGCATGAACTTCCCTGCAAAACGCCATTGGTAACTGGACTGATCCATAGACCAAGGCAATACTACACCACTAATGATAAAAAAAACATAAACACCTTCTTGCCCCCAAGACAGCACATCATACGTGAATGGATAATACTCCTTTAACAAAAAAGAAGCATGAAACAAACAAACCATCCACGCCGCAATCGCACGTAATGTATTTAATAAGGCTAGGTCATTCTTTTTTGTCATCAGTGCCAAAGATACAATGGTTGATTATCTTAGCACACAACCATTATGGGCGAGCTTTTATCAGCAATACAAATTTTTAAATCCTTTGGATTGGGTGCTAAAAAAAATACACCCAAAGAAAATATTGCCCAATTCAGCTTGCAACACAACATGTCCTATCGCTTGGATGCCACAGCCTCCAATGACCGCTGGATTGGTCTGCGTGAATGGTATCGGCACGTCATCAAAACCAATGGCTCGGCTGCCTTTTTCAAAAGAACGGAAAAGACAGATGCATCAAGCCACGCCCTCATCACCTGGGACTTTTACAAAGACCCCAAAGCATTGATTTACGTTCAGCAAATCCATGCGCAACCAGTTTCTCACTTTGCTGGCAAAGACCTCATTTCCCTGAAACATGTCCATGCCAACATCTTAGAAAAAATATTACTGCATCTTTTTGCGATGAGAGTGGCTCTGGCCTGTTTTTGTTCTAAAGAACAACGGTCTAATCGGGCGCTGCTCATCCGTCAATGTATTGAAATGGCCTGCGTCATGCAATGGATTAAAAGAGAAAACATCCAGCACGTATCTTTCTTTCATCCCTATGAAATTGATAGCAACCTTCTTTCATATTGCCTACAGCAATTGGGTGTACAAACAACCTTCATCCCATCCATCGTTCCTTTGTTTGTGCACAACCATCACCTGCTATGCGATAACTTGGTGGTGACATCCCCTTACCAAGAAGAGGAAATTCAAAATCTTTTTTCCAAGAGTATTTCTTATAAAAATTTGTTGCGTTGGCCAGCCGAAACCTTGTTTGATATTCCAGACAACAAGTCTCCCTCAGACAACAAAAAGATTGCCTTCTATTCTCATGGTCAATGGCTGCGCAATGCGCTATCGCGCGCAGACAACGGTTTAGCGGCTGAGGACAGTGAAACACAAATCTTATCGTGGCTCAAGCACGGTTCAGAAAATAAGATGTGGGAAGTGGTCATTTACTTGCATCCTTTGGAGAGAAAACACTTGGAGAAAACGGAAAATTATTACCAAACGTTTTTCAATTCGATTCCTTTTTATTGGGGAGACAAAAACAAAAGTTCAGCGAACTTCTTTCACTTGGAGAATTTTGGAATCGGTACGCTATCCACAGTTATTTTTGAACGACTCTTGTCCGGGCGCAAGACCTTGCTTCACCCATATCAACATCAAAATTTTCCTTTGCCCCAATCCACACTGAACAACATTTGTTTTTCCAGTTGGGAAGAATTGGAAAAATTTTGGAATCAGTATTCAGAAAAAAACGACATGGTTTTCTTTGATGAACTGAACCTTACCAACTATAGCGCTTACTCCGCGTCAATCAAAAATTGATTGAACCGTTGCTGATTCCATTGGCTATAAATGGAAGACTTATTGAACAAAATACTGTTTACTCCTTCCTGTAAAAAACGTTCTATAGGATCTTCCGTCATTTCAATGCCAACAGCCACTTCGGCTGCAATCATCTCATCCACGTATGCATCGTACGTACCTGTGTGAATCAAGGCGTAATTCATGATATCGTAGCCTATCGCATCGTAAAACGTGGTGCTGTAAACACTCAGTTGAATTTTGGATTTTGAAAACCAATCATTCAATGAACCCGATTGTACAATCTCCACTTGATCATCTGCTAAAGCCTTGTACCTGGGCACATCCTGCTTGGGTTCATATGGATGTAGCTTTATTACCATCTTCCAATCGGGATGGTTTTTTAAGACAACTTTCAATTTTTCAATCCAAGGCAAATACTCGTCAGATAAAAACTTCTGCGCGCACATCAATACGATGTTTTCCTTTTCTTTCTTTTCCTGTTCTTGGACAAAAAGTTCCGTATAATCACCCATCATGAGCAATTGCTCTGGTTTCCATTCAATCCCCTGGAGCAAACGATTGCGCCATAGATCGCCATACATGAACAAATAATCCGGTAAAAACATGTCTTTGATCCAAGGGCGATAATCCTCTGGATAGACATAATACAAATCGGCTCTGCTGATCAGACCGTGCTGAAGTTCTACCGTCTGAATGCCCATATCCCGCATGGCACAGATAAAACCTTCATTGATGTAATGAACCGTAAAAAATACTTTCTTGTTAACTGACGGATTATATGACCCCAAACAACGCACGTACCGCATCAAATAAGAGTGCAGGGACGAATCCAAATAATGCAACTCTTCCTCGTTCCACCGACCAGAAGCTTGGGCTTTTTGGTAAACGGCATACAAGTCTTTCATTTGCTTCCAAACTTGGAGACCAGGAAAAGCAAATTTTCCTTCCGCTAGTTCTATCAGCTGCTCTTGGGCTCCCTTTGCATCCCGACGCTTGACCAAAACGGTAAAATCTTCCTTTTGCAGGGACAGCATAATCTTGGTGAAAAAAACCGATTTGCCCTCTGCCGTCAAACGACCCGGATCTTGGATAACGAAAGGAGTCTGGATACTTTTCTTTTTTCCAATGGTCTTTAAATACAACAGGAAAAAATATACCCAGTACACCAACATCGAGCCCTTGAAAAACTGGCGCTTCTGTTTGGCGTTTTGTCTGTTGTTCAAATAGTAATGCAATGCTGATTGAAAAACCTTGAGGTAAGACCCTTTCTCTCCAACACAATCCAATCGACCATTCAACTTTTTCAACACATAAGCATGCACCTCCGGAAAAGGCGTCGCTATGGGCTGTTGAGATGGTGTCTGTTTTTGCACAACGGCAATATAATGCGATTCAACGTTCCTCGTTATTTTTTATTAACTTGTACACGATTTGAAAAACAAATTTTTCCATAATCTACAAGGCGCAGGACAATTGATGTTTGTCTTTCTCACCATGACCTTTGTGGTGGAAACCTTGCGCATGATGCTGGGCCTACCTCCTGTAGGGGCAAGCCCCATCATTGGCCTACTCATCAGTTTTTATTGGGCTTGGAAATTCCACAGAAAAGAAATTTGGAGCACCTTTATTTTTCTCATCATTCTGGGCTATTGTGGATGGGCTGCATTTTTATTTTATGATCTTTCCTTTGATGGTCAATGGTACCACCAAGATGCCATCATCCATTTGCGCAATGGTTGGAACCCCTTCTGGGACGCTCCTTTGGCCCATGAAGCGGTCTCAGGTTTCAATGCCAATTATGTCAATCATTACGCCAAGGCGCCATGGACTTTAGCCTCTGCCTTTTACCAATGTTTGCCCTACATCCAATGGAGCAAGGCTGGCAACTTAATGTGGCTTGTCACTTCTTTTCTGATCACCCTGGGCGCCCTTTTCAGATGGACACAACGTCCCTTTGTCTCCGCTATGATTGCTTTGCTCCTGGCCTTGTCGCCTGTGGCTGTAGGACAGTCTTTGAGTTTCTATGTCGATGGGCAATTGTATTCCCTAATGCTCATTTTGATCATCTTCTTGGCGGACATCTTCATTGATGGTCCTTCCTTCTATCGTTGGTTCAGTGTGGGTGTTGCCTTTATTTACTTGTCCAACATCAAATTCACTGGGTTGGTCTATGCCAGTATTTTCTTCTTTGGTCTTTTTATGGTGGTTGTTTTTAAGCACAAAAAGATTTGGTGGAATGTTTTATCTCGAGGCGTTGTCATTTTCATTCTCGCTTTTTTTGTGGTGGGTCATTGCACCTATGTGCGCAACTGGAAAGACAAAGGGCATCCCTTCTTTCCCTTGATGGGCGAGGGCAACGAGGGAACACGCGTAGCGCAAGTGCATTACCCCAAGAACTTTTTTGACATGAACCGCTGGCAAAGATGGAATGCCGCTACCTTTCATTATCCAGGTTACACCTCGCCTGCCGAATTTCCATCACATCCCAAAAAACTATTCCACCGCAAAACCGTTCGTGAATCAATTCCCTATTATCGCCTGCATCAACCCATGGTTATTGCACCGCTAGGTCCTTTTTCTGCGGAACTCATCTTATTATTAATACCCTTGTTTCTGTTCCTTTTGTGGCGAAATAAAAAGGGTTTATTCCCATGGCTATTGGGTGGTATCCTCGTCAGCGTTTGCATTCAACCTGAATTCTGGCACTACCGCTATGCGCCCCATCAACTTTTTATTTACGGCTTTGTTTTGCTCTTTGGTCTGCTGGATGACAGCCGTTGGATTCAGCGTTACTCCCTCATCATCATCCTGGGTTTTTTGACCAATTTCGGCATCATTGGCTATGAGTACTACCAATGGAATAGGCAAGGAACGCGCGCCATTCGCGCAGAAAAAAGGGTTTTAAAAAACAACACCATTTACATCAAAAAGGGATGGCTCAAATCCATGGAAATACGCTTGGCGGAATGGAAAGTGAAAACCATTCCCTATCCCAATACAACTGCCGCTCCCGAGTGGAAGTCTTTTGCGGCTGATGATTTCTCCGGTTGGAAATATATCTTTGTCCCATGAGATTGTATTGGGAATTGATGCGTGTAAAAAGTTGGGTGAAGAATGGTTTTCTATTTCTTCCCTTGGTCTTCTCATTGAATCTGATGCATGAAAACCTAGTGCAGCGCTCCATTTTAGCCTTTTTCGTTTTTTCATTGTCCTGTTCGTTCATTTATATCATCAATGACTGGGCTGATGCAGACATTGATGCCTTACATCCTCGCAAAAAAAACCGCCCTATTCCTTCCGGAAAAATATCCAAAAGCCAAGCTCTTTCTTTAGCCCTGGTCACCATAGGCTGTGCTGCCAGCGTTTTTGTGATCGCCCAACTTCCCTTGGCTTTTGGCGCCATAACTTTACTCTACGTACTGCTGAATTTGGCCTACTCTTTTGGTCTTAAAACCATCAACATCATTGAGTTTTTTATTGTTGCCATCAATTTTGTTTTCCGTGTTTTGGCCGGATGTTATGTCATTGCTGTCAACCCTACTTCTTGGATTTTGGTGGTGAGTTTCTTCTTGGCCTTGTTCCTTATTTTGATCAAACGCAAATCAGAATTGGTTGTCTTAAAAGACCAAGCCAAAAACCACCGTGCAGTGCTCCAACATTATTCTGTGGAGCTCCTGGACAAATTTATTTTCATCGTGGCCACCATCACCATCACGGCATACTTGCTGTACACCATGGATATCAAGGTACAGACAGCGCTGCACACCGATAAAATCTTGTACACCTCACTCTTTGTTGTATTGGGCATTTTTAGGTTTGTACAGCTGAGTCAATCTGACGAATTTTCCGGTGAAGGAGATCCCACCACCTTGCTGTTCAAAGACCGCTTCACGCAAGTAAACCTCTTACTTTGGATGATTTCCCTCATTGCATTGCTCTATGTCTAACGAAAATTCCATTGCCGTCTTTGATTTTGATGGAACGCTTTACCGAAAGGACACCTTGATTGCATTTTGCCTATTTGTCTACAAAAAACATCCTTGGCGGATGCGCTTTTTTCCTTTGCAATGTTTAGCCGCCGCCCTATACTTTTTCAAGCTTATTCCCATGCTCACTTTTAAATCCTTGTTCATTCGGTTTACTTCTGGATGGAATACGGATGTGTTAAAAAAACAAATTGCTGCATTCTGGTCGGACCAAAAAACAGTTGACTTTCATGACAACATTTTGCAAGCGCTGAAAGATTGCCAAAGTAATAACATCCCATGCGTTTGCATCTCCGCCTCTCCCCAACTGTTTATTCAACCCATTTGTGACCAATGGGGGATTGAGGTGCTGGGTTCGGAAATCGCGCAGCGCAATAATACCTGGGTTTTTGAATTCAATTGCCGTGGAAAAAACAAGGTGATGGCCTTGAAAGAAAAATATCCAAATGCTGAATTAGAGGTTGTATTCAGTGACAACCACGACGACGACCATTTATTCGCGATAGCCAAAAAAAGCTTTTGGGTAAAAAATGGAAATCCTGTTCCCTTTACTGCACCATGATGCGCTTTTCACCTGATGTTTCCAGCGTTCCAATGCGGTAAAGATTTTGTCCTGCCGCTTTTGCTTGGGCCTCTAATTCAGCAGTTGCTTCAGGTCTCACGGTCATCATCAATCCTCCAGAGGTTTGCGGATCAAACAATGGAATCAATTGCGCCATGGCGGCAATATTGGTCGATGAAGCGTACTTGGAGTAGGTCTTCATGGCCATGTCGGCGTAAATATTCTGTGCAATCAATGGTTCAACCCCTTCCAGCAATGGTATTTGCGCCATGTTGAGCGCAGCGGTGCAATCCAATGATGCGATCATCTCCATCAAATGGCCAACAAGGCCAAATCCTGTAACATCTGTCATGGCGGTTACACCGGGCATGGTTCCTGCCACAGCACCAAAGGCATTCAACTGCGTCATGCTGGCAATGGCAGGAGCAAATGTTTCTGTATCAATAATGCCTCGCTTAAAAGCAGTGGCCATCACGCCTACGCCAAGCGGTTTGGAGATGAACAAAACATCCCCCAACTGTGCGGTGTTGTTTCTTTTCAATGACGATTGACTGACCCTTCCGGTAACAGAAAGTCCAAAAATGGGTTCTTGCGTCTCTATGGAATGTCCCCCTGCCAAAGCCACGCCTGCTTGCTCACATACCTCACGGGCTCCTTGCATAACTTGAGACGCAGATGCCGTCCCCAACGTAGCCACGGGCCAACCCAATATCGCCAGAGCCATCTCAGGCTTGCCACCCATGGCATAGACATCACTCAATGCATTGGTGGCTGCAATGCGACCAAAGTCGAAAGGATCATCAACGATGGGCATAAAAAAATCGGTAGTATGCACCAAACATTGCTCTCCCTGCCACACCATCACAGCGGCATCATCATTGCCTTCATTGCCCACCAATAGCGTTGGTCCACCGGCAAGACTGCGGTGTCCGCTCAGTATCTCGTGCAGTTGTTGTGGTGCTATTTTACAACCACATCCTCCTGCCTTGGTTTGTTGTGTCAATTGAATGTCTTGCATAATTCTAGTATCGCTTGCGCCCATTGTTCCAATGTCCAATCCTCACGGTGTGGCAAATGAATAATCAATTGCTGCTCCTGTAACCCGCTGTGGTACTGGTAATTTTTATCATAATAATGCAACAGCATCGTTACCCATTTTTCCTTGTCGCCATGTTCCAAAGCTTCTACCGCCTCCTTTACTTGCTCAGATCCCATGCGCTTTTTAAGCTGCGTTGTCTTGGTTGCCAAGGCTTCGGTATCAAACTGTCCGTAAACTTTTAAGATGTGCTCCACCCGTTGAGGTATTGTTCTTACCACCTCCACCCGCGGCGAATCCCACATTTGCTTGAAAAAAGCGTCGGGCACTCTAATTCTGCCGATCATTCTACTCTCACTTTCTACCAGCAAAACTTGATCTTTATTTTGTTGGTATAAATAACAACCCAAAATATTCTCAAATTGTTCTTGTGTGGGTTGTTCTGGCAATCCCAATCCTCCAAAAGCTGAGCCACGGTGATGGGCCATGTGTTCCAAATCCAATACCTGCTCACCTTGCTGATGCAAAAACTGCAAGACCTCTGTCTTTCCTGATCCCGTTAACCCTCCCACCATCAGTATTTTCATGGGCGATGCAAAAGTGCCAATCCACTGATTGCGCCAGGCCTTGTATCCGCCCTCCACCATCAATACTTCAAACCCAACTTCCGCCAATAATCCCGCTGTAATCTTGCTGCGCAATCCTCCCCGCCAACAATGCAAAATGATCTTGGTCCCTTTACAAAGCGACTTGGCCAGGGCTTGAATTTCTGGAAAAAATGGGGTGACGAGTTGATACCCCAACTCAATCGCAGCTGCCTGCCCTTGTTCTTTATAACAACAGCCCACCAAGTGGCGGTGTTCATTGTTCAGCAATGGAATATTGATGGCGCCGGGAATATGGCCTGCCTCAAACTCCTTGGGAGATCGCACGTCCACCACGGTCAACTGACCTTGCCCGTAAAGCGCAATGGCTTCTGAAACAGGGATAAAGGTGGGACTGGTCATGGCTTATACACCATCACCGTCCAATAAATTACCCAAGCCTCCCAAAATACTTCCTTCTTCTTTTCTTCCGCCTACAGAACCATAAGACATGATTCTACTGGCCAATCTAGAAATGGGCAATGTTTGCAACCACACTTTACCCGGTCCTCTCAACACGGCGTAAAACAATCCCTCTCCACCAAAAATGGAATTCTTGATTCCGCCAATAAATTGAATGTCAAAATCCACATCTTGTGTGTAAGCCACAATACAGCCGGTATCCACGCGCAATATCTCGCCTGGTGCCAATGTGCGTTCGATGATGTGTCCACCTGCATGACAAAAAGCCAATCCATCTCCCTCTAACTTTTGCATGATGAATCCTTCACCACCAAACAATCCTGTTCCCAACTTCTTTTGCCATTCAATTCCCACGCTCACTCCTTTGGCTGCGCACAAGAATGAATCTTTTTGACAAATCACCTTCCCGCCCATTTGTTGCAAATCCATAGGAATAATTCGCCCTGGATAGGGTGAAGCAAATGCCACGCGCGCCTTGTTGTATCCCATGTGGGTAAAGGCCGTCATGAATAGACTCTCGCCGGTGAGCATGCGTTTGCCTGCGCTCATCAACTTGCCAAAGAAGCCTGTGTTTTGTGCGGATCCATCGCCAAAGATGGTTTCCATCTGAATGCCGTCGTCCATGTACATGAACGCTCCCGCCTCTGCAACTACCGTTTCTTGTGGATCCAATTCAATTTCCACACATTGCATCTCCTCACCGTAGATGCGAAAATCAATTTCGTGGTTTCTTCTCATGGTTGTATTTTATACCAATTCAATATCAAAGTTGACCAAGGACACAAATTGCGCAATGCGGGCATTGATATCATCTTGGTTGATTTCCAATAAACGTTGTGGCCCAAATTTCTCACAGGTGAAAGAAGCCATGGCAGAACCCACAATGATGGCGCGTTTCATGTTCTCAAAAGAATAGTTTTGGGTCTTGGCCAAGTAGCCAGCAAATCCACCGGCAAAAGTGTCTCCGGCTCCTGTTGGATCTACCACATCTTCCAAAGGAAGGGCTGGGGCAAAGAATACTTGGTTTTCATGGAAAAGCAAAGCACCATGCTCGCCTTTTTTGATGATCAAATATTTAGGACCCATCGCCAAGATCTTTTTTGCCGCTTTCACCAAGCTGTGTTCCTTAGACATTTGGCGGGCCTCTTCGTCATTGATAGACAGCACATCCACGCGCTTGATCACCGCCATCAAATCGTCCCAAGCCACATCCATCCAGAAGTTCATGGTGTCCATGACAACAAAAGCGGGACGGGTGGGGAATTGATCCAAAACAGAGGATTGCACCGCAGGCACCAAGTTGCCCAACAACAAGACAGGGGCATTGGTGTAAGAGGCGGGAACTTTGGGGTCAAAAGAGGCCAATACGTTGAGGTCGGTCACCAAGGTATCACGGGTATTCATATCAAAGTGATATTTACCAGACCAATAGAAAGATTTCTCTCCCATTTTGATTTCAAGCCCTTCTTGATTGATGCCGCGGTTTTTCATATCGGCAAGAAAATCAGCGGGGAAGTCTTCACCTACAACGGACACCAAACCAGAGGAGTCAACAAAGTGGGAAGCGGTTAGGGTGATGTAGGTAGCAGCGCCACCAATGACATTTTCTTGTTTGGCAAAGGGGGTTTCGATAGAATCGAAAGCGACAGTACCTACAGCGACGAGTTTCATGATAAAAATTTTTTGACAAAGATATTGTGAAGTTGGCGGATTTGATTATTTTTGCCGTCCGATTCCGACCCAAACTCGGTGTTTTACCTTGGTAACGACAAGGAGCTGAAGAATAAGTTGAGTGGTTTTGACAGATGGGAAAGCCCATTTCTCAAAAAGGTAACACTCCTCAGTAGCTCAGCTGGTTAGAGCACATGACTGTTAATCATGGGGTCCCTGGTTCGAGCCCAGGCTGAGGAGCGGAAAAGGCTGCGTTATGCAGCCTTTTTTTGTGAGAAAATTTTATGGGGTTCCTGTAGCGACGCCTCGCTACGAGCCCAGGCTGAGGAGCGGAAAAACCCTGTAAACGCTAATGTTTATGGGGTTTTTTGTTAAAGGCCTAATTTCTTGGGAATAGCAGAAAATGAGGTTTTTAGGCTGATTTTTTGGGAATACCTGCAAATTACCTGCACACATTTTTGCTTGTGTCTGTCATAATACATCAACATTATGGCAAGTAATAAATTGTCTTTAGATACTAGAAGGGTAAAATCTTCTAGTGAATACCCGCTCATATTATCCGTCTCCCATAGAGGAAAAAGCTTGATGATTTCTACTGGAATCTATTTACAAGAAAAGAGCTTTGACATTTATAAATGTGTAGTACTGGGAAATAGAGCCCTAAATGAGCAAGCATGATTTTTTTGTTTACTTCAAAAAAATAGTTATTTTAGTATCAACATGTCCACCCCCCTTCCCATAAGAACAGGGCGCACAGGGTGGGCTTTTTTATTTAAGTGGCAAAACTCGCTTATTGTCATTCCATTATTGTCAACCTTCCTGGCTTTTTTGTGATCTTATTTAGATCACGTAGATTTTTTTACAAGGAAGTATCCTCCCGTCTTTTTACTACCGATTCTTTCAATCAAGCCCTTTTTAATCAGCTGCCCAACTTGGCGTTCAATTGTTTTAATGGGTTTGTTATTGAGGAGGTTAGAAAGCTCTCTGACCTTACTACCGGGATGTTTTGAAACAGCATTCAACAATAATATTAAACTATCGGTCAACTCTCTTGTAGTAAAATCACTTAATCCCTCATTTATTCCCTCGCTTAATCCCTCGCTTAATCCCTCGCCTATCAACTTGGTTGGAATAGGGACCTCCGTGCAAAAGACCGTTCCCTCTATAAAAACGGGTTGACCCTTACCGGCGTATTCCTTTACCAAACGGAAAACGTTTAATACACCAGAACCTAATTCATCTACCCGTCCTAACTGTAAAAAGAATTTGGCCAATGTGGGATTTTTTGGAAAGGGAGCAAAGAGCCTTGGATCTATCGGACCTTCACCGTGTGGGTTATTGGCATTTTCACAAATCACTCTATCTCTAAGAATAACAAACGAGCACGGATGAGCATTGGTATATTCTCTGTGCACAATTAGATTGGCAATAATTTCTCTGAAAATTTGGGAACGCAAGCTAATTCGGGTGTCTCCATGAATATAAAATTTGTCTGGAAGGTGCTTTTCCACGAAGGACATCAATGCATCATAAGCATCTATCAAATTGGTTTGAATATAGAGCCTGTCGTCATATCTGCTGATGTTTTCTCGTCTTAGTAGCGCATCAATTTTATAGTGAGGTAAAATTTGCTGAATAACCTCGTCTTTTCCAAAAAGTAAAACAGCAGCTAGGGTAAAGCCCTCGTCTCCCGATTGAAAATCTTTTCTCCACAACCCCGCCGTTTTCAATAATTGTTCATCATCTAATGCCAACCAAGGATGATTTGGACGGTTGCTTCTGATAAGTTGTCGTACGCGATAAAATAGCTCAAGGTTAAAATCAGAAAATTGGAGTTTAGGGTATATGTTTCTTTCAGAGTAAAAGTTCCGCTTAAGATTGTGTAACGAGGCTATTTGATGGGGTTGTTTAGCTTTAAAGTCCCCATCATTGCTTCTATCATAAATCCATCCGGCTGAATCATGTATTTCAGAACTAGCCGGAATTTGAATATGAATAATATTCTTTCCTTCAACAACATATTTTGCAGGATATAAGATGAAAGGAGGATTAAGCTTTTGAGGATTGTTGGATAAATTGACAATAGAAGTCATGATACTTTCTACAAAATCATTTTCAATTCCTAAAATGGTGTTGTCATCTTTTACACCAAGAATAATATCACCCCCATCTCGATTGAGCATCGCGCAAATGGATTCAAACAAATTAGAAGGAATGATTTCAGAAGCTTTCTTAAACTCCAAGCGAATTCCTTCTTTCTCTTGAAGCAACCGCATAACTCTTGATTGGCTCATTTTCTCTATACGTGTTTCTTAGTCAAAAGTATTTTATTTCCATCGTTGTTACTGGAATGTGGAAATTGTATTGAGATTGTTGAAAAGAGCAAAGCTTTTAAAAGGCTGTCAGAAAAATATTAAGCTTAATTAAAATTCTGCTGTTTCAATAAAACACTAGTAACTATTCATTGAAACAAGGGGGGCGTTAAAATGATCTCACGGCTCTAACCTTTAAAATAGCATCCTTCGTAGAGTGTTCATTACTTCCATTATTATGAAAGCCTATTGATTTTGCCCACGCGGCATCTTGTTGGGTAGATGTCCAATAAGAATCATAGGAGAAACTGACGATGTTATAGAGATTGGAATAAACCAACATCAATTCATCAAAACTCGGAAGAAACCAATCACTGAAGCCTTGAAAAGAATAGTTACTGCATAAGTTGGCAGCAGTATTACCCTGTCCGCAGGGATTGGAGATAATAGCGTTTGTGTTCTGTTGGCCTAACCCCACTCCAAACTCTGTTCCTATAACAAAAGAGCCATTACAGCCCCATTGGGTAGACCCTAAATCTGATACCGAAACGATTAATCCATGACGCTGATTTGCATCGTACCCATCATCGCCGGGCTGCAAAACATAGGCGACAATTCCTCCTTTATAGTTGTCACCGATTACAATATCGTTCGCCGCACTCACCCCTGGCACTATGCTCACCTGATCTCCAATAAAAAGACTATCGCCCGTGACACTCACCCTAACTGGCACCTCCTCCGCATACAACGCATAAGGCACAGACATCATCTGCTGGGTACCCAAATCAACAACTCCACTACCCGCATTCATCAACACATGCAAAAACTTACTTCCCGCTCCCCACTGGATTCCACTGAATGTACCTGTCACAGCCGTTCCTCCGCCTACATTCAAACTCACCAATCCCTGCGCGTTGGTGGTGGTGGTGTGCGTCTCTTCATAGACCACCGTTCCCGTGGCACTGTTGTCATGAATCTTAAAAGTGATGGTCACCGCTGCGTTGGCCATGATGCTGCCGTCTGTGTTGCGGATTATGGCTTGGTAGGGGATGGACAAGGGTGATTGGGAAATAAGGGAATGGAAAAGCGGAAAGAGTAAAAAGCTGAAAATCAGACACAAATTATTTAGCTTACTCAGTTGCATCATTATACAATTTTTTCGTTCCCTTTTTTGTTTTTTAGTCTTCAATTATTATTGGGCTTTTACGCAGCGTATAGAAGACGCCCCGCCAAAATCTTGACCAAAATAAACCGCACTCGAATTATCGCTCAAACAGAAATAACTTGGATTATTACTTCCCTTTATCCACCAATAGGATAGAATCCCTTGTCCAGTAAAACTTTCTCCAATATCTGTATATGCCGTCTCTTGGCCACTTGCATAATTATTTACCCATCCACTTGCCAATGCATTAAAACTTGAATTACCCGATGATGTCGGACTCATCCACGTTTGATTCGATTTCAGTTGATCCCCTGCGGTCAAACTATACCAACTATTTAAATTCAAACTATTAGGAGCATAAGTAAATTGTGCTTGTGAATCTAAATGAACTATCAACTGATTCCATTCTTGAAATCCTGGAACAACCCAGCCTGAAGGACATACATTCCTATCATCCTCAACAACGCTTTTATTATAGAGTTTTCCATAAAGCGCATTTTTTTCACTTTGATTATTGTAAATCAGATAGCTCGCTGCACTATCAGCCACACTCAAATTAGTCCACATACAAATTGACCCTCTCTCGAAATAATTTATTGCGTCTCCATTATTGAACCGGGTGGTTTTTAAGTTCTCCGCCATCCACTCCTGATTTCCAATAATTACTGTAGAGTAATGATTCCCGTCAATATCCTGCACTCCGTTTCCTGGATTGATAATCGTATCCAAAACCAATTGACCAACACATTCACAAGCATTATTAATCACATCATTAAGAGTTTGAAGTGCACTATCATTGCAGACATCTCCAACGTGCAAACAACTACCATCTTCCGTGTTGGCGTAAAAATTGTAATTGCATGCAGTTACATCTTTGCAACCGTAACTTCGACTTTGATTTTTAATACATCTTAGAGAAGAAAAAATACAATTATTTCCCATTGTGTTCGAGTCGAGGTTGAGGTTGAGGTCATCTATATACAAAGATCGGCTATCGGGATAGGAGATCATTTGTTGCTCATCTCCAAACCACCAATAAGAATTCAATCCATTACCAGCTTTATAAATACCATCGAAACTTATAACTGATAAATTATTTAAGGCCCCATTAAATCCTTTTTTCTCCTTTTGATTGGTCGTATCCCAGAAACCAGGTGAATATGAATTAAACATTCTAAAATCCCCGTTCAGATTCACCTCACAACCGATTGAACTAGTATTTAATTCTTGTGGGGTAGCCCCCAAAGATGCCAGCATATATTTCCAATCACATTCCGTTGGAATACTCCAACCATAGGGACACACTTCATTTTCCACTACTACTGCTTTATTGTATGCCCTTGCATTATAACTCAACGTGTCAGTTATGGCAAAAGGGGGTGAAATCTCATCGTAAATAGCAGGTAAATACAAAGATTCACAATAATAATCAAGAAAATTTGAAGAGTTTAAATAAATCAAGGGAAGAGAATCACGATTGTACAGCGTCTTTAAATCCTCTGCAAACCAACATTGCCCGCCCAATTCTACCAAATCATATTCCTCTCCAAAATATAAAATACTATTCATTCCATCGCATCCCTCTATCGACACTTGAATATTTTCACAACCTATAACCCCCTGCAAAGTATCCAAAACTCCTGAACATGAACAATCACCTGCAACAACATCATTGTAGGTATTACCATTCTTATCGTCACAATTTTGACCTGGAACATAACAACTTCCATCATCCTCATCGGCCCAATCATGAAAATTACATGCCCCTGGATTAGTGCATCCGAAATCTACTTGATTTACATTTTTCACACATTTGGTCGCAAAATAAATCCCATGATTTAACATTCCAGTTACGTCATTGCCATTTAAAATTCTTAACACCCAAAAACTATCAATTGGTTCAAGAGTCAAAAACCTGAAATCACTTAAGACCCATGTCAAGTTCGAACCAAAGTCTAACACGTTTACTATCCATTCCATGCTATCCACAGCTTGTGATAAGGCTGTTAAATCATAAGCCAACATATTATCATCAAGAGATGCCGTCTCCCCAATCCATTCCCCTCCTGGTGTAATTTTCCATTTTAAAATTTCCCAAAAAACTTCAAATTCAAATTGATTCAAGAATATTTCATTTAAACTTGTGTCTAAATCATTTTTAATTCTTTTCATTAAAACTTTTATATCATTGCTCGCAGGGACTTTCCAATTGACCGGACAGACATTTTTGTCATTTATCAAAGAGCCTAAAGAATAATAATGTCCAAACAAAGAATCGTGCGCCGCTCTTTGCCCATTTACCAGCCAATAATCGGCAATCATCGGAATTATTGTATCAATGTTATAATTACCCCAGATTCCAGGTCCTCCAACGGCGTAACACTGACCCAAATCATGCATGTCAATTCTCTCTCCATTATTGAAAAAATCCGACTTCAAATAACCCTCTAACCACTCCTGATCTCCAACAACAATCGTGCTGTATGAATTGCCTTGGCTGTCGACCGCTCCTTGGCCTTCAGTATAAAAGGGAACCGGATTCGCCGCACTCACCCCCGGCACAATACTCACCTGATCTCCTATAAACAAACTATCTCCTGTAACACTCACCCTCACATTCACGTCCTCTGCATACAACGCATAAGGCACAGACATCATCTGCTGCGTACCCAAATCAATCACTCCGTTGCCTGCATTCATCAACACGTGCAAGAACTTGCTTCCTGATCCCCACTGGATTCCACTGAATGTACCTGTCATGGCTGTTCCGCCGCCTACGTTCAAACTCACCAATCCCTGCGCGTTGGTGGTGGTGGTGTGCGTCTCTTCATAGACCACCGTTCCCGTAGCGCTGTTGTCATGAATCTTAAACGTGATGGTCGCCGCTGCATTGGCCATCATCGTTCCGTCAGTGTTTCTGACTACCGCTTGGTAGGGGATGCTTTGGGGAGCTTGGGAAAATACAACTGCTGAAATGGCTAGGAACAGAAAGGTGAAGAGTTGTTTCATAGGTCAAATATAAGAGAATGTTTTTATCTTTTTTGGTGATAAGATTATGAATTGATCAAGTTCCAATAGTCCTTTTGGGTAGTTGTGAAAAAATCTCGCCTCCTACCTCAAGGGTCCCGATGCTTAGGGAGGATGGGAGGCTCGGAGGGACGGGCCTAGACGAGCTTCGTTGTATGGGCTGGGTGGTCACATAAAAGGCTTTATATGCACCTTATATGTTTCTTGCAACATGATGACTTTGATTCAATTTTTACAAAATGAAATGGATGAATCAAAAAGCACAAAAGAGAAAAGAAAAGAACTCCGAAACAACGCTACGATTTCTGAATAAAGATTTATAAAAATGAATAGACAAGATAAAAAAGATTCACTTGACATAGTGCAGGAGATTTCTGCACTCATTGAGAAAAGTAAACAACAGGTCGTAAGAACCGCCAATAGCGCTTTAACACTTTTGTTTTGGCAAGTAGGAAAACGTATTAACGATGAAATTTTAAAAAATGACCGTGCGCAATATGGAAAACAGATCATTGCCGATGTTGCCACTCAATTAGAATTGAAATACGGTAAAAATTTTGCTGAAAAAAATCTAAGAAGGATGATGCAGTTTTCTATTGAATTCTCAGATTTTGAAATTGTCGTTCCACTGGCACGACAATTAACCTGGTCTCACTTCTTATTGCTCATCCCTTTAAAATCAATCGAATCAAAAATATATTATGCCCAAAATGCCATTGAAAACAATTGGGGCAAACGAGAATTGAGAAATCAAATTGAACGCAAAGCATTTGAGCGAAATGAAATTGCCAATGTGCAATTTTCAGAAAGACAACCCGCTTTACTCAACACGTTCAAAGATCCTTACCTCTTGGATTTTCTGGATCTCAAAAACTCCTACTTAGAAAATGATTTGGAAAAGGCAATTCTCCGGGAATTAGAATCATTTGTTTTGGAATTAGGTAATGGTTTTGCTTTTATGGAAAGGCAAAAACGAATGATTATCGACGGAGATGACTTCTACCTTGACCTCTTGTTTTACAACCGAACGCTGAAACGATTGGTGGCCATCGAATTGAAATTAGGAAAATTCGAACCTGGTCATAAAGGTCAAATGGAATTGTATTTAAAATGGCTCAATAAATACGAAAAACAAGAAGGTGAAAATGAACCCATTGGTTTAATTCTTTGCGCCGAAAGCAATAAAGAACAAGCAGAACTACTGGAAATGCATAAAGACGGAATTATGGTTGCGGAATATTGGACTGTAATGCCTCCAAAAATAGAACTAGAAGCAAAGTTGCACCAGTTACTCATTGAAGCAAAAGAAAGAATTGAACGCAATAAACTCAGTCTCGAATAGCCCAAACAGACTCGGCAATTGACCGTATGGGCTGTCGGAAGAGGAGATTCAGATTGTGGAGAATAGTTAAAACAAAGCAAGTAAAGAATTAATCCTTGACACACCAAATGCTTAATCCTCCTGCTGGATCCAATACTCCTCTTTCTATTTTAGAGGAGTTATTATAAAGCACCCTAAATTTAGATCCGCTTATAGCTATTTGATTCCTTTTTGGCGTCCACCAATATCCATATTGTCCAAAAGTAACAGGAATAATAGCAAATTCTGGTCTAAAACCTCCTGGCAAAGCATTGAATCCACTTGTGTTATCAGCCAACGTATTCGGTGGTGACCACCCAGTTATTGATTTTACAAGATTACCCTCTATTGTTCCCCGTAATCCCGTTATTTCCAACTGCGTAAACGACATTCCTAACCAACGTTCCAAATACATCCAATCACAATCGGAAGATGTATGCCAACCAGTCGGACAAACCCCTCTAGAATCTGATGCCGCATATAAATTGTACTGTTTCCCGTAAATCAACTCACTCTGATTATCTCCGTTTGCTATGCTGAACATACCAGAGGTAGCATTCATCCAGTTTGGATTATCTTGTGGAGATAAAGGAACATCCTGTCCCAATAAATCCCCATTGCTATACTTATCCGTCGCCAAATTCTCTGCAAACCAACATTGGCCGCCTATCTCCACTAGGCTATAATAACGATCATAGTACAACAAGCTGTCCTGCCCTCCGCATCCAGTAACGGAAATATATTCATTCTGACACGTTGTATTTCCGGGCAACAGTACAGATCCGTAATTGCTTATGCTGACAGGATTCGCCGCACTCACCCCGGGCACTATGCTCACCTGATCTCCAATAAAAAGACTATCGCCCGTGACACTCACTCTAACTGGCACCTCCTCAACATACAAAGCATACGGCACAGACATCATCTGCTGCGTCCCTAAATCAACTATACCATTGCCCGCATTCATCATTACTTGCAAGAACTTATTTCCTGTTCCCCATTGGATTCCGCCAAACGTTCCGGTCACTGCCGTTCCTCCACCCACATTCAAACTCACCAAACCCTGCGCGTTGGTGGTGGTGGTGTGCGTCTCTTCATAGACCACCGGTCCTGTGGCGCTGTTGTCATGAATCTTAAACGTGATGGTCACCGCCGCATTGTCCATCATCGTTCCGTCAGTGTTTCTGACTACCGCTTGATAAGGGATGCTTTGAGGGGCTTGAGAAAATACAACTGCAGAAACGGCAAGCAACAGAAAGGTGAGGAGTTGTTTCATAGGTCAAATATAAGAGAATTGTAATGTGCATTTTTATTGTTGTTGGCCTGTCTTTGTTCATCATGCAAGCCCTGATAAAAAACAACTTAACCGATATTATTCAATGGATTCTCCAGTCACTTGGGACTAAGCGCTGTTCTGTTTTTGGCTCTGCTGCTAACGGCGATTTCAATGAGCAAAGTGATATCGACTTTCTTTTCAGTTTTAATGACAAATTGAGTATCGATGAGCACTGCAATAATTACTTCGAATTGCATTATTAATCATGAATCTTGAAAGTAATGGTCACCGCTGCATTGGCCATGGGAAGTGGTGTGAGAGCTGTGTTTTTTGTACCTAATTCTGCTGCAGCAGAATGATCAACGGCATAATAAAAGAATTGTTTACCAATTCCATTTTAGACCCACGGTGCTCTGAAAAGTGGGAAATAAGTAACCTCGTGTTTCTGGAACATTTACAAAATGCAGGGAGGGTCTAAATTCTGAGAAGAAATGTAGATTCTTTAAGTACTCTCTTTTTTGACCGACCCTAAAATCCAGTCCTAATGGTATGTACGCAGCAGCAGCCCAGCCGATTTTGTTGCGATAGATTTCTCTTTGAAAATCATAGTTGGAGTTGAAAGTTCCGTTAGATGAAATCATTTGTCCATTGGCATCCACAACATCTGAAATACTCCGGCGGCTATTGACGATTTCTGTGCGAGGAGACAAGTTAAGCCCTGTATTGATGCCTAAGCCAGTATAAAGGCTGAATCGTTTATCCAATCCAGTTGACCAAATTTGAGAGACGTCAACCTTGATCATGGTTGCTTGGTAATAACCATTTGAAATAAAACGCTCAGTGGAATCTATGAAGCCATAGATAGAGCCATTAGAAGCTTGGTACAAAGTGTCTACTCTGTAAGTGTTTTCTTTCACAGAAGAATATAAATTACTTTGGAAGCTTTGGGTTGTCAAACCTATTCGCCATGCACGATGTGTACTTTTTTCTTTTGATTCTTTGTTGTTTGGTGACCACCCCAGTTGAATATTGAAATTATTGGCATTCCAGGAGTACATCATTCCGCTATAAACATCCTCCATGGGATCAAAGGGATAAAGATTGGCATCCGGAGCCAGTTTGGAAAAATCTTCCCGAGACATCAATAAGGGAGCGGTGCTCAATTCCCCACCAACAGATATTTGTATGTGATCTAACTTGGGCTTCTTGTTTAACTCCTGTGGATTTGATTCTTGAGCATTGACCAAAATAGATAGGCAAGCAAGTACCATTGTTGGAACGATTCTCTTCATGATTATTGATTTTGGGCAAAAAAACGAAAACAAGTAAAAATTATTGTTTTTTACAAAGTTTTCATCCTCTAATCTTGGATGAATGCGTACATAAAATCGCAATCTGTGTCATCCCCAAATTAGTAGCTCTACTTCATACTCCTCTTGAGAGGAAAGGTTTCTAATTGAATGCTGAAAATCATTTAGGTTAATCCTTCAAACAACGAATACTCATTCCCGCCCGCTTGAGAAATTGTGAACGAAAAATTATGGTGTCGTCAAACTTCAACGCGTGATACCAGGTAAAATTGGGATCTAGCTCATAGGGTGTTGTTGTCCAAAAATAACCATAACTCAAAAGATGGTTATATGTGCCGTTAACCAATCTATAACCCCCTGGTAAACCCGTGAATCCACTTATGTTGGTTCCTCCTAAATTTGGTGAAGTCCAACCTGTAGTTGACTTCATCTTACCTCCAGCGTCAAATATTCCTCCTAAATAATTTTCCAAAATAAACCATTCTGATTCAGACGGCACATGCCATCCCGTTGGACAAACACCTCTGCTGTCCGTCATTGCATACCAATTGTACAACTTGCCATAAGTGTTGTTATTGGCCGCTTGGTCTGAATAAATGGAGTACGCTCCCGTGGTTGTATTTTGCCATTGGGTATTGGTCAATCCTGTTGGTATAGGGTCTCCACTTCGATATTTGCTCACCGCCAAATTCTTCTGCATCCATTCTTGGCCATTGATGACAATGCTTGGATAAAAATTGCCATCCACATCTGTCACGCCATTTCCGATATAATACAACCCGTTGATGAGTGCATTACCCGCGCATTGGCACTGAGCATTCACCACATCATTGAATGTATTAGCATTACCGTCATCACAAGCAGTTCCTGATATGACACAACTACCATTGTCTACTGTCGCAGATGGATTAAAATTACAGGCCAGGCTGTTGGTGCATCCCGGAGTAGCATTCGCCGCACTCACCCCAGGCACAATGCTCACCTGGTCTCCAACAAACAAACTATCCCCCGTTACACTCACCCTAACTGGCACCTCCCCCGCATACAACGCATACGGCACACTCATCATCTGCTGTGTACCCAAATCAACCACCCCGTTTCCCGCATTCATCAGCACGTGCAAGAACTTGCTTCCTGTTCCCCATTGGATTCCGTCAAACGTTCCCGTCACTGTTGTTCCTCCACCCATGTTCAAACTCACTAAACCTTG
>CAZNVU010000008.1:0-32517 GCA_964576575.1 uncultured Chryseobacterium sp.
CGCATTGGACCCATCTGTTCAGCAAACAGTTTTGGATCTCCTAAGGAGTGTTCAATTGGAGAGAAAGATGGCTATGATTTTTGTTTCTCATGATTTGAAAGTGGTTCAATCTGTGGCTGATGATATTATTGTAATGCAAAAAGGTGCAGTAATGGAGCAAGGCAGCGCCAAGGAGATTATTCAAAACCCAAAGCACCACTATACCAGGGCTTTATTGGCTTGTAAGCCAGAAGGAAAAGACAAGTTGCATTATTTGCCAACTTTGGATCAATTGGATAATTTGGATATCATTCCTCAAAACCCAATAGGTGACGTTCTTTTAGAGGCCAGTTCACTGACCAAGAAATATGGTGATTTTACAGCTGTTGAGCAAGTTTCTTTTTTCATTAGAAAAGGGGAGACCTTAGGTTTGGTAGGGGAAAGTGGATGTGGTAAATCTACGCTCAGCCGCATGCTGATGGGTTTGTTGCCCATTACATCTGGAACAATAGCTTGGCGGGGTGAGACTTGGTTATCCCAAATGAAGTCGATGAAAAGGGAGGACAGAAGACGGATTCAAATGGTTTTTCAAGATCCTTTCTCATCATTGAATCCCAAAATAAAAATAGGGGAGCAAATCATGGCTCCTATGGAAATACACGGTCTTGGCAAAAGCCAAACGGAGCGCCGTGAAAAAGCATTGGAGTGGTTGAGAAAAGTAGGCATGCCAGATCCAGTTGATGCATTTGAAAAGTATCCGCACGCTTTTTCGGGAGGCCAGCGCCAAAGGATTGTCATTGCTCGCGCACTAGCTGCAGAACCAGAATTGATCATTTGTGATGAAAGCGTGGCCGCCTTGGATGTCTCGGTTCAGGCACAGGTCTTGAATTTGCTCAACGCACTGAAACAAGAGTTGGGACTTACCTATCTATTTATCTCCCATGACATGCATGTGGTGAATTACATGTGTGATAGGGTAATGATGATGCAAAAGGGCGCTTTGATTGAGCAGGCTTAATCATCATTTATAGGTGTCATTCCTATTATCTTAGCCACATGAATGAGCAGGTAAAAAGATTAGAAGATCTTCAAGCACAAGCACAATTGGGTGGTGGAGAGAAGCGCATTGCATCTCAGCATCAAAAAGGAAAGTTGACCGCACGCGAGCGCATCAGCGTTTTGTTGGATGAAGGGTCCTTTGAAGAAATTGGAATGTTGGTCACGCACCGCAGCACCAATTTTGGATTGGATCAAGAAAAATATTTAGGAGATGGAGTAGTCACGGGCTACGGAAAGATTCATGGTCGTTTGGTTTATGTTTTTTCGCAAGACTTTACGGTCATGGGAGGATCATTGGCCGAGGCACATGCACAGAAGATTTGCAAGATCATGGATTTGGCCATGAAGAATGGTGCACCACTGATTGGATTGAATGATAGTGGAGGAGCAAGGATCCAAGAGGGTGTGGTTTCATTGGGCGGATACGCAGATATTTTTTATCGAAATGTTCAGGCCAGTGGGGTAATTCCTCAAATCAGTGCCATCATGGGGCCATGTGCTGGCGGTGCGGTTTATAGCCCTGCATTGACTGATTTTATCATGATGGTGGAGAACACGTCATACATGTTTGTTACAGGTCCCAATGTTGTAAAAACAGTGACGCACGAGGAGGTAAGCAGTGAGGCTTTGGGTGGTGCAAGTACGCACAGCACAAAGAGTGGAGTAACCCATTTCACTGCAGAAAATGATGTAATCTGTTTGCAGAATATTCGTCATTTGTTGTCTTATATGCCGTCTAATTGTGATGAGGATGCACCCCGATTGCCCTATGCGTTGGGTAATGAGAAAAGAGAGAAGTTGAACGGCATTATTCCCCCATCGGCTCAGCAGCCTTATGACATGCACGATGTTATCACAGAAGTAGTGGATGGTGAAAGTTGGGTCGAGGTTCATAAGGATTACGCAGAGAACATCATTGTTGGATTTGCTCGTTTGGCAGGCAGAAGCATTGGTGTCGTAGCTAACCAACCCGCTTATTTGGCTGGCGTTTTGGACATCAAGTCGAGCAATAAGGCCGCTAGATTTGTGCGCTTTTGCGATGCATTCAATATCCCTTTGTTGGTTTTTGAAGATGTGCCAGGATTCCTTCCTGGGACTGACCAAGAGTGGAATGGTATCATTTCCAATGGCGCCAAACTATTGTATGCGTTTAGTGAGGCCACCGTACCTCGCGTAACAGTTATCACCCGCAAAGCATACGGTGGTGCTTATGACGTGATGAATTCTAAACACATCGGTGCGGACATGAATTTTGCATGGCCTACAGCTGAGATTGCCGTGATGGGCGCCAAAGGCGCTGCTGAAATTATTTTCAAGAAAGAGATTTCAGAGGCTGAGGATCGAGAAGGAAAGTGGAAAGAAAAGGAATCCGAGTACGCCGAGCTTTTTGCCAATCCATACAGTGCCGCTGAGCGCGGTTACGTGGATGAAGTTATCCTTCCGGAACAAACACGTGAAAAATTGATCAGGGCTTTTGAAATGCTGGAGAACAAAGCAGAACCTATAATTAAGAAAAAGCACGGAAATATTCCGTTGTAATTGAATACAATTATGCGCTTCGGTCTTTTTATCTTTTTATTGTTTTTCATGGCAACGCACCTCTGGGCACAACCAGGAGGAGGAGGAGGGGCAACGTTGAAATTCAAAGGAATGAAGGCTGATTCGGCGAGATTGTTTGTTGTAGAAGTTTTTGCAAATCCAACATGGATTAGCCAATCCAATCCAATTTCATTGACGGAAGGGATAATGTTCCACCATCCCACACCTTGGCAGGTGAGCACTGGAGAATTGAACTACAGGATGGAGTTTTATCAAGGAAGCAAAACAATGCGAATTGATATTCAACAACTGCCTCCTGAGAATCCCATTGGTTGGACCCCCAACTTTGATAGTCTGCAATTTTTTGAGGGAAACTGGACTTGGAATTTAAGTCCCTATTGGCCATCGCAAGAGGAAATATCAAAATCATACGGCATTACGCGGTATACAAAAGCGACATGGGAAAAGAATAAGTTTTGGTCTTGGACGATTCCCGGAGAAATGAAGTATTCACCACTGTACCATTTTAATCAAGCCATGCAGTGGCGCAGAAAAAGAGAATGGAAAAAGGCAGAATCTTCCATCGAGTTGGCCATCATCAATGCGCGAAATGAGAATGAGAGCAAAATTTTTCAAACCGAGAAGTTGATTTTGTTGAAAGAAAAAGAGGAGTGGAGAATGGCTAAAAATCTAGCTTATGAATTGCTCCAAAAATATCCAGATGATTTTTCTTTGAATCAACACGCAGCAGCATTGGCCATACAGTTCAAAGAGTATGGAAAGGCTGATTCTTGTTACCGCATATTGATGCGTCATTCAGAAGGTTATGAATGGGACTACATGATGTTTTTGGCAAGATATACGGATAGAGACGAAGAGGCTTTTGCAAGAGGAAAGATGAAATTGTTTCAGGTTGAAAACGAGAAATGGGAAGGAGAGCCAATTGGGATTACACAACATTGCGGAGTTTGGTATCAAATGGCGATGGTTGCAGAATTAACAGGTCATATTGAGGAGGCCTCAAAGTACGCGTTTACTGCTGCTTACAGAGGATATGGTTACAACATGACAAGCATTCAGGAGTTTGAAGAGTGGAGTGATCAATACAACAAGTATCCATACTTCGCTCTGGCTTATGCCTTGTATCTGCACCATACAGTGAGTTATGAATCTGAAGACCAACCATTACATCAAGCCAATGGTGTTTTAAAATCTATCCCAAAGGATTTTTATCATCAGGCTGATTATTGGTGGACGCTGGGTTTGGTCAATGAGCGTTTGCAAAATTGGGAAAAGGTTGTTGAGTCAGGCAAGCGGTTGGTCAAGATGGATGATCAAGACATGCGTGGACACTATTTGCTTTTTCGTTATTACGGGGCAAGTATACCTGAGTTCAATCCAAAGAAATCAGAAGAGCATCGCCTGAAATGGGCAGAGTTGAAAAGAATGAAGTTAGGGGATAATTAGGCTTTTATTACAATAAAGTATCGTCTCAAAGATTTCCACCATTTTTGTTGCACCAATTCATCTGTTGTCTTTTTGCACAACGAAGATAGTTTTTCAATAGTGGTCGTATAGTTCCATTCATTTTTGGCGTTCCATTGAAATTGATTTTGGTTATCTACCAAGAATTGAGCAACATGAATGGGAATCTCAATGGTCTCTTTTCCTTTGCTACCGATGATTTCAACTTCTTTGTTACCGCCAATTTGTTTTTTCAGCAACAAGGTATTTTGTAAAAAGCAAAAACGGAACCCCGTTTTGGAAACTTCGTCAAGAGGTGTTGCTTTGAGACTACGCTCTATCAAGGTCCGGGGAACCAATGGTTCGGGAATCGCGAAGCTGAAGAATTTTTTTAATGGAAAATCTATCCCAATGCCGTGCATGTAATTGTACAAAGCCTTCTTTAATCCATCGGAAAACAGTTCATGGTTGGCTCCTTTGGGATCCTCGTGGTACAAATCGTTGTTGGCAAAACCCTGGAATTCTGGGCCAGTTCTAATAACACCATATTTTTCAGGATCCTTTCCCACTGGACTGTGAACAGTCATGGCAAATTGATGCCAGTGACCGGAGTGCAAAAGGTTGTTGTGAAATAATTGTCTAACAACTTCCAAAGAATCGATGGTTTCTTGTGCTGTCTGCGTGGGGAATCCATACATCAAATAGGCGTGCACCAAAATCCCTGCATCGCTGAAAGCTTTGCCCACACGTGCCACTTGATCAACAGTAATTCCTTTGTCAATCAAATCGAGAATTCGTGGACTGGCTACTTCTAATCCTCCAGTTACGGCAATGCATCCTGAAGCGGCCAACAATTTACAGAGGTCTGCATCAAATGATTTTTCAAATCGAATATTTGCCCACCAAGAAACTTGTATTTTTCTGTTGATGATTTCTATGGCCAAGTCTCTCAATGCAGCGGGCGGTGCGGCTTCATCAACAAAGTGAAAGCCAGTCTCTCCAGTTTCTGCAATGAGCTCTTCCATTTGATTAACCAGATGCTCTGCAGTGGCTTTGTCATATCTACCAATGTAATCCAGATGGATGTCACAGAAGCTGCATTTTTTCCAATAGCAGCCATGGGCCACAGTCATCTTATTCCAACGACCATCGTTCCACAATCGGTGCATGGGATTGGGCATGTCAATGACGGAAAGATAATGGTCCAATTTTAATCCTTGGTAGGACGGAGCAGGTTTTTGTTGGTGCAAAAAATCGCCTCCAATGAGGTTGTCTGTAAAAACAACTTTGTTATCTACGAGATGAAAAGTTCTTTTGAATTTTTTTTCTGAATCCGGCGTTTGAATATTCTGAATCAAATTAAGAATAGGCCCCTCTCCGTCATCCAGTGTGATGTAATCCAAATATTGAAAGACGCGTGGATCAGAAAGTTCACGCAACTCTGTATTGGGATACCCTCCACCCATGGCTATTTTAACTTGTGGGTAATGCTGTTTGATCCATTGACCCACTTTTAGCGCGCCATACAGATTCCCACCAAAAGGCACGGTGAACCCTACAAAATCAGGAATCTCTTCATCAAAGTATTTCTTGGCACAGGCAATTAAAAGTTGATCCAAGAAACCTGTTTCTTTTTTTAATTCTGATTCAATGGGATCAAAAGAAACAGCGGTTCGGGCTATGCGCTCAGCATATTTAGAAAAACCAAACTGTGGACCTATGGTGGCTTGAATCAAATCTGATAGATCTTCCAAATACATGGTGCATTTGTATCTTGCGGTATCCTGCACTCCGATGTTACCAAAAAACCACTCGAGATCTTTGATCTGATTAAAACGTGAACCCTGTGGAAGATAATTGCCTTTAGCAATTCGATAACCAAGGGTGTAGTTTTTGTTTTGAAGAAAAGAAATAACAGAATCAATTGTGTTTTGATACAAATTGCGATTCAGGAAAATAGCTTTTAATTCAGGATTTAACGAAAAATTTCCATTTTCGATTTCATCAAAAATTTGAGAAAGACCATCGTTGTTGAACATGGACAAAACCAAATCCAATCCCAAATCTGCTTGTCTTGAAGTAAGCCCCTGTTGACGTAAAAACCCAGTTAAATAGGCCGTCGCAGGGTACGGCGTATTCAACTGGGTCAATGGGGGGATAAAGAGTAATGTCTTGGTCACAATGTTTAGCCTAAGATCAACATCGCATCTCCGTAGCAGAAGAAGCGGTATTTTTCTTTCACAGCTTCATTGTATGCATGCATAATCAAATCATGTCCTCCAAAAGCAGTGGATTGCATGAGCAAAACACTCTCAGGCTCATGGAAGTTAGTGATCAAGCTATCAGCAATGACAAAATCATAGGGAGGGAAGATGAATTTACTTGCCCATCCATCAAAAGGTTTAAGCAATTGGTCGGTGCTGATACTGCATTCAAACGCTCTGGCTACCGTAGAACCCACAGCACAAACCCTATTGCCTTTGATTTTGGCTTCATTGACCATTTGCGCTGTGATTTCAGGGATGATCAATTGTTCACTGTCTGTCTTGTGTTTGGTCAAATCTTCAACCTCAACTGTTCTGAATGTGCCAATTCCAATATGTAAGGTCAGTTCAGCCATGTTTACACCTTTAATCTCGAGGCGTTTGCACAATTCACGGGTGAAATGTAAGCCAGCAGTTGGAGCTGCAACAGCACCTTCATGCTTAGCAAACATTGTTTGGTAATGAAACTCATCTTCAGGTTCTACAGGCCTGTTGACATATTTTGGAAGTGGTGTTTCTCCTAGCTTGTATACCAACGCTTTGAATTCCTCATGTGTTCCATCAAACAAGAAGCGCAAAGTGCGGCCTCTGGATGTGGTGTTATCAATGACCTCTGCTACCAATTCATCATTTTCACCAAAGTACAATTTATTTCCAATGCGGATCTTGCGCGCTGGGTCTACAACGGTATCCCAGAGAAAGTTTTGTGCGTTCAATTCACGCAATAAAAAGACTTCAATCATAGAACCGGTTTTCTCTTTATTGCCGTACATGCGGGCAGGAAAAACGCGGGTATTGTTATTGACCAAAACGTCACCTTCTTCAAAGTAGTTGATCAGATCCTTGAACATTTTGTGTTCAATTTTTCCTGACTTTTTATGGATCACCATCAAGCGTGATTCGTCTCTGTGATGGGCGGGGTACTTGGCGATTAATTCTTCTGGAATTTTATAGCGAAATTGTCCTAGTTTCATTTGATAATCAATTCGTTAATTTTAAAAGGTCGGCAAACATACAACTTTTTGAAGCCGTTGTAAAGAGGGTGGTGGTTAACTAGTTGTAAATGAGAGAATTATTTTTCAAAAAAGGTCCATTTTTTGAAAAAGGCATTGATTTCATCCATGGAATGGGCCATGGAGACATCAAAAGGAGCGCTAGAGGTTCTTCTCAGACTGCTCAAATGAGAGCCACTTTCTAATCGCTGACCAAACTCATGCGCAATGGTTCTGATGTAGGTTCCTTTTGAACAGACAATTTCGAAATGGACCAAGGGTAATTCAACATTGGTTATCTTGAAAGACAAAATTTCTACCAATGATTTTTTCATTTCGATTTCTACCCCTTCACGGGCAAATTCATAAGCACGCTTGCCATTGATTTGCTTGGCGCTGAAAATGGGTGGAGTTTGCCACTGCTCCCCTATAAAGGATGCGGCGGTATTTTCGATATCTGAATAGGACAAATGAGCGTAAGGGTAGTCTCCCTCTGGTTGTGTCTCAAGATCGTAACTGGGTGTTGTTTGTCCCAATGTAATGGTTCCTGTGTAGGTTTTGATTCCTCCCTGGAATTGATCAATTTCTTTGGTTTTTTGACCAACGCAGACTACCAAAAGTCCTGTAGCCAGTGGATCTAAGGTTCCTGCATGTCCTACTTTTACATTGCGAAATTTTAAGTCCTCCTGCTGGATTTTTTTTAAACTCTTGAGATGTGATTTGAATTTATTGACCACATCAAAACTGGTCCATTCCAATGGCTTGTCTACAATAAATACCCATCCATCAATGAGCTCTTGATATGTTTGCGGAAAATCCATCGGGACAAAGCTAATCACGAAACCGATTGAATTAAATTTGGAGATATGCTTTTTAGGTTGTTGTTGGTTTGTATTGTAATGTTGGTTGCTTGCCGTGGGGATTACCGCAGGGCGCAATGGCATTACAATATAGTAGTGGTGCAATACAATACAATAGTGGAAGTAACGGAGAGATTGGAGATGGGGTTTGGGGATACGGCCTCCTACCGGGCGGTAAATGAAAAAATGGACTCTTTGGAAATGCTCCTGAAAAGACTGAAGAGCACAGTAGATACTTTATCACTTCCGGATGAAGATGAAAGAGTGAAGCAATCCGTTCAGCATTGGTCAACAATTATGCAAGATGAGATTTTACCGCTTTATCAAGGCAAAATAGATCTTTGGAAAATGATGCACGTTCAACAAAATTCACAAGATGATATGCGCATAAAACAAATGACAGCTGAGATAGAGCAAAAGAAAATTGCGCTTAATGATGAATTGATGCCGGTTTTGGAGGATTTCGTTTCGGATTATAAGTTGTCTTTTAGACCATAATAAGTGCACATAATTTATAGGACAAAAAATGGTGATAGTGAAGTAGAATTGATTCAATTTTGTTGCATTAAAATTAAACAAAATGAAAAAAACTTTTTACCTTCTTCTTCTTCTCTATTTCTCGGCTTGTAAGCCTGAGAATGAAACTAGCGGCAGCATAACAGGAAAGTTGTTGCTTTTTGGTACGCAAGAACCAATATCGGCTGCTGAAGTACAATTGTTGGGTTCTACATCAGAAAATGCAACAGGCGGAAATGCTTACATATCTTATTGGCGAGGGCAAACCCAATCTGATGGAAGCTTTATCATTCCACGATCATCATCAGCAAATTGGTTGTATTTTAAATCCACAGCTGACTATTGGGATTTGGGTTATGCCAGCTCTATGGAAGTGGACCACAAAGGAAGCAACAGCGACTACTATTTGTATGGTAAAGCAAAACTGCATATTCAAGTCAAGGATACGAGCCAATTGGGAAATGTGGCCGGAGTCTATGTTTATCCATACGCACCAGAATCTGAATTTGTAAAACTGCTGTCACCTGATGAAGTGTATACCATAGAAGTGTTTGCCAATGAACAGCAGCGCGTGGCTTTCCAAAAGTTATTGATCAACGGAGAGCAAACAGATCCTCAGTTTATTTATCTCACCAATCCTTTGTTTTTAGGGGAAGACACCCTGAAGATTCAATTCTAATAATTCACCCTTTAATTTTTAATTACATGATTCAAATTCAATCGTGCAGGAATTTCCTTGCCCTTATTTTTCCATTGTTTGTGCTTACATGCAACCCAATTTTATCTCAGTTTTCCATAGACACCAGCGCCGTCCCTTCAGGAATATTGTGGAAACAAACGCATTATATGTTAAAGCCTCCAACTTCTGGCGACACTGTTGATTATGATTCAGGATGGCAGGCCATCAAAAGTCTTTTGAACAGCCGGCTGTCTCACGATGGTACCGGCATTACAGATAGGAGGAAAATGGCTGCTGCTGAAGATTTAGCGGTCAATACAGTGGTTTTGTTCCCAACCGCGTTGCGATATGAATATATTGATGGAGATGAATTGGCCTATTTTGATACCCTTCAAGGGAAACATTATGTTCCAGAGGCTTTTACTGACTCCGTTTACAAAAGTGATATTGCTTTTTTTGTTGCACCAAGTGAAGCTTCCTTGCACGATAGACAGGTGCGTTTTGTTGTGTCAGAAATGTCTCAATGGTCGAATATGCAAGGAATATGGGAAGCGGATTTTGGGGATGGGATGGGTTGGTTTTTTCTGGAGGTTGGCGTTCCTCATTTAGTTGTTTATGACAACGAAATGAATGATAGGTTAATTCGTTTTCGTTTCACCTCAGATGAAGGAACTTTTTTTACATCCACTAAGTTAAAAGGAAGTTCAGTAACGGGTTGTAGTTTATTACCACACAACCCACCGTGGATGGAGAATGAAAATTTGCCATGGCGCATATCAACTTCTTTCCAAGGATCTGAGGTGGCTGGTAATGCCTACACTTTGTGGAGTGAGGATGGTGTCTTTGATAAGCCCTTTGTTTTTGTTGAGGGCATTGATTTCAATTTACAGCAATGGCAGGGTCAACTCGGCGATTTTGGATGGTGTCAATTCATGGGCAATGATCACGAGCATTATCCTATGTTGGCTCAATCTTCAGAAATGGTTGATGCATTGCGTGAAAGAGGTTACGATCTGATTCTCTTGGATTTTGTTGATGGGGCTGCTGATATTCGAAGCAATGCCGCATTGTTGAAATATTTGATTTCTTTGTGCAATGCATACAAGGAGGATCAAAATCAATTGATTGTGGCTGGCGCAAGTATGGGTGGTCAAGTGGCGAGGGTTGCACTTGCAGAAATGGAGCGTGATGGTCAAGAGCACTGTACAGGTGTTTATGTGTCTTGGGATTCACCGCATCAGGGTGCACATATTCCATTGGCCATTCAAACAACCATTGATTTTCTTTCCCCTTTTTCAGCTGAAGCTGAAGCATTTGAGACTGGAGCTTTATCAAGACCTGCTTCAAAACAGATGTTGATCAACCAATACTTTGATTCCATGGGTCAAATCCTGAACCCTCCAGATTTTCAAGCCTTTCAAAATTATTTGGATGATTTGGGTATACCCAAGAGAACCATCAATTGGGCCATTGCCAATGGCAGCGGCTTTGGAACCCCCTTGGAGAATTTAGAATGGACTCCATTGCTGGAGACGTCATGCAATGCTTCTAGTATTTTTTCTGGAGATGAATTTAGGATGTGGTTATATGCAGCACCTGGAAATCCGGAGCATACATTTTCTACACAAGACATGTTTGTTATTGCAGATTTGATATACAGTGAAACCTATTCGTCATTGTTGTCATTTGCTTACATTGAGTATTCAGGTGTTTACAGCATCAGTAGCTTGGCACCGGCTTTAGATTATAGACCGGGGGGCTATAGAACATCCGTGAAAGAGTTGGTGGATGTCATTAATGACAATTCAGATTACTTGAATGTTTGCAATTTTATTGGAACGGATCAATACACTTTAAAGCATAGTTTCATCAGCCCACACAGTGCGTTGGATTTTCAAGGAAACGTAAACATTGGAATTTTAGACGCACTGGTAGCCGAACCCAATACTACTCCTTTCGATGATTGGTATGTACCGGCTGGAGACAATCAGCCCCATGTGGCCATGACTCCTCAGAACATTCAATGGCTATTGCAAAGAATAGATGCGGTGAATGAATGGATTGCAACGGAGGAGACATTCCCTTGTAGCCCATATGTATTGGGATCTATGGAAGACAAGTATTTGTTTTCAACTTCCCTTATTGGTGTTCAAGAAGTTGTTTTAAATGGCAATGGAAATGTTCATTGTGGTCAATTCCAAGAAGCGCAGCCAACCATGTTGAAAATGCGACTTGTACCAGATTGCAATCATATAGGTTTTGTATTAATGGACAAAACAGTTTTGAAAATAGGAGAGATGGATGGGTCTAGAAAATGTCAGTTGATGTTGTCTCCAGGTTCTAAGATAGCGATGTATGACAAGTCTCGCCTAATGCTAGGTTTGGGTAGTCAAATTATAGTTGGGCCGGGTTCAAAAATTATCATGGAGGACCTTTCATCTTTGTTAAACTTTGGCGGCGATATAATCGTTCAAGAAGGTGGTCAAATTTATTTTAACGGCACTGGATTATCGCTGGAGCATGATGAGGCTAGGCTAATATTTCAAGAGGGTTTGCTTCACATTGCAGATGGAAAGACATTGATATTGCAGCCAGAAAATGGTTCGTCAGGTAAGGTCGTTGTTAGGAGTCAGCATCAACCGGCTATTGAATTTGGTGCGGGAGCCAAGTTGATCATTCAGGGTGAAAGTTATGAAGATGAAGTTGTATGGATTGATTCAGCATCCAAGTTTTTCTCTCACAACGATTTTCAAGGTGCGATATTTATAAAGAATGGAGCTTTTCGATTTGAGAACGGATCCCAATGGTATTGTCAAGCACTTCTGGATATGGATAGGGTAAAACTATATTCAGTTGGAGCTTATGAAAATCAACAGATTGATGTTGTTTTTCAGAACAACAGGATAATGATGTCAGGCTGTCTATGGTATCACTTATCGGTCTGTGGAATAAAATCACACTTGCGGTGTATCGCATCAAAGTGGGTCGGAAATGAAATACAGGACTGGCTTATGGGATCGTTAACAATTTCTGAATCAGACATGTTGGGTGTGGGATGGAGATGTGAAGCGGTTGGCTTGCCATTTTCATATCGAAGTGTGACTTTCTCAGGAAATGGAAGCCCCATAGGTTTAAAAGTCAAGGGTTTGGTCAACGCGCCATTGTCAGTGGAGGACTGTGATTTTTCTGATTATGAAATAGGGATAGAGCAGAGTGGAGGTGCCTTGAAAATGGCCTGTTCAAGATTGAGTCATTTATTTGACGGAATGGTGTTGATCAATGGAGTTCAATTAACGATGAACAATGGTGCGGGCAGCAATGCTTTTGATAACAACGACTATCACATCGTTTTCAATGAGGTGTCGCCACCAGATTTATTGAACGGAGGAAACTGGTTTGGTTTGGCAAACCAGCACGCCATTCATGGGCTGATTGCGATTCCATTTGCTGCGACAACAATGAATTGGTCCGGAAATGAATGGTTTGGCTGTTCTGTTCATGTGGAGTCGTATGTTCAAACAGACCCGAATCAGCTCTATTTTAATGCATTGGAGTTTGAACCCAGTCAGCCATTTAGCAATTGCAAAAGCATGGATTCTGGCGTGAAGAGCTTGAAGACAGAATCAATTGTAGCCTTGGAGATGGATGAAGTTGATGAGAATGCAATCTACGATATATACAATTTGAATGGTCAACGAATAGAAGATAATCTCAATTTATTGGAATACCGCAGATGGCTTTCCCAAGATGCTGTTGCCGCGGGTCTTTATGTAGTAATGGTTCAGACAGGTAATGAGATAATAACTGAGAAGGTGTTGTTTCCATAGCCGTGTTAAATAGCGTTAAGCAAAGCCCCTCATTTCGCCAAGATGCACTATTTTGCGCTCATGCGCAAGGAGTGGGTTAAAATTTGGCTGGGATTAGGGGCTTTTGCGATGTTATCATTGTTGGCACTTCAGGTTTATTGGGTGCATAACACCTATCTGTTGCGCCAACAAGCATTTGCAGATCATGTGCAGCGTGCCATGTCTTTGACTTTGGATGAAATCGTCCGAAAGGATTTTGCAAAGAAGACCATTCAGACACCCCTAGCGCTAGAGGAGGATAGCGTTCAATGGGCTTTGGGGTCAACCCCTTTTGTTGAAGTGGATATTATACCCGCTGTGGAAGAGCGATTGGATACGCTGCTCTTGAAGAGTTTGCTCCATACCTTTTTAGAAAGGGAAGGAGTAAGGATGCCTTTTCACACCAGAGTAGTTAAGGAGAACGGAACAGTCTTTTGGCAAAGTTTGTCAACAAAAATTGATCAAGAGGTAGAAATTTTTAAAGTCAATTTGTTTCCTGAGGATGCCCTTGAGCAAGAGTATTTTTTACAGGTATCCTTTGCTGATAATCGTAAATACTTGTTGGGTTCAATGTGGAGTATGCTGGCCATCAGTGTTTTATTGTTGGCCGTCATTATTGGGCTATTCATTTTTTCATTTAGTACCATTTACCGACAACGTCAATTGAGTGAGTTAAAAAGTGACTTCATCAATAATATGACTCATGAATTAAAGACCCCCATTGCAACCATTTCACTAGCATGTGAGGTCTTACAAGATGATGACGTTGTCAAATCAGAAATGAGCAGAGATCGATATATCAAAATGATCAAAGAGGAAAACACCCGATTGGGCATGTTGGTTGAAAACGTGTTGCGCACATCGCTATTTGAACAAGGGCAATTGAAGATGAAATTGCAGGAGGTCAATGTGCACGAAGTCATACAGACGGTTTTGAAGAGTTTTGATTTGCAATTCAAAAGCCGTCGCGCGCTCGTTGATGATCAGTTGGAAAGTGTTTCGCCTATTATCGAAGGAGACATTCTGCACTTAACAAACATGGTCTATAATCTTGTCGACAATGCGTTAAAGTACTCATTAGAAAATCCGCAACTTAAGATCAGAACCTTTGATGAAGGGGGATTTTTGGCCTTGGAAATTTCAGACAAAGGATTGGGAATTAGCAAGGAGAATCAGAAAAGAATTTTCGAAAAATTGTACCGTGTGCCAACGGGAAATGTGCATAACGTTAAAGGTTATGGACTAGGTTTAAGTTATGTGCTAGGTGTTGTAACCAAGCATTTGGGCACCATTAAAGTTGAAAGTGAATTAAAAAAAGGAACCACATTTACCATCAAATTACCCAGAAAACATGAAACGCTCCACTAGTATCTTGTTATGTGAAGATGACCCCAACCTTGGTCAGTTGTTGTTGGAATACCTGAATGCAAAGGGATACCAGACCGACTTGGCAACAGACGGCCATGAGGCCATTAAGGCTTTTAAGAGAGGTAGTTATAATTTCATCATATTGGATGTGATGATGCCAGTGAAAGATGGTTTTACGGTTGCTCAAGAAATAAGAGCAGAAGATAAGCACACACCTATTTTGTTTTTGACTGCCAAAAGCTTAAAAGAAGACACCTTAAAAGGTTTTGAGGTCGGTGGGGATGATTACATGACCAAGCCGTTTTCAATGGAGGAGTTGTTGGCGAGGGTTAATGTCATTTTAAAGAGAACCAATCCGCTGATTATGGCGGAGGAAGAGTCCGCTGAGGAGGTTTTGGGTAATTATAACTTTGATTATAACAAACACAAGTTGTTTTTGGGAGGTGAGGAAACCAAATTGACCACCAAAGAAAACGAGCTCTTGTATTTGTTGACCAAAAATAAAAATGGTATTCTAGAAAGAAGTTATGCCTTGAAAACCATTTGGGGCGATGACAATTATTTTAATGGTCGCAGCATGGATGTTTACATTGCCAAGTTGCGCAAACATTTGAGAGGCGATGAGCGCCTGGAAATCATCAATGTTCACGGGAAAGGATTCAAGCTTCTTGTGCCATAGTGTTAAACACGCATGTTATCAATTAATCTAACTTCTCCAAGATAGGCGGCAATAACAGCTATCGGGTTTTGAGAATCCTCCCATGATGCTATTGGACCAAAGGTGTCAGCATCAATTATTTCAAAATAATCTAACCTGAAGGACGGTGAGAGCGCAAAGCGGCTTCTGGCCCAAAGTTCCCACTCTACAGGGGTGTTGTTGAACTTGTTTTCTTTGATAGTATCGAGAATTTGAAAAAGTAAGGTTGCTTCGGTGAGTTGACTTGCTGTAAGGCGTTGGTTTCTCGAGCTCATTGCCAAACCGGAAGTTTCTCTTTGGGTGGGACAAGGGATAATAATTTCTGGTCGGTTTTCTTTTCTTACCCAAGCGGAAATGATGGACAATTGTTGGAAATCTTTTTCTCCAAGGTAAACACGATTGGCAAGGGCCAAATCAAATAATTTGCGAATGATGGTGATTACGCCGTCAAAATGTCCGGGTCTTAACTTAGCCTCCAAACTTTCAGTAAGAATGGGAACATGAAAATTTTCCACGGTAACCTCAGGATACATGTCTTCCACAGAGGGAATAAATACAGCATCAATACCAATATCTTCCAACATTCTAATGTCTGATTCTATGGTACTGGGATAATGTAAAAAATCTTTGGGGTCATTGAATTGGGTGGGATTCACAAAAATGCTGGCCAATGTTTTTGCATTGTCAATTTTGCTTTGAAGCATGAGTGAAAGATGTCCTTGATGCAGCGCGCCCATGGTAGGTACAAAGCCAATTGACATGTTTAGGCATTGATTTCTCCATGCAATAAGGGCTGTAGATGATTTTAAAATCTCCATCTTAACGTACTTTATGCCGCCAAAGCTAACCATTTGCGTAAATCAAAATTTTTTTTTATTTATCTTTGCATTTCCATTAAAGATGAATTTCATACATGAGTAAGCCTAGAATATTATTTGTTAGCCACGAAATTCTTCCCTTTTCACCTGAAAGCCACATTGCTCAGACTTGTAGGCAGATGCCTCAGGCGGTGCATGAGCGCGGGAAAGAAACCAGAATATTCATGCCGCGTTTTGGCAAAATCAATGAACGCAGACATCAATTGCATGAGGTGATTCGTTTGTCCGGGATGAACTTGATTGTGGACGATTCTGACCATCCTTTGATTATCAAAGTGGCCAGCATCCCACAGATTAGACTTCAAGTTTATTTCATTGATAATGAAGAGTATTTTCACCGAAAGTCTTTCTTTCATGACGACAATGAACAAATGTTCGAGGACAATGATATGAGAATGATATTCTTTACCAAAGGAGTATTGGAAACTGTTAAGAAGTTGGGTTGGGCTCCAGATATCATCCATTGTCATGGGTGGTTCTCTAGTTTGATGCCATTGTACGTCAAGAAATTGTATGCACAAGATCCTCATTTTGCAGATAGCAAAATCGTTGTTTCTGCTTACGATAAAGAGTTTGAAGGCACCTTGTCAAAGGATATGCATAAAAAAGTGGCCTTTGATGGTTTTGAAGCAGGGGATATTGAGTTGTTGAAAAAAGCCACTCATGCGCAACTCATGAAGAACGCGATGAAGTTTGCTGATGGAATCATTATAGGCGGTGGAAATGTCTCAGATGAAGTCAAGAAATTTGCAGATGATTTAGAAGTTCCTGTGATGCATCAAAATGATGAGACGGATTATTTGTCTGCTACAGATGAGTTTTTTGATACTGTATTGGCCAATAAACCGGTAATGGTCTAAATAGTCAATGAAAGGATTAATTGTCTTTTTTCTTTTTTGCGGTTCGTTTTTTTTAATGTCCTGTGAAAAGCCTGGACTGACACCAGGCGGCGATTTGCTGCCTGACTCAGACGCCTTATCGGCCTTTCAAACAGATACTTTCTCAATCTCCATCAAGACTATGTTAGAGGACTCAGTAAAAACAGATGAATTATCATTGGCCGTGCTGGGTAGATTAGAAGACATAGAAATGGGATCAACGGAGTGTCAGATTTATACTCAGTTTAAGCTTTCAGCGCTGGATCCTGGTTTTCCTGATGAGATGGAAATTGATTCAGTGGTTTTGGCATTGGCTTATAATGCAACATTTTACGGAAAGCCCAACCGCCAACAATTGGCTGTTTATCCATTGACAGATAATCTGTATTTGGATAGTAGTTATTTTTCAAACAGCACGGTAGCATATTCTCCTGAGAATTGGGTGCAACCCGGTTTTGATTATTTGGATGTTGACCCCAATCAAGATGCTGTGGTGGCAGGAGACACAACATTTCCTCAACTGCGCATTCGTCTCAAAAATGAAGTGGGAACATTCTTGACGCAACCTACAGATGTTTCTGTTTTGTCCTCACAAGACAACTTTCAAAGTTATTTTAAGGGAGTTTGCATCACCGCAAAAGCACGCATGGATGCCGTGATGCGGTATGATTTGGTAGACCCAGGAACCAAGTTAACGGTTTATTACCGAGATATTTCAGGAGCAACACCTGATACCTTATTGTATGACTTTGTGATTGGTTCTGATTGTGCTCGATTTAACCGATTTAAACAGAATTATACAGGCACTGTGCTAGAGAATATTGCTCAAGAACCTTTAGATGGTGCTCAGCATTTCTATGTGCAATCAGGAGGTGGACTAAAGGCAATGATAGAGTTTCCTACTGTAAAAAATTTAGCTATTGGAAACAAGGTTATTGCTCAAGCAGAGCTCCAAATACCGGTGGATTTGGATAGCCGATTTACGCCTTTTGATCAATTGTTTTTGAGATACATCAATGAAGAAGGGCAAGAAAAGATATTACCCGATGAATTTGCACAAAGCATTGGGGGTTTTTTAAATACAACTACCCAAAAATATAGCTTTGTGATTACGCGCTATATTCAAAGTGTATTAACAGGTGAAATTAACAGCAAAGGTTTGTATGTTTTAGGTGGCACAACAGGCGTAAGTGCAAAGAGAATTATCGCACAAGGTCCTGAGTTCAATCCGTCTCTTCCTTCGGAGAATACAAGACTTATTATTACCTTCGCTCAATAAGATTTATAATTATGTGTGGAATTGTTGGCTACTTAGGAGATAGACAAGCTTATGATATTTTAATCAAAGGGCTTAAGCGATTGGAATACCGCGGATATGACAGCGCGGGTGTTGCCATGATTGATGAGGGAGATTTTAGATTGTTCAAGTGCAAAGGGAAGGTCTCTGACCTTGAGGAGAGCATAGGGAGTAATATTAAAACAGGCAATGTTGGTATTGGCCATACGCGCTGGGCTACACATGGCCCCCCCAATGATGTGAATGCACATCCCCATTTATCCAATGACGGATCTTTGGTTCTAATCCACAATGGGATTATTGAGAATTACGCGTCGTTAAAAGCGGAGTTAATCAATCGCGGGCACACGTTTAAAAGTGATACCGATACGGAAGTTTTGGTTCATTTTATCGAAGATATTCGCGATAAGACAGGAGCCAATTTGTTTGATGCTGTGCGTATTGCATTATCAGAAGTAATAGGTGCTTATGCCATCGTTATTCTAGATAAGAGCAACCCCAACCAAATGATTGCGGCAAGAAAATCTAGCCCATTGGTGATTGGTGTAGGCAAGGACAACGAGTTTTTCATTGCGAGTGATGCTACGCCCATTATTGAATATACGAGGAATGTTGTCTACCTAGAAGATGAAGAGATTGCCCGATTGGACAGAACGGACGGTTTGAAAATTGTCACCATCTCCAATCAGCACAAAGACCCTTATGTTCAGGAGTTGGAAATGAAGTTGGAAGCCATCGAGAAGGGTGGTTATGATTCATTCATGTTGAAGGAAATTCATGAACAACCCCGTTCAATCAATGACTCCATCAGAGGTAGAATGAGTTTGGCTAACGGGGTAGTTAGAATGAGTGGTGTAGATGAACATGAGGACCGTTGGAATAAGGCGACACGTATTTTGATTGTTGCTTGCGGAACCAGCTGGCATGCAGGTTTGGTTGCAGAATATCTTTTTGAAGAGTTTGCGCGCATTCCCGTTGAAGTAGAATATGCTTCTGAGTTCAGATACCGCAATCCTGTCATTTATCCAACCGATGTGGTGATTGCCATATCACAAAGTGGTGAAACTGCAGATACCTTGGCAGCTATTGAAATGGCCAAAGAAAAGGGAGCATTCATTTTTGGTGTTTGTAATGTGGTGGGATCTAGTATTGCTCGTGCCACACACAGTGGGGCTTATACACACGCTGGTCCTGAGATTGGTGTAGCCTCTACCAAGGCCTTTACCGCTCAAGTTTCTGTATTGTATTTATTGGCACTTTCTGTTGCCATGCACAGAGGAGTGATGAAACAAGAGCGCTTGAATCGTTTGATGGCCGAGTTAAATTCTGTGCCTGAAAAAATTGCTGAGGTATTAAAAACCAATGAGGACGTTAAGAAGATTGCGGCCATTTACAAAGATTCAACCAATGCCTTGTACTTGGGCAGGGGATATTCTTTCCCGGTTGCATTAGAAGGTGCATTGAAGTTAAAGGAAATCTCTTACATCCATGCTGAAGGTTATCCTGCTGCTGAGATGAAACACGGACCTATCGCTTTGATTGATGAGAATATGCCTGTTTTTGTTATTGCCACGCAAGGTGCTAGCTACGAGAAAGTGGTGAGCAATATCCAAGAGGTAAAGGCTAGAAAAGGGAATATCATCGCCATTGTCACGGAAGGAGATAAAGTGGTGAAGGATTTGGCGGATCATGTTATAGAGATTCCAAAATCAGATGATAGCCTTGTTCCTTTGATTTCTGTTATTCCATTGCAATTGTTGTCTTATCATGTCGCTGTGATGAGAGGTTGTAATGTAGATCAACCAAGGAATTTAGCCAAGTCTGTGACGGTAGAGTAATTGGAATTGGAGAAATTGAAAAGGCGACATCAATGTCGCCTTTTTTTATGGAATGTTAAGATATCCTTTTATCTCCTTTTCATTCAATCGCCCTTGGTTGAGCTTCAATGTTTTCTGGAAATAAGTTCTGGATTGTTCAATAAGCCCTTCTTCATAAAGACAACGACCAATTAAATAAAGGGCATTGATGTCATTTGGATACTGTAGGAGAATATCCTCGCAAATGAAAATGCAGATATCAGAATTTTTTACTTGATAATTCTCAATGGCTTTTTCTATGGCGGTCAAATAAGGAACTCTATCAGCAATGAAGTATCCCCTCACGCCTTCATTGGCGGGCAATCCCGGGAGATTGATTTCTTCCTTCACAGCCCGCTCTTTGTAGGGGTAAACGCGGTAACCTAGAATTTCAATACAAGGGTTACTCATTTTGATGTAGCCTTCATTTCCAGACGCCAACCCAAGTTGAGATAAATGATTAATTGGACGCACGATATCACGTCCTTTTATAACCAATGGACCATGATCATTTTCAGAATTGGATTCCGCTTTGGCTGGTAACTCTGTCTTTTGTTGTTGATGGGATGATAAAGTTGATTGTTTTGTTTGTTGATGGTGGATTTGGACAGTATCGATTTTTTCTTTGATCGTTTCTTTTTGCGGAGATTCTAGCTGAATTACATTTGATTTTAAAGACAACTCTTCTGGTTGATAAAAAAGTATCAAAGCCATCAATGCTCCAAACCCTAGGCCCAATCCCCAACCTAAGAAATGAAACTTGTAAGAGCCTTTTTTTGGACTGGGCTTTTCCAAGAATGAAGGAGTTTTAAGTCCTTGACAATGTGGATCCAAAGCCAAACCTTCTAGCGCTTCTTGTCCAAATGGATTTTCCTTAAGCCACTGCTTAATCTCAGTTTCTCTATTTGTCTGAGCCATTTGCCCTGAGGAAAATAGAAAAAGCTCGTGTGATGATGGAGGACTAACGTTCATTGTTTTCTATTTTTTCAAGTGCAAGGCGTAAATTTCTTTTGCCGTTTTGAACATGAGATTTGATTTCATTGAAACTGTACCCAAATTCTTGTGTGATTTGCTCATAAGAAAGTTGTCTTAAAAACACGGATTCGATGCAATGTTTTTGCGGTGCCTTTAGTGTCAATAAAAGCTCTTCGAGTTGATGGAGTCTATTTTCTATTTCATGAACGGACGTGTATTGTAACCTTGAAGTCTCCAGCTGTTTGTATTGCGCTTTGTTGGCGCGTAATTTCATCAGACAGTGAAACTTGGTTATTGTGTGCAGCCAAGCAGCGCCATTTTGGATGGGATCTTGGGGGATGTGTAGCAACAGTTTTTCAAAAATATCGGCGACGCAATCGTTGGCATCTTCTGTATTTCCCATGTATTTCAGCGCGACACCATAGACAAGATGCCCCCAATGCTTAAAGATTTCTCCCAAAGCATTTGGGGTAGGGCTTTGTTGGTACAACAAAATCCAATCCTCTTGTCGGTGGTTGTTCATTCTAAAATGGCTTTTTGTTTTTGGTAGAACTCTTGCAAATAACTTTTGGTGTTGATCACAATTACTCCGCCTGTGCAATCCCCATAGCTGGCGGGCATTCCTCCTGTATAAACAGAGATGGAAGCAATTCCACTAGATGGTATGTTGGGTACATTTTCTCTCACTTTTACACCGTCGATGAAGTATAAAGCACTTCCTGCTCGGCTGCCGCGAAAATACAATTCTTCTCCGCGCCCCCCGGTTTTTACATCAGATAGCATTCCTGCGACAATATTTTTGATGTTTCCGCCATGCGCACTGGGAAGGTGTTTCATTTCCTTGGCGGTCAATGTGTGTAAGGTCCCTCCAGAGATGTCAATGAGTGGAATGGCTTGCTCTTCAATCACCAAAGCTCTTCCCATGTAACTTGAATCGCTCATGGCAACGTTGACCACTGTGATTTTATCAGGATTAACGATAACGTTGGTTTTGAGAATACTGGTTTTACCATTCATTTGGAATCGGACGTTGTAAGTCCCTTGCTCAATCCCACTGATGCGGAATTTACCATCCAGGTCTGTAGCACCGCCATAGGGGATGTGTCCTGCGCTATTCTCGATGGTTACCACCACACCGGGAAGTCCGTCCTTTTGATTGGCGTCTTTGACATTACCATATATTTCACCTTGTGTTTGGGCTTGGAGCGTGGCACATAGCCACAACAATAAGCATAGGGTAGTAGTAGTTTTCATCATCTTTTTTCTTGTATGATGCAGCAGCCTTAGCTATTTCACATGAAGATGAAAAATAATTTCAAGCCTCCTTTGTATACACCTATCTTTGTGTGCAAATTTTACACTCCCCTATGAGTGATGCCATCAAGCACGAGTGCGGTATCGCACTCTTACGATTGAAGAAACCTCTTCAATTTTACACCGAGAAATACGGAACAGCATTTTACGGCCTCAACAAAATGTATTTGTTGATGCAAAAGCAGCACCACCGTGGTCAAGACGGCGCGGGTTTGGCCAATATCAAGATTGATATTGATCCTGGTAAGAAGTACATCAGTCGCATTAGAAGCAATGATGCGCAGCCCATAAGGGATGTGTTCTCAAAGGTTATGGCCCGCTTTTCAGATTTGGAAAAAAGCAATCCTGAATTGATCAAGGACAGTGCGTATTTGAAGGAGAATTTTGCGTTCACTGGAGAAGTTTTTTTGGGCCATTTGCGTTACGGAACCTTTGGAGGAAATAGTATTGAAAATTGCCATCCCTTTTTGCGTCAGAACAACTGGATGACAAGAAACTTGGTGTTGGCGGGGAACTTCAATCTAACCAATGTAGATGAATTGTTTTCATTGTTGGTGGAGTTAGGTCAACATCCCAAAGAAAAAGCCGATACGGTGACGGCCATGGAGAAGATAGGCCATTTCTTGGATGAGGAGAACCAGATATTGTTTGAACGATTCAAGTCCCAGGGTTATTCCAATGTTCAAATTTCAGATTTAATAGCAAAGCATTTGGATGTGCAGCGAGTATTGTCTCGCGCTTCAAGAGAGTGGGATGGTGGATATGCCATGGCGGGTATGTTTGGACATGGAGATGCTTTTGTTGTGCGTGACCCCAACGGTATCCGACCTGCATTCTTTTATGAAGATGATGAAATAGTTGTTGTAGCCAGTGAAAAGACGCCTATTCAAAGCGCCTTTTATGTAGATGCAGATGATATCAGTGAAATCCCTGCAGGTTATGGTTTAATCATCAAGAAGGATGGACAAACGTCGTTGAAAGAGGTCAGAGAGCCCAAAGAGTTGACACCCTGTTCTTTTGAACGCATCTATTTTTCAAAAGGAAATGACAAGGATATTTATAAAGAGCGTCAGCAATTGGGAAGAAATGTTGTTCCAGCCATATTAGAGGCTGTTGAGCATGACATGGACAACACAGTCTTCACCTTTATTCCAAACACCGCTGAAACCGCCTTTTATGGGATGATCAAAGAATTGGAAGATGAGGACAACAGAAAGAAAATAGAGAAGTTGATTCAAGCGGGAAGTGGAATAAACAAGGAAGAAATAGAGAAAATTATTTTAACCAGAACCCGAATCGAGAAGATAGTGTTGAAGGACGTTAAGTTGAGAACGTTTATCACCCAGGACTCTGCACGCGATGAGATGGTATCTTCCGTTTATGACGTTACCCATGGTGCTGTAGTACCCAACCAGGATCATTTGGTGGTGATAGATGACTCGATTGTTAGAGGAACGACCTTAAAAAAATCAATACTTAGAATTTTAGATCGGCTGTCTCCAAAGACAATTATCATCGTGTCATCAGCTCCACAAATCAGGTTCCCTGATTGCTATGGAATAGACATGGCCAAGATGGGGGATTTTATTGCTTTTCAAGCCTGCGTGGCTTTGCACAAAGAGAGAGGGTCCACCAACATCATGGATGTCGTTTATCGCAAGTGTTTGGATCAGAAGGAAATGCCCAAGGAGCATGTCAAGAATTATGTAAAGGAAGTCTATGAGCCGTTTACTGTTGAAGAGATAAATGACAAAATTGCGCAGTTGTTGACACCGTCTGATTTGAAAGCCAAAGTCAAGATTATCTACCAAAGCATAGAGGGTTTGCATCAGGCTTGTCCAAATCATCAAGGAGATTGGTATTTTACAGGCAATTATCCGACACCGGGCGGAAATAAGGTGGTGAATCAAGCCTTCATAAATTACATGGAGGGTCGCAACCAGCGCGCTTATTGACCTATATTCGTGGGATATTGTACTCACGAATGAAAAAGATCAATCTTACTCAGTGGATTTTTATTGCACTTCTTTTGGGCATCGTTTTTGGCGCCTGGTTAAACGTTTCATATCCGCCATCTAGCCCCCTGACAAAGGTAGAAGCTTGGGAAAGAATTTCTCAAAAGATGAGTGAGGCAGACAAAGACACCAATGTTGATCTTCAGGTTATTGCCAAGGATACACTTTTAACAGCAGAGCAGAAATACGATGCTGCGTTGAAATGGTCGCACGATAAGAAAGTAGATTTACAGGAGATTGTTGTATCCAATGCCAATAGAGAATCCAAAATGGATGGCACTTTGGCTAAGATTTTAGAGGTGTTGAGCATTTTTACTGAGGTTTTTTTGCGGTTGATCAAGATGATTATTGCGCCATTGGTTTTCGCCACCTTGGTAGCAGGAGTGGCCAAATTGGGCGACCTCAAAGCTGTAGGCAGAATTGGAGGAAAGACCTTGCTTTGGTTTTTTTCAGCATCCTTAATCTCATTGGCATTGGGTGCGGTTTTGGTGAATTTTTACCAGCCGGGTCACCAGCTTCAATTGGAAATGCCAGACCAATCGGCAAGTATTGGATTAGAACATCAAGCCATCACATTGAAGGGATTTGTCACCCATATTTTTCCATCAAGTGTTTTTGAAGCAATGGCTAAGAATGAGATTCTCCAGATTGTGATTTTTGCTTTGTTGTTCGGCGTTGGTGCGGCCTCCATGGGAGAGAAGGCTGATGGTCTTATTAAAGCCATGGACGCTGTAGGTCACGTTATGCTTAAGATTACAACGTTTGTCATGTACGTTGCTCCTTTTGCAGTCTTTGCCGCCATTACAGCCATTATAGCTAAGAAGGGAATTGGGGTTTTGGCCACCTACGCCACTTTCATTGGTGAATTTTACTCTGGATTAGCTCTGCTTTGGTTGATTTTGATAGGTGTAGGTTGGTTGTTATTAAAGTCAAGAATAAAGGTATTGCTTAGTCATTTAAAACAACCATTGTTGTTGGCCTTTTCTACAGCATCCAGTGAAGCAGCATATCCAAAAATGCTAGAACAGCTGGAGCGATTTGGTTGTAGAAACCGCATTGTCAGTTTTGTTTTGCCCTTGGGTTATTCCTTCAATTTGGATGGCAGTATGATGTACATGACTTTTGCGAGCTTGTTCATTGCACAAGCGTACGGTATTGAATTGTCATTTGGAGATCAGGTAACCATGTTGTTGACTTTAATGATAACTAGCAAGGGAATCGCAGGTGTACCAAGGGCTTCATTGGTTGTGATAGCAGGAACGGTAGCTACTTTTGGCATTCCCGAGGCTGGTCTTGTTTTGTTGTTGGGAGTTGATCATTTGTTGGATATGGGGCGTTCAGCCACCAACGTTATCGGTAATGCATTGGCCACTGTAGCAGTGGACAAGTGGGAAAAATAGTTGTAACATAATGAAATATTTATATCTTTGTATGTTGTAACCGAAAACAAAAAACAAAATGGCTCAAAAATTTAACGAAAAGGCTTACTTGGCTTCTATTGGAGCAGGTATCCGTGCTCTTCGCAAGAAGAAAAAAATGACCTTAGAGGTGTTTGGTGATGTAGTTGGATTGGATAAGTCCAATGCATACCGCATCGAAAGAGGCCGCAACATCACTTTGTTGACCTTAGAGAAAATTGCTCAAGTATTTAACATGAGTTCATCTAAATTGTTGGATAGCGCTATCGAGGTTAAAGAAGAACCAAAGAAAGCTAAACCAGCAAAGAAGGCTGCTAAGCCAGCCGCTAAGCCAGCCGCTAAGCCAGCTAAGAAGGTTGCTAAACCAGCAGCCAAACCAGCTAAGAAAGTTGCTAAGAAAGGTAAAAAATAATTTCACTTTTGAATATTGAAAAGGGGGTCGTTAGACCTCCTTTTTTGTTTCTGCAGTTGCTGAGGACGATCTAATTTTCTGATAAGCGTCCCATGATATTTTGGCCGACATGAGGAACATGAAAAGACCAAATACCAATTTCACTTTTTGTATGTTCATGCCCAACACCCATTTACTGCCTAAAAAAGCGCCAGCAACAAATCCCAAGGCAATGGCAAATACGGGAATGAATTGAATGTGGCCTGCTTGGTAGTAATTTACCACTGCAAAAATCCCAACGGGCATCATTAAAACAGCCAGGCTGGTTCCTTGTGCTTGGAATTGATTGTATTGAAAAAAATAAATCATGGCTGGAACCATGATCATACCGCCGCCAATTCCAACAAAACCGCTGATAATACCGGCTAAAAGGCCAATCAAAGCCAATAAGAGAATAGAAGTAATACTCATTTGATTTTTCAAAAATGAATTCATGATTTTTTGCGGTATTCGCAGTGACTTCGAAGATAATGTCCTATTTTTACCCCACACGAAAAATTTTATGAACTATCCAACAGAATTAAAGTATACCAAAGATCACGAGTGGGTTCGTATCGACGGTGATGTAGCAACAGTAGGAATCACCGCTTTTGCGCAAGGTGAATTGGGTGATATTGTATTTGTTGAAATAGAGACAGAAGGGGAGTCATTGGATGAGCATGCGGTGTTTGGTACTGTTGAAGCTGTAAAGACCGTGTCTGATTTGTTTATGCCTGTGAAGGGAACAGTTTTAGAAGTGAACGCTGCTTTAGAGGCTAATCCCGCTTTGGTTAACGAAGATCCTTACGGTGAGGGTTGGATGATCAAAGTGAAGTTGGATTCAGGTGCAGATTTGAGTGGCTTAATGGATGCCGCTTCATACGAAGCGTCTTTGTAATAGAGATGTTTTCTTTGCTTAGAAATAACAAGGTTGCTCCCGTAGCAACCTTTTTTGTTTTGGTCTTACACCTGATTCATATACCAGCTGAGAGCAATTGGGATTGGTCCGATATCATCGGGTTAGACAAGGTGGCACATTTTGTCTTATTTGGTGGGCTAACCCTATTATGGTTGTTGTTTCCCTGGCGAGAGGTCCCCACTAATGTTTTGTTGTTTTTGGGATTGATTTCCTATGCGGTTTTTTTAGAAATCATGCAGACGTCTTTGACTTCTTATCGGTCAGGAGAGCTGTTGGATTTTTTGTTTGACGCTGCCGCAGTGGTTCTTGTACTCCGATTTAGGAATAGAATTATTCCGCGCTAGGCTTGTTGCCTGCTAGAAGTATCGTGAATGCAATGTACACGATGAAAGCGCCAATGGCTAATTGTAATTTCTGAGCAGTTTCCCAGTCTTTATTGACATAGAGAAAAATGGTCAAATAAGACAAAGTGGTAAACATTTTTATGGCAATAGAGGCAAGGAATTGGTTAATCCAAACTTTGCCAGATTTGGCTTGAGACATGCCTTTAGAGAAGAACCAAGTTATTAAACCAAAGGTGCCAATAAAACCAATCAATGCCCACTGCACGCTTTCAGATAGCCATTGGAGCGGTTGAATGAAGAATACAATAGCGCACAAAAGTACAGTGAGATAAATGCTTGTAATGGGTTTGATTTTCATAGCTGTTTCATGAGCGATTTAATAACGGAGTACAAGGATAGGACAACGCCCAATATGGATCCGATGAGGGTATAAGTCTTTCCATTTTCCCCATCCAAATAACGACCTATACCAACAAAGACCAAAATGATAATGGCCATTTGACTGGCCATACCAGCATATCTTAAGAAACTGGTGTTAAACGGCGGCTTTGGCATCCTGAGGAACATCTATTTTGATGTCCTTTATTTTATTTCCCATGCTACAGTTTCCTGTGAAGGTTGCACCTGGCTCAATGGCCAATTTATCCGTAACCATATCTCCATCCACTTTTGCTGTTGACTTCAAAGTAAGCAGTTGCTGTACTTGAATTTTTCCTTTTATTTGTCCTTCCAACTCAGCGTTTTGACAAGTTACATTGCCTTCAATTTTACCATTGGGACCAACCACCAAACGACCTTTGGTAATCAAATCACCTACAAAAATCCCATCGATACGAATGTTGCTTTCACACTTGATATCACCTTTGATAGATGTTCCTTCTACAATGCGATTGATGGAAGTTTCCACCGGATTTTCAGGGGTTCTTGACATTTTCATTTTATTTAGGATAATTTTCTTGGTAAAACTTTTTGTAACTGTCTAAACTTTTAATCTTAAACAACTGAACATAATTCTGTTTTGAAATCAAGAAATATTGGAACTGTTTTTCGTGAATTTCTTTTACTTCATTGGTGTTCAATGCGAATGTACTCATAAAATCTTGAGCCTCAGCCAGTTTTTTAAAACTTTTGGTCATCAATAATTGGGTCTCAGGATTGAGCATATTGCCTGTTACAGTCAGTTTATTTGAGGCATAAAATTTTTGTGTGTAGTCCGCCATGATGGCTTTGTAACCATTGATATTTGGCGTACTCAGTGGAATTTCTATGGCAAAATAATGTTCAGCGTTCTCGTCATATTGGAATGTCAACTCAGGGGTAGGAGCTGCTGTGACCTCAGCTGTTTTTTCGGTTTTAGGCGCAAATGGGATTAATAGGTCTTGCGCTTTTTCAGCCTCCGGCGAACCAGGACAATCCTTGATTACATCTTTTAAGGCTTCTTGGTATTGGTCATTGAGTCCAGCCATGGCATCAACATATCCAACGCATACTGCTCTTAGAATTTTGTATTTGCAGATGAGGTGGTTGGTGGTGTCTTCCCTTAAAACTTTGTTGCAAGCCGTCATGGCTTCTGGGTAATAGCGTTTGGCGTAAAGTTTATACACCTCCTCATAACCGGCGAGTTCGTTGGCTTTCTTTACTTCATTTTCATCTTTGGCATTGGGATCATCAACAAATCTTGCCCATTCAGAGCCTGGATATTTTTGTTTGATTTGATTTCCCCAATGGGTGGAATTGCAAGTACCGCAAGATTTGATTTTCCCGCCTCCCAGTTGCTCGATATTCCAGTAAGTGCGATAAATCTGGTAATAGGTCAAAGGAGTGAAATCGTTGTCTTTAAGTTCAATGAGAGATTTTTCCCAAATTTGAATGGCGCTCGAAGGGTCATTCAGATCCTCTTTGTATACCAACCCTGCTTTGTAGTAACCTTCCTCTCTTCCTACTATTAGCGCTTTCATAGCCTTGTCGTCTTTACAAGGCAATGTCAACCACAAGTCCTCTGCAGAGGCTACGCTTTTTTCTACACTGTTATCTGAGCTTTCAGTTCCTTCAGAGGCTGTGTTTGGGCGTTCATCTGGCACATCATTCATTTGTGCCAACTTGCTATTTAACCGCCAATTGTCTTTCAAAGGTCGATCATCCCAGTAAGAAAGAAACTCCTCATAACCTTTGGAGCGTTGTTCTTTGTTATAACACCAAAATCCACCAGGAATGCTATTGGCCAATGCTTCAGCTTGCCTTTCTGCCGCCAATCTTGATTCTTCTGCACGTTTAGCCACTTCTTTTGCAACCAAAATTTCTCGAACCTTCTTCATTTGATTCAGCTGAGCAGGCGGATCGAGCGCGCAAATTTTGCTAAGGCTGTCTGCGTTTTCAATGGCATTGAGATAGGTGACTAGTTCAGTAAGACTTTTGGCTCTGCCTTTTACCTCTTCTATTCTGGGATGCTTGGGGTCTATCAACTTTTGTGTGCTATCGTATGCACTTTGGGCAGACACATATTCTTGGTCATCAAAATGCAGGTCCGCCAAATTCAAGAATGATTTTCCTTTTTGTTTTTTATTTTTTTTACTGGAACGGATGGACTTGTTGTACAACTTTTTGGCCTCAGCCTCATTGCCCTGCTCCTGTTCCATAAGGGCCAGCGTGAAGTAGATTTGGTCTTTGTAATCGCTGTATTTGATGTTTTCTAACATCTCCAAAAGCTCTTGTCGCGCAACAAGTGCGCTTGACCCATTGCGGATGGCATTGAGCGCCTTTTTCATCTTGGCTTGAAATTCTAGCTCTGGATTGGGTTTGGAGTCTAGTGTTTTGAGGTATTGGTTTTGTGCACTGCTGTATTCTTCCAAGTGCTCATAAATTTGTCCAAGCACAAAGTATAGACGGGCCTTTTCTTTTTTCTTTTTGGTAGCGGTTATGGCGCTATTAAGCTGGTCTTTGGCCTTGTCCCATTTTTTGGTTTTAATGTAAAGCTCAGCCAAAGTAGAGTGGTAAAACACTTTTGTTTTGGGATCCAAGGCCGTTGGGTTCAATTCTTCTTTGGATAAAATCTGAATGGCCTTGCTAAACTCTTCTTGGGTCATCAAGCTGATGGAGAGCCAAGCGGCACCCATCGCAATGGCATTGGGATCCGTGTATTTCTTGTAAACAAATTGAAATAGTTTTTCGGCTACATTGTAATCCTTTTTGTAATAATGGGCTTTTCCGAGAAGGATGTAATTCTCGTCAATCCACTTGTTGTAATAAGGTTTTTTAATGCTTTTTTTTTGCTCGCCTGTGATGGTGTGTCTTTTAATCACCTTCTCTGTTTTGGCAATTACTCTCTCCAAGTCTTCTAACGCGGCCTGACCTCCTTCTGGACTTCCTAGTGCAATAACAGAGAGAATGCTGTCAAAGTCTTCTATGGTGTTGGATCGAATTTTAGTTTCTGCTTGCAGCATGGCTTGGTCTGCATTGAAGTGACCATTGTAATGCGCCGTGGTGTTGTGGTAGGCTCTGTATGCCACACCATCCTTTTTGTTGGTGCACGCCCATAACACCGTCATCAAAACGATGATGGGTAGGAGATGGGCTGAGTTTCTTTTGGTCATTAAAATTGGATAAAACCCTAAAAGTCCAAATTTATTTCATTTTCATGCTTTAATTTGTAGTAATTCTGAATTTTTCAATGAAAAGAGAACGCCGACCAAGAAGGAGAAAATTGCTCAAGAAACTGAAGTCTCGGTTTAGGCTAACCTTGCTCAATGAAAATACCTTTGAGGAGCGGTTCAGTTATTCCTTGACACCCATGAACGTCATTGTTATGTTTGGCGGTTTGCTGTTGGTGTTTGGATTCATCATTTATTTGTTGGTGGCCTTTACTCCGCTGAAGGTTTATTTGGTCCCCGGATATGTTGACATTGAGTACAGGGAACAAGCGCGTGATGCTCGAATCAAGGCGGATTCTTTGAGCAGAGCCCTGAGGCAGAACCAAGCGTATTTGCAAAGTGTGCAAACCATTTTGGCGGGTGATATCGTGCGCCATGCGGTGGATACTTCTGAAATGAAGACCACCAAGTTGGAGTGGACGGAAGCAGATTCATTGTTTGATACAGAGATGCGCACCAAGAAATCCAAGCGTCCACTGGTATTTTCTAGACAAGAGTTTGTGATTCCTTTAAAAGGCCAAATCGTGAATAGCAAAGGAGCAACGGAATACGGAGTAAACATAGGGTCTCCAGTTGGAACTCCTGTTTCCGTAGTGTCAGATGGCAGGGTGCTGAGCGTGATGCCAATGGGTAAGCAATCTTATCAAATGGTATTGAGTCACGGTGATGGTTGGGTATCCGTATACGGAAATTTAAATCAAGTTACGCATCGTGTAGGTGATTTGATTTTTGCCGGCGATTTGTTGGGCAGTGTGGGCGAACCCACCCAAGGTCAAAAGTTTCCTCATTTGCATTTTGAACTTTGGCATTCAGGACAACCCGTGAACGCCCTTCCTTTTATTGCGCCATGAAATTGAGTTATATCCATCAGGGAAAAAATTGGGAGGCCGATTTTTCATCACCGCATGATTTGGCTATTCCGCTTTCTGTAAATGGCCCTAGGGCTTGGTATGTGGACTCGCCAGTGATTTCTCCTGTGATGGAAAACGGTTTTGTGGGCAGCATTGAACAGGGTGGAAAAGTGAATTTCTTCAATGTTTTTTTCAACCCCCATGGCCATGGAACCCATACAGAAACTTATGGACACATTGATCCAAAGCAATACCCTATTTCCAATTGGAAAGGTCCCTACTGTGCGCATGCGTTGCTGATTACAATAACACCAGAAACGGATGGTGAAGACAGCATTGTGCGTTGGTCACAAATTCAACAGGAAGTAGAGACACACATGCCTTTGGCGTTGATCATCAGAACACTTCCCAATGGGGATGATAAAAAATCCAG
>CAZNVU010000008.1:32617-40921 GCA_964576575.1 uncultured Chryseobacterium sp.
GCACCTTCCCGTCCAGTCATTTACCCTACTCAACTGCAACAGTAGGAAAAACCAGATAAAAACGGGTTCCAATCTGATATCTGCTTTTGCATAAAATTTGTCCATTCATTTTTTCCATCAATGCTTTTGCGGTGGCCAATCCAAGACCTGAACCGGTTTTCTTGGTAGTAAATTTGGGTTGAAAAAGTTGTCCCATCATACTTTCAGGAATCCCCTGTCCATTGTCTTGGATAACAACAAATACTTTTCCAAAGTGCTGAGCTATGTTAATGTCAATGTGCACATTGACTCCGTCTTTTTTGGCTTGAATGGCATTGGTGATGAGGTTGGTAGCAATGCGGTGCAAGGCATTGTGATTGGCTGAAATGGACACATTGGGATTGCTGACAAATACATCGATGGAACAATCTTCATCTTTGTAAAAAGTGGTTAATGATTGGAAGAATATCTCAGGTGATATTTTCTCCATTTCCAAAGTTTCAGTGCGGGCAAGTTGACTAAATGTATTGGCAATGTTGGCCAACGCGTCAATTTGTTCTGTCATGGTTTGAATAAAAACCAAAAGGTGCGATTGAAATTGCGCTTTGTCTTCATTGTCAAATTGCCTTTTCAGGTGCTGCACACGGAGCCGCATAGGAGTCAGCGGATTCTTGATATCATGGGCAATTTGTTGGGCCATTTCGCGCCAGGCTCCTTCACGTTCTTTTTCTGCGAGTTGGTCTGCGCTGATTTTAAGCACAGTGAGCATTTTGTTGTATTCTACAACAAGATTTCCGATCTCATCTTGGTATTCCCAATGGAGTGGTTCAAAGTTTTGCGAGAGGTCGGTTGATTTCATGCGCTGCGCGATAGTGCGCAGGGAACGGGTGATGTACCGCGAAAGGATGAATGCAATGACAGCCGCAACAAAGAAAAGAATGAGGTATGAACCAGAAACACCCAAAAGAAAATCTTTGACATCTTTGGATTCCTCGTCGGCATTGGAATAGTCCATGGCAATGATGGCGATGGGGTGCCCATCTATATCACTGAAAAGCCAATAGGCCAAAGTGTAACCTTCATGCTGATACTCTTCAAAAAGAAGTTTTTTGTCATAACCGTTCTGAATGCTTTTTAAGATGGGTTGTGGCACAATGGCTGGAATTTGAAGGGAGTCTAAGTAAGCACTGTTGTTGGAGATGAGGTATTCCCCTCGCAAATCGAATAGACCGATGAACATTTGGTGCACATCTGCCAGCTCACATATCTTGTCTGCAAATTTAAAGGCCACGCTGTCAGGAGACATGTGCCCGCCTTCATGAATCAAGAAGTAGTCGAGTGATGCACGGACCGATTTCTCTTTACGCTCCAAGGCCTCTTGCTTAAAAGCTTTGTTTTGCTCGATGTCGCTGTATATGGCAACAATACCGGTAACCAAAAATGCCAACGCCAAGATGGCCAGCATGGATAGGTAGATTCTCGTGCGTAATGTGAAACCCCAGAGCATGGTTAGATTTTTTTGAAAAGTTGAACCCGTTCAGGTAAATAGCCTAAACGCTGATACCAATCAATCGTGTTTTGTTTAAATGCTGCGGTAGCAACATCTATCTCCGAAATGCCCATCGAACTTGCAAGTGACTCAAGGTGTCCCATCAACTGCTCACCTATTTTATTTCCACGAAATTTTTCGTCGACAATAATGGCATTGATACAAATTCGGGGAGTTTCAATGAAAGTTCTTGGATAGGCCCAAAGGAATCCAACCAATTGATTTTGCACAATTGCTGCAAAAAAAATAATTTGCTTGTTTTCAAATAGCGCGGGAAGTTGTTCTGCTTTTTTTTGAATGTAGGCCAAGGAAATGACTTTTTCATTTTCATGACCTTGTGTATTTTCCACATACAATTTGAAAAAAGCAGGGTAGTGTTTTTCCAAATTGTTCCAATCCCAATTTTCGATATGAACGTCTTCTTGGCGCATTGCGGAAAGGTACATCAAAAGCTTAACCCGACCAATTCTCACGGTCTAAACTTCGGTAGTTGATGGCCTCTGCAATGTGGTGGGATTGTATTTTAGGTGATGCTTCAAGATCAGCAATGGTGCGCGCCACACGGATGATTCGGTCATAGGATCGGGCGGACAATTTGAGTCTTTCCATGGCTGTTTTGAGAATTGATTGACATGCAGAATCCAAGGCGGCATGTTTTTTCAAATCTTGGCTCTGTAAATTGGCATTGGGGATATTGCAGCGTTGTATCTGAATACAACGCGCAGCAATGACTTGGTTGCGGATGCTTTCTGAACCCTCAACTTCTGCGTGTGCTGTTAGTTCATCAAAAGCAACGGGTGTTACTTCAACATGTAAATCAATTCTGTCCAGCAACGGGCCACTGATTTTATTCAAATAACGTTGCACCACGCCAGGGGCACATACGCAATCTTTTTCGGGGTGGTTGTAGTAGCCACAGGGACAAGGGTTCATAGAGGCAATGAGCATAAAGCCTGCGGGAAAGTCAACGGAGAACTTGCTGCGGGATATTGTGACAACACGGTCTTCCAGCGGTTGTCGCAATACTTCCAGTACCGTTCTTTTGAATTCTGGCAATTCATCCAAGAACAAAACGCCATGGTGGGCCAATGAAATTTCACCAGGTTGTGGAATACTTCCCCCACCCACGAGGGCGACGTCCGAGATGGTGTGATGTGGGCTCCGAAAAGGTCGTTCAACAATCAACCCGTACTTGTTTCTGAGTTTGCCTGCAACACTGTGGATCTTGGTCGCCTCCAACGATTCCTGCATGGATAGTGGGGGAAGTATGGATGGTAATCTTTTGGCCAGCATGGTTTTTCCTGCACCGGGAGGACCAATCAAAAGCAGATTGTGACCACCCGCTGCGGCAATGAGAAAAGCCCGCTTCACATTCATTTGACCTTTGACATCCTTAAAATCCAATCTGTATTTGTTGATGGTGTTGGCCAAAAGTTGCGTAAGATTGGACTGCAAAGGAAGCAATTTTTTTTCGTTGTTAAAGAAGTCAACAACTGCGGTGAGTGATGTTGCGGGAAGGACATCAATGCCATCTACGATTGCCGCTTCCTCAGCATTGCATTCGGGAAGGATAATGCCTTTGAACCCTTCTTTTTTGGCTTGCAATGCCATAGGCAGAGCGCCCTTGATGGATCGCAGTGACCCATCTAAGGACAGCTCCCCCATGATGATATATTGATCGAGCTCATCAAAAAGCATTTGTTCCGTACCGGCCAACAAGGCCAATGCCACAGGCAAATCGTACGCTGCTCCCTCCTTCCGCAAATCCGCCGGAGCCATGTTGATGGTAATATTGCGCACAAGATTCTTGTAACCCAAATTACTCATGGCAGCCCGGATGCGCTGCATCGATTCTTTTACCGCAGTATCTGGCAACCCCACCATCATCAAGTGAGCGCCACGCTCTACTTGCACCTCGATGGTGATGGTATTGGCATCAATCCCAAATACGGCACTTCCAAATGATTTGACAAACATGTCGCAAAGGGAAGTTGTTTTTCAAGACTACACAAGAAAAGGTTATGCGCATAGAATCGCATCCCCTTTTGTTACAATGGATTAAAGGTTTTTATTCCTATAATTTTATGGAATAAAGAGCTTGGTCACCCCGCGCAATCCCTTTCCTTGGTATTGTAATATGTAAATTCCTGTGGATAAATCAATTGGCAATACAAAAGGAGATTGGCCTTGGTCCTTCATCCAAACGCGTTTTCCTGAGTTGTCGAATATTACAATATCTACTGGATAGGAAATGGTCACACTTGGGATGAGTTGGTGGTTATTGTATATCCATTCCATTTGGTTTACATCTGTTTCTGTGATATCGACCAATTCAACAATGAAGATATCAGACGTGGCGGCACAACCGTTGTCATTGGTGACAACTACCTGGTAGTTTCCATTGGTGTTGACCTCCAGTGAATCTGCGATGGAGCTTAACAAAAGGTCGCCATTCATGTACCAATCCACCCATAAGCTATTGTTGTTGGTCAAGGAGAGGACGTTGCTGTTCAATTCTAAAATAGGAGTCTCAGGCAAGGGAAGGACATCCAAGAATATCGTAGCTGAGGTGAAACACCCATTGCTGTCTGCTGCGGAAATAGTGAAGTCAGTATCTTCAATGGGGAATACATCAAAAGCCAAGCTATCCAACGTTTCAATGCTAGAATTGGATTCCCACGTTAGGTTGAGGTTGTTGTTGGGAATGACAAAAGAAGCTGTATCACCCAAGCACAGCGAAATAGACTCGGGAAGAATGAAAGTTGGGAGCGCAAAGGGATCAACGAAGACGCTTTGACTTTGCGAACAACCGTCGTTATTGCTTACTGTGGCTGTTATGCTCAGCGAATCCGTTAATGGAAGGGCGTACAATTGGTTGCCGATTGAATCGATATCACTGTTGTTCCAATCGATAACAGCGCCATCCGTGATGAGCATTAGAACAGCACTATCGCCTTGGCAAGGAATGCTGTATACGGATAAATCAAGTGTAGGTTGGTTTGATATGGAAAAGGAAGTGGTATCTGAATTTGAACAATTGTTATTGTCTATCAGATAAGCCACAAGAATACCGCTGACTGGGTTAGGCATCAGGAATTGGGTAGGAGCAAGAATGACAATATCGTTCATGGAGAATCCAGTGATGGTTACAGTAGAATCTACATCAATAGAAAATACGGCGCTGTCGTCTGCACAAAACACCTCGGCCATATTCCAGTCTGCGGTGGGCAAGGACTGCACAACGACCTCTATGGTATCTGAACCTTGGCAGCCGTATTCATCCGTTACGGTCAATGTGATTTGAGCGTTTTGTGAAGCTTCCCAATCTATGCTGTTGGCGTTGTTGTTGTATAGTACACCATCTATGACCCATTCAGGAGAACCTGGAGTATTGTTTTCTAATACAATATGATTTCCGAAGCAAGTTTCAATATCATCTCCCAAATGAACCAGGGGATTTCCTGTTCCGGGCAACAAGGTGATGGATGCCATGGGATTGTTGTTCACAGCGCAGGCCATAGAGCTGGTTAAAGTGATCTGAATGATTGTGGTGTCTTGGACGTTTTCAAAAGCGTATTGCGGGGCATGACCATTTTGCGTTTGACCATCGATGTTCCAGGTATAGAATGGAAACACACCTCCGTTGGTAGGGTGCGTTTGAACGGTATAATTTTTCTCATTGCAGTCGCCGGTTTCAATGGCTGTGAGCGACAAAGAAGGAGTGTGGCTGTTCAAAATTCTAACATCATACCCGTTGTCTGGACTGGTCATGGCGGGATTGTCGCATACTACACGGATGCGAAAATGTGTGCCACTGGTCATGATGGGCAAGGTGCAAGTAATGACACCGGAAGCAACGGCATGTGGCATCATCAACGTATATGTTCCGATGTTGGTGGGGTTGCTAAAACTTCCATTGGCATCGCTCAACTGTGCGGTAAATACATGAGTACTCAACATGAGCCCTGTTGCATTGAATCCTACTAGCATCTTGCTGCCTGCGCAGTAGCTGGTATCCTGAAGGCGGCATGAATAAATTGAATTTTGATGCAACGTGTGAAAAACACCTTGTAGACCACCTGCGGCATAACCCCAGTTGTATTCAGGAAGATGAATCGTGTTCATTCCTCCGTTGTTGGCTAGACAAGCGGTGGACTCTGAACCAATATTGACGCAACCATCAACGGTTCTGCTTTGGCTATTGAGACGCGAAAAGAAAGCTTCATTCTCACTAAAGAATTGCATCTGATCAATTTCCGCATTGGTATTGGAGGTGGGGAAAATGCCTTCCCACAATGTGCCACCATTGAGTGTTTTGTGCACCTTTCCGAAACCGCTGCCCACATAGGCTATATTTTGGTCAATCATCCAAATGTCCTCAATCCCAGTATTAAGCTGAATTCCGGTGTTTGCAGGATTCCACGAGGCGCCGCCGTTGGTAGTTTTGTATACTTCATTTTGACCGGCCACCATGCCAACATCACGATTCAACATATGAATGCAAGTGAAAGGAATGGTAGAAATGGTGGTTTGCATCGACCATGTCTCACCCGCATCAGTGGTTTTGAGCACCCTCCCATTGCCCATGGCTATGTACGCGTATAGCGAATCCACCACCCACAGATCATCCATAACGTAGGGGTAAGGATGTTGTATTTGAGACCAACTGATTCCGGCATCGTATGTCTTAAGAATTATCCCGGAGTCGCCTACCGCTAGCGCCTTCATATCATCAAGCCATTGAACAGAAAGCAATCCTTTGGTGGTATTGGATGGTTGTTGGGTAAAAGTGAGACCAGCATTTTCAGTTCGGTAGATGGTACCATTGCCACCCACCATCAAACCGGTGGTTCTGTTTTTGAAATGAAGACTTAGTATGCGCGTGCTGAGTCCAATGTTGCAATTGGTCCATGTTGTGCCACCATCATTTGTTTTGTCAACACGCGCAAGGTTCCCAGATACCCATCCAGTTTGATCATCCAAAAAGGACATGGACATCCAAGACGCGTTAGGATTCAGCGCAATGGGGTTCCAGGAATAACCGCCATCGGTTGTCTTTAAAAGCAATCCAGGATCAGACAATGCAAATCCAGTCTGCGCATCAATGAATTTCATTTTGGTAACAATCCATGATGGGTCGGCATCAACGGGTGTCCAAGTAGAACCGCCATTTTCAGTAACTAAGAATTTATAGGGCGACATGATGACGCCGTGGTTGGCATCGCTGAAATAGACAGAGCGAAAAAATTCGGAACCGGAGTAGACCGTAGTCCAGGAAGATCCGCCATTGGTGGTTTTCCTTACTACTCCGCTAGCGCCTACGATGAAACCTACATTGGCATCAATGAAGTATACGCCATTCAATGTCGTCGTTACACCAGAAGCGATGGTGGTCCAGGAGGAACCGCCGTTGGTCGATTTACGAAGTGCCCCAGAAGGGCCCACCAAGAAACCGGTTGTTGAAGTTGGAAAATGCAGATCGTTAATGCCTGAGCCGATGCCCGTAGTTTGTGAAGTCCAATTGACGCCACCGTCAGTAGTTTTGATCACCGTGCTTGAAGCGCCAATGGCCCATCCAGTGAAGGCATCGAGAAAGAACAATTTGTTCATTTGGACATTGCTTCCTGTATTCATTCGGGTCCAGTTTTTTCCGCCATCCATGGTTTTCATGATAGATGCAGTGCTTGTGCAAGATCCGACACCACCGGCAGGACCGCAGGCAAATCCTGTAAGACGATCCATGAAGACAATGTCTTGCAAAGTGCCTGCATACGGCGTAGACGAGCGCCATTGCGCAGCGGAATCTTGAAAAATGAAAGTTGTAATAAAAGCAACAACCAGGAAGCGAAGTACATGAAAGTTCATGACAGCAAGTTAAAATGGACAGGCCGAAGGAAATCGAAAAAAAAGAAATTTAACAGCTATTCCGGTTTCTTGCTCACCAGTACCACACCCAAAACAATGAGAGTAGTGAACAGCATTTTAGGAAGAGTAAAGAGATTGGCCACGGGCAAACCCGCCCAAACGCTGAAGAGGGCTGCTATGGGAGGTTGTAAGTAAATATAAACGCCGGCGTGGGTTGGAGAAAGTTTTTGAATGGCGATGATATTGAAGAGGTAAGTGAGGAAGGTAACGCAGACCACCACAAATGCCACGATGGCCCATTGGTGCAGGGACAAGTTCCAATGCACTTGGTTGGAGAGTTCAGACCAACCAAAAGGCAGCACACCCAGCAGACCAAAAGTGAAAACCCAAGGGATTATGCTGAGGGGGTGGTATTTGCGCATGAGGGGTTTGACCATGATGAGGTAGAAGCTATAAGAGACTGCGTTGATGAGTATAAAAAAATCGCCCAAAGCGGAAGCGCCGTGCATGGGGTTATTTTTGCCATATCCTATAAAACCGATGGCGCCAATGAGACCAATGGCAATGCCGAACCATTGCAAGGAAGTTGTCTTTTGTTTCAACACGAGAATGGAGAACGAAGTGACAATAACAGGGGTAAGAATCATGATGATGGCTGCGTGAAGCGGAGCGGTAATGGCAAGACCATTGAAGAAGCAGAGTTGGTTGATGGTTACGCCGCACAGGCCGCAGAGCAGGAGACGCAGCAAATCAAGACGCTCCGGAAGGATCCAATATTTTTTAAGGAACAACCAAAACAGGGCAGTGGCCCCACCAGCGCGCAAAAGGATAAAGGCATTGGGGGGAATGGGGTTGGGCATCACCTCCTTGGCCCACACATAGTTGGCGCTGTAGATGAGAGCGACAGCGAG
>CAZNVU010000009.1:0-38741 GCA_964576575.1 uncultured Chryseobacterium sp.
TCATCGACAGCTTCTTCCTCTGGAACGTTTTTCTTGACCACTGTCTTTTCCTTGTACAAGGTGATTTTTCCGGGTCCTGTTCCAACATATCCATAATCCGCATCGGCCATCTCTCCGGGGCCGTTTACTATACATCCCATGATGCCAATCTTGACTCCTTTCAAATGTGAAGTGCGTGATCGAATCTTGGCGGTGGTTTCTTGCAAATCAAAAAGTGTGCGACCACAAGAAGGGCATGAGATGTACTCTGTTTTGGAAATACGGGTTCTGGTGGCTTGTAAAATACCAAATGCGGTGGAATTGACACGTTGCAAAGCAATGTTGGCAGCGGTTATCATGATGCCATCTCCCAAACCATCTATGAATAGAGCTCCTTGATCCACGGCACTGTTGAGCATGAACTCATCCTCAGAACCTGTGGTATATTGGGTATGCGCAACAACGGGCGTCTTGCAATTGGAGTTGATTAAATGCAAATAAGTGGAACGCAAATCCATCACTTGTAATGGGTGAATGGAGGACAACAAAATTACTGCTGTCGGATCTTTTGCGACGCATTCAATGATGTTCTCTGTCAACTCTTGGGTTTGGAGTTGAATAAAGTTGATTTCATTATGTTTCTTAACACTTCCCAAATATTGTTCTATTGACCAACAGGGGTATGTCCGAATGGCTGTTGTATTTTGTAACCAAATAGCACCATTTTGAATGATGCCTAAGGTTCCTGGAATGTCAAAATGGATTTGTTTGTCGCCAATAAAAATGTAATCGCAAGCCAGGTCACTCAAGTTCCATTTGTCCATGGGGACGCTGTATTGATAACCGGCGCCAAAGAAGCTAGAAGGATTAATCTCATTGCGATTGCTGAGGTCCATCACCACCACAGGCGTGTGTTTTCCACCAATGTTATTGACTTCAGTCGTTGGTCTTCTTTGGTAGGAGAATGGGTTGATGGTATATTCCCTTCTTGTTGTCTCAGGATACAATAATCTGTTTTGGTAACGGTCCGCCAAAATCTTGGCAACTGGTATTTCAAATTCAGGTGCTTCTGTCAAAGAAACGCGAATGGTATCTCCAATACCGTCTTCCAATAAAGTTCCGATTCCGACTGCAGATTTGATGCGTCCATCTTCGCCATCTCCAGCTTCCGTTACGCCCAAATGCAAAGGGTAGTTCATGCCTTCATCCATCATGGTTTTCATGAGCAAGCGATAAGCTTGAACCATGACCAATGTGTTGGAGGCCTTCATGGAAATAACAATTTCATGAAAATCATGCTTGCGGCAAATGCGCAAAAATTCCATGGCGCTTTCCACCATGCCTTCTGGCGTATCGCCATAGCGACTGAGAATGCGATCACTCAACGAACCGTGATTGGTTCCAATGCGCATGGCAGTTCCGTGTTGCTTGCAAAGCAATACAAGCGGAGTAAAACGCTCTTCGATGCGATTTAGCTCCGCTTGGTAAGTGTCATCGGTATAGTCAATCTCTTCAAACTTCTTCTTGTCCGCATAGTTCCCGGGATTGACGCGCACTTTTTCAATCAATTGCGCTGCAATTTCCGCAGCATTGGGTGTAAAGTGAATGTCGGCAACCAAAGGGGTGTTGTATCCTTTGTCAACCAACATTTTTTTGATATTGGCCAGGTTCTCAGCTTCGTTTTTGCTGGGAGCAGTGATGCGCACTAGTTCGCAGCCAGCATCTATCATTCGGATGCTTTCCGCAACAGTACCCTCTGTGTCCATGGTGTCCACAGTGGTCATGCTTTGCAAACGGATGGGGTTTTCACCGCCAATGCCAATAGAACCAACCTTTACCGCGCGGGAGGGAAAGCGTTTGTATTGAAAAAGATCGACGCAGTACATTATTTGTTCGCGTTGTATTTTTCGCCAACAATGCTCCAGTTAATCACATTGAAAAACGCATTGATGTAATCAGGACGACGGTTTTGGTAGTGTAAGTAGTACGCATGTTCCCAAACATCGATCCCAAGAATGGGAAAACCTCCGCAAGAGCCGGGCATCAATGGATTGTCCTGGTTAGGTGTAGAGCAGACTTCAACTTTTCCACCTTTGTGCACACACAACCAAGCCCATCCTGAACCAAAGCGTGTAGTAGCTGCTTTGGCAAAAGCATCTTTGAAAGCTTCCATTGAACCAAAAGCATCATTGATGGCTTTGGCCAAATCACCTTCAGGTTGATTGGCACCACCTGGAGTCATGATTTCCCAAAACAAGTTGTGGTTGTAAAAACCACCGCCATTGTTTCTGATGGCAGGAGTATCAAAGCCAGATGTCATCAATTCTTGAATGGATTGACCAGCCAAAGGAGAGTTTTCTAAGGCAGCATTCAAATTGTTGGTATAAGCCGCGTGGTGCTTGCCGTGGTGGATTTCCATGGTACGTGCATCAATGTGCGGTTCCAATGCATTATAGGCATAAGGAAGGGGGGCTAATTCAAACTTCATATGGTTATTTTTTTGCGAAAATAGTTTACATGGGAATAGGATGACCAAAAGCAATGAAAACATTGCTAAAGATGCGGAAATTTTATTTCTCATACCCTCAAAAAAAATTAGTCAAGAATTTGTTCACACCATGCACAAAAATGCCTGTTCCTTTCAGATATTTGCATACGAGGCAAACTGCCTCTCACCTAACAAGAAATATTATTACACCAAATGGGATTGTTTAGCTTCCTGACTCAGGAAATCGCCATTGACTTGGGCACGGCCAACACCATCATTATCATGAATGATAAGGTAGTGGTAGATGAGCCATCGATTATTGCCAGAGACCGGACCACCGGAAAGACCGTGGCTGTTGGTCGTCAGGCTCAGCAGATGCACGGTAAAACCCATGAAAACATTAAGACCATTAGGCCTTTAAAGGATGGTGTAATTGCCGACTTCCATGCAGCAGAAGACATGATCAAAGGGATGATCAAGATGATCAATCGTGGTCGTAATTTGTTTCAGCCTTCATTGCGTATGGTGATTTGCATTCCATCAGGGATTACAGAGGTGGAGAAGCGTGCGGTAAAAGATAGTGCGGAGCATGCTGGAGCCAAAGAGGTGTATTTGATTCACGAGCCAATGGCGGCGGCCATCGGTATTGGCATAGATGTAGAAGAGCCCATGGGGAACATGGTCATCGACATAGGTGGTGGTACTTCTGAAATTGCAGTGATTGCATTGGGTGGTATTGTAACCGATAAAAACATTCGTGTTGCAGGTGATGAATTGACCCAAGACATTGAAGATTACATGCGTCGTCAGCACAACCTTCAGGTTGGAGAACGAACTGCAGAGCAAATTAAGATAGAGGTAGGGGCTGCTTTGCCTGAGTTGGAGAATCCTCCTGCAGACTACAGTGTACGCGGAAGGGATATGCTCTCGGGTATTCCAAAAGAAATCAAAGTGAGCTATTCTGAGATTGCGGGTGCATTGGACAACAGCATTTGTAAAATCGAGGAGGCCATCATGTCCTGCTTGGACAATACACCTCCTGAATTGTCTGCGGATATTTATAAGACCGGAATTTATTTGGCCGGTGGTGGTGGTTTATTGCGAGGTTTAGATAAACGTATACAGAATAAAACCAAGTTACCCGTGCACGTTGCCGATGATCCATTGCGCGCTGTTGCAAGAGGAACGGGAATTGCACTTAAAAACATCAACCGTTTCCAATTCTTGATGAGAGAATAATTGCGATTTAGGGAATGAAGAACATTATTGAGTTATTAAAGCGACATTTTGTCTTTGTTCTTTTTTTGTTCTTATTTATTTTTTCTTTGGCTGTTTTGTTTTCCAGCAATCGTTACCATAATGCTTCTTTTCTTTCTCAGAGTTCAGATTGGGTTGGAAAAATCTATGATTGGCGTGATCAACTGCAGCGCTATTTGCGTTTAAAAGAGATTAATGATCAATTGGCTTTGGAGAACGCCAATCTGCGTTCTCAATTGCCAGAGAACTATTTTTTTATCGATACCACCTCTCATTCAGTTCAAGATAGCATCCGCAAGCAACGCTATTTCTACCGTTCGGCCAGGGTGAGCAATGCATCAGTTAATAGAGAAAGCAATTATTTGACTTTGGATCGAGGTAGGTTAGGAGGAATCTTACCCAACATGGGGGTCATTAGTAACGGCAGCGTTGTGGGTGTGGTGTCCAGTGTAAGTGATCATTTTTCTGTGGTATTGCCCATACTGAATCCAAAGTTTCAAGAAAGTGTAAAGATGAAGGGAAGTGGTGACTTTGGCTTGATTGCCTGGCCTCCAGGCTCGGATCCTGCCTATGCAGATGTCAAGGACATTCCCAAACATGTTCAAGTGAGTATTGGAGATACTGTACTCACTACAGGTTATGGTTCGCATTTCCCATCTGATCTTTTTATCGGGTATGTGAGTGAATTGAATGATCAGCCTGAAGAGAACTTTCATCGTATTAAAATACAACTCGCTACTGACTTTAGAAAATTAAGTCATGTTCAGGTGGTGAGTGATATCCTCAAACAAGAACAAGATTCATTATTAATTCAACAACAACAACGCGATGGGGTCGAAGACAATAACTAGTTTCTTGCGGATTTTTTTTCTCCTCTTTTTGCAAGCCATGGTGGTTTCTAGATTGCAGTTGTTGGATGGATTTGTCTTGCCTTGGGTATACATCTTTGGAATATTGATGTTGCCTTTCGATACTCCAAGATGGTTGGTGCTGGTTGTGGCTTTTGTTTCTGGTTATTTCATGGATCTTTTTACTGGACCAATGGGTATGCACATGACAGCCTGTGTGGTCTTGGGTTGGTTGCAGCCAATGGTGCAGCGATTGATGTCGCCCCGTGAGGGTTATGATGCTATTCAAGCGCCGACCATCCAAAAAATGGGATTGAGTTGGTATTTGACCTACGCGGGTATCTTGACTTTCTGTCACCACTTTGTTTTGTTTTACGCTGAGACATTGCGCATTACACCATTCTGGTACCACATTGGGCATATCGTTTTTAGTTCCATTGGAACGCTTATGCTTTTGGTGGTGGGTCAGTATTTGATTTTTAATAAGAAGGTTAAAAATTAATGGAGGGCAGAAGATATACGCTGATTGTCATTGTGATGACCATCGCAGTTATTTATCTGCTGAGGATTTTTGGTTTACAGGTTGTTTCACAGTACTGGAAAGACAGAGGAACTGCCTTGACCGAGAAGGAAGTGGTGGTTTATCCTTCAAGGGGTGTTATCTACGACAGAAACTTGAAAGTATTGGTGACCAGCCAAACCGTATATGATTTGATGGTGCTGCCCAAGGATGTATTGCCTTTTGATACAACCTCATTTTGTAACATCACTTCATTAACCATTGAAGAATTGCGCAGCATTCTTAAAAAGGCAGTCACGTATCCCAATGTTCGGTACAAGCCCACCGCTGTCATTAAGCAAATGAAGCCGGAGGAATACGCCCCCATTGCCGGCGAGTTGTATCGCTTCAAAGGTTTTTACGCTCAGGCCAGAACGCTTCGTGTATATCCTGAAAAGGCAGGTGCCTTGCTCTTGGGAGATGTGGGTGAGGTGACCAAATCATTGATGGAAAAATTTCCCGAATACAAGAAAGGGGATTACATAGGTTTGAGTGGCATTGAGAAGTCTTATGAAAATGAATTGCGTGGTCAACGCGGGATCAAATATGTCTTTCGTGACAACTTGGGTGTGGAGCGTCAAGTGGCCAATGGTAGCTTGGATGTAAAAGCCATTGAAGGAACCCACGTCGTTTCATCCATTGACATTGATTTGCAGAAGTATGGTGAGAAATTAATGCAGAACAAGCGGGGCTGCATTGTGGCCATTGAGCCCAAGACAGGAGAGATTTTGGCCTTGGTATCATCGCCCACTTTTGACCCCAATTTATTGTTAGGTCGTGCAAGGGGTACCAATTTCCTGGCATTGAGCAGGGACAAGCAAAAGCCGTTATTCAACAGAGCAACTCAAGCCCAATACCGACCCGGCTCCATTTTCAAGATTGCACAATCGCTTACTGCATTGCAATTGGGTGCCATTACCAAGGAGACGCGCATACCTTGTAACAGGGCATTGATTGGCTGTCACGGAAGTCACAGCATGGATGATTTGGAAATGGCGATTGTACATTCTTGCAATCCTTATTTCAGAGGAGTGATGCAGCGCGTCGTGGAAGGTGGCCGAAATCCAAAGAACCGTTTCAAAGATGCACAAATAGGCCTTGGCCTTTGGCGCACGCAAATCATGAAGTTTGGTTTCGGAACCAATTTGAGCACGGATATTCCAGGGGTAAAGAAAGGATTGGTACCAAGTCCAGAGTATTATGATCGTGCTTACGGAAAAGAGTCTTGGAATTTTAGTACCATATACTCCATTAGTATTGGAGAGGGAGAGATGTTGGTAACGCCCATTCAGATGTGCAACTTGGCTTGTATTGTCGCCAATAGAGGTTATTACTACAGCCCACATACAGTGAAAAAAGTTGGATTGAACGGTGCGCCTCGTCCAGAGTTTGCACAGCGAAATGATGTCGGTATCAACCCAGAATATTTTGATGTGGTGATTTCCGCCATGGAGAAGGTAGTTGGTCCAGGAGGAACAGCCAATGGAGCCAAGTTGCAGGATATTGTCATTTGTGGCAAAACAGGTACTGTTCAGAATGAGCCGCGAAAAGACCACAGCGTATTCGTCTGCTTTGCCCCCAAGGAAAATCCCAAAATTGCGCTGGCTGTATATGTAGAGAATTGTGGATTTGGTGGAACATGGGCGGCGCCTATCGCATCATTGATGATTGAACAATACTTGAATGACGCCATCAAGAATGTGGAAAGAGAGAAACATATTCTAGAACAAAATTTCTTGAATCAATGAGCAAGAGCAGAAACAATAGTGCAGTAGGTCCCATTGATTGGCTCATCATTGGTGTTTCGATATTCTTTGTCATTTTTGGTTGGATGACCATTTACTCGGCTGCTTATGACGCCGCGCATCCGATGCCTTTTGATTTTGCCAAGGAATATGGCAAGCAAATGATGTGGATAGCTATTTCAGTGCTGTTAGCCATTCTTACATTGTACATTGAAGGGGATTTCTTTGCCAAATTTGCATGGGTGATCTATGGTTTTTTTCTAATGCTTTTGGTGCTGGTTTTGATTATTGGTAAAGAAGTCAACGGCGCCAAGGCCTGGTTTGGTGTAGGTTCATTTGGTATTCAGCCTTCTGAGTTTTCTAAGATTGGTGTGGGTTTGGTATTGGCCAAATACATCGCCTCTATCGGCGGTGGTCAGTTGAAGAATATGCAAAGCAGGATGGTTTCTGCTGCCATCATTGGAATGCCTGCGGGATTGATTTTGTTGCAGCCAGATGTGGGGTCCTTGCTCACTTTTGTAGCCTTTGTTTTTGTGATGTACCGAGAAGGCTTGTCAGGGAATGTTTTGATAGTTGGTTTTGCGGCCATTTTATTTGGTGTCTTGTCCATCGTTACGGGAGCGGGCACAGCGGATATTCCATTTTGGGGCGAACAAAGCGGGGTGTGGATGCTGATCATCGTTTTGGTTATTTTGGCACTACTCGTTTTGATTTATGCAAGGAATTTTATTCCGCCGCGCAATCGCCGCAGGATGTACTTGATTGTCATCATCGGCACCATTGCAGCATCTTCTTTCAGTTACTCTGTATCTTATATCGTTGATAATATTTTGGAGAAACACCACAAGGAAAGGATCTATGTGATGTTGTCTTTGCCCGTTGAAAGGAAGGACGCCGATTACAATGCGGAGATGGCCAAGATCACAGTTGGCATGGGCGGTGTCATGGGCAAAGGTTGGTTGGATGGTCCCATGACGCAAAACAATTATGTCCCTGAGCAGTGGACCGATTTTATTTTTAGCGCAGTGGCAGAGGAGTGGGGATTCTTGGGTAGTTTGATTTTGATTGGTGCCTACGTCTTTTTAATCATCAGATTAATGTTTATTGCAGATCGTCAACGCTCTGTATTTTCCAGGGTTTATGGCTATTGTGTGGCCTGCATCTTCTTCATGCACTTCCTCATCAACATTGGAATGGTGATTGGATTGGCGCCCATTATCGGTATTCCGTTGCCTTTCTTTAGCTATGGTGGCTCATCATTGATGGCCTTTACACTGCTCCTGTTTATCATGGTCCGTTTGGACTCTGAACGTTGGAGTGTGTTGAAATAAAAGTCAACGAAACTTTTCTTTGATCTCGCGCATGAACTGTGATGCAAAGACAAATTCATTCAACAGCGGATGATTGGATTTTAGAATACTGTGACGATCTCCAGACCATACAAACTCACCCTTGCTCATGAATTGGATGGTGTCTGCAATTTCTATCACAGAGTTCATGTCATGGCTGATGACGATGGTGGTCATGTTGTACCTATCGGTGATCTCCCGAACCAATCCATCAATTTTGATACTTGTCAATGGGTCAAGTCCCGAGTTGGGTTCATCTACAAAAAGGTATTTGGGATTTAGGGCAATGGCACGGGCCAATCCAGTTCTCTTTTTCATTCCACCGGAAAGCTCACTGGGAAATAGACTGCTCTTGCCTGACAGCCCTACTTGTTCCAATATTTCGTCTGTTCTTTTTTCCATTTCCTTTTTGGTCATGGGGGTGAACATCTTCATGGGAAACTGTATGTTTTCAGCTACAGTCATGGAATCAAACAGGGCAGCTCCTTGAAAAAGCATGCCGATGTTGTTCAATATTTTCTTTTTTTCAATGAGATCTACATTGATAAAATCCTCGCCGTCATAAGTGATTGTACCGGCATTCACAGGCATCAAACCCACCATGCACTTGGTAAGCACGCTTTTTCCTTCACCACTTTTGCCAATGATGAAATTAACCTTGCCCGTCTCAAAAATGCAACTCACATTGTGGAGGACCATTTGTGATCCGAATGATTTTTCGATGCCTTTTAATTCAATCATAACAATAGCAATTGCGTTAAAAGAAAATTGGCAATCATAATCATAACAATAGAGTAAACCACAGCACGTGTGCTGCTTTGTCCTACCTCCAAGGCACCGCCGTGTGTGTAATAGCCATGGTAGGCGGAAATGCTGCTCATTAAGAATGCAAAGAAGACAGTCTTGATAACGGAATAAAAAATATCATAAGCTCGGAATGCGTATTGAGCGCCAAATTCAAAATCATTGTAGGACACTGCACCGCTGAAGATGGCAATGGCTCCTCCGCCAACAACACCCACAAACATGGCCAACACCACCAAGAATGGTAAAATCAGCACGGCTGCAATAACTTTGGGAAGAATCAAATAGCTAGCAGAGTTGATACCCATAATATCCAAGGCATCTATTTGATCAGAAATGCGCATTGTTCCGATTTCCGATGCAATGTTGCTACCCACTTTACCGCTGATGATGAGACAAACAACAGTGGAAGAAAATTCTAAAATGATGGATTGCCTTGTGGTAAATCCGATGGTCCACCTTGGAATCCATCCGCTATCAATGTTGGAGGCAGTTTGTATGGCAACAACACCTCCCATGAACAAAACCAATAATGAAACAATGCCTACGGATTGCAAACCAATTTTATCCATTTCCTTGATGATCAATGGGAAGTAAACGCGCGCTTTCTCTGGCTTAGAAAACACCCGACCCATCAAGGAAGAATAGGAGCCTATACTTTTAAAAATTGGCATGTCTCAAAAATAAGTCGAAATAAATTAGTTTGACCATTTAATGATCTTGCTCACGGCAGAAAATAAAAATTCATGACCGCTGGCTTCCTCGCGGCAGAGTATGCGCGTCCTGTTTTTTCTGATCCTGAGGAAAATTCTTTTTTCTTTTCCGTAATAGAATCTTTCTCCGTCCTTGATATGTTCCAAGAGAATTTCACCGCTTTCGTTTTTATCATAAAGTGAAAGTACTGCGGATAAATGCAGGTCGCTGCAAGTGGAAGCGTCTGGATTTTGGAGGTATTGATAAATGGCCTTTTGAACCAGCTCAGGAAACACCTGCAGTTCTAGGAATGGTCCGAGTGTTTTTTTGAAATTTTCTTTCCATTCTGGGCCATGCGGTTTGACCCGGTTTTTGAATTGGTTGTAGGTAATCAGATGCGCCAACTCATGCATCAATGTAATAAGAAAGGCGTATTTGTTTAAATCTCCGTTGACTGTTATTTCATGTTTTTCCCGATTGGGTTTCACAGTGAAATCTCCCAGTTTTGTTGCCCTTGGCGGAGTGATGGTGATGTGGTGAGGATGCTGCCTTAACATTTCACAAGCCAAAGCTACTGCTGGTTTAGGAATAAACCTAACCAGCACATTCTCCAATTGATTGGTTGGCTTAGAATACAAAATAAAAACTACTGAGCAATTTCGATACGATCATCCCACTTGGGGCATGTATTGCATTTGGGTTTCTTTTTATTGGTGCTGCAGGCCATGAGGGACAGCGCAGCGAAAAGGAAAAATACTTTTTTCATGAACGTTATTTCTGACCGGTTAACTTTTCCAATTGGTGTTCCAATTCCAGTTCATCTCCTTCTGCATAGTTGTTGTGTGACCAAACAACTTTTCCGTCTTTGTCAACCAAGAAAGTATGTGGGACATTATTTACGCCCATGGCTTGGGCAAATTGTTTGTTGCTGTCTAGGATAACTTTGTAATCCCATGACACACTGTTGATGTATGGAGCAACGCGACTAACAGATCGTGAATCATCTATACTCACTGCGTAAATCGTTACACTGTATTTAGCTTGCCAATCTGCATAGTATTCAGTGTAGTTATTCAATTCTTTTTTACAAGGAGCGCACCATGTAGCCCAGAAGCAAAGGATAGCAGGCTTCCCGTCTTTTGAAATTTGCGACATGTTGATGTCATTACCAGCCAAATCTTTCAGGGTGATGGAAGGAATTCCTTGAGCAAAACTCATGCTGATAATGCAGCTAAGTATAAGGGTAAGAATGTTTTTTTTCATATTGCGTTCTGTTTAGCAAGTATAATACCAAAGCGCTGAAGGTCAAAAAAAAAAGAGGTCCTAAGACCTCTTTTCTTGAATTGGAATAACTCAATTATTTGCTAACTGTCAAACGTAAAGTAGAAACTTTACCATTAACGTTTAAATTCACCAAGTACAAACCAGCTGGCATGTTGCTGAAGTTAACTACTTCATTGTAGTTACCAGCAGCCAAAGTGCCAAAGTTGTTGTTCATTACAACATCACCCAACATATTGATAACGCTCATTTTCACTTCAGAAGCTGTAGTGATCATGAAGTTAACGTTGGTTTGGTTGTTGGTTGGATTAGGATAAGCAGACAAAACTTCTTCAGTCATAGCAACTTCGTTAACACCAACCTCTAAAGTAGTAGCGTTGATTGCAGCTTCAGCAACGCTGAAATCTGTAGAACCATCATAATTCCAAACAGTTGAGAATACGTTACCTTGACCATTCAAAGTTGTAACAGAGACAGATCCGTCAGTACCACCCCATTGTGAAGAATGTAAACCATCTCCATAAGCGTCAACGATTACAAATGTGTAGCAACCAGTTGCTGGAAGGGCTACGAATTCATTAACAGTAGCCAAGTCAGCTGGAGTGTTAGCAGAGTAGTCCATGCTAGAAACTAAAGTTCCAGCGTCGTCAAAAATACCCCAAGCACACTCTTCTGGATATTCGTCAAAGTTGATTTGAACACGAACTTGAGTGGTAGAAGGAGTAGTAACTTTAGTCAACGCTTGGGTAATGGTTGAATTACCAGGATTTGCATCTGAAGTGACAGTGATGGTGATATTGCCTGTTTGAGCCAAATCAGCCATACCCAAATCTACCTCGATAACTTCAAGACTAGCAAGGTTGCCAGTCCATGGAATGTTGATTGGAGCAGATAAAGCGTTACCAGCGATGTTGATGTTGCAAGAAGTCAAGTTATCTACACCATAGTTTTTGATGATAACACTGCCCAAAGCTACAGATCCACATGAAGTAGTTCCACCATTGTATTGAGAAGTAAAGGCAACATCTGTAGGCAATGAAGGCATAGTGCAGTTGATACCTGCATAAGCTTCAGCAGCGCCGATTTGTCCGATTTCAGTAACTGAACGATCTGGGCAAATTTGATAGATGGTTGGGAAGTAACCAATAGCGTAATCAGCATTGATTAAATCTGCATCTGCTGCAGCTGGGTTACATACTGGGTAATCCAAAGGAGCACCAGTAGTTGAGTTCAACAACCAGTTACCTTGTGAAGGAACCTGCTGTCCATTTACGGTAATGGTTTGACCAATCATAGAGGCATCAGTAGTGATACCATCTCCATCTATCCAAATAACCATTACGTCATTGGTTGTAGCAGGATCAACACCGGGAGCACCAGCAGGGCCGTGCATTGCCCACAACTCATCCATTGTTCCAGAAGTGTGGTAAGCCCAACATGGACCGCACCAAGTAGCAGAAATATCTAGGATAACAGTGTATCCTTGATCCAAATAGCTGTACAAATTGTGTTGTACGCCAAATTGGTCGGTTACAGTGAAATCATAAGCGTGCGAGCCAGGAGTCAGCTGCGCATAAGAAAGGGCTGATGTATAAACAGCCACCAACATTAGTAAAATTTTTTTCATTGAAATAATTTTTAGGTTGCGCCGAAAATACGAATAAAATTCTTTGTCTCTATGAATTTTTAACTTTAATATCAATTATTTTTAACAGTGGTTTTTTCTATTTTTGAAAAATGAAAACTATTTTTTGTGCTTTTGCTTTGGTTATCGCTTTTTTTAGCGTTTCTGCCCAAAGTGTCGGATTTGATTATCCTATGTCGTTAGTGGAAGGTACGCTGTCCAATTTACCATCAGGTGAGTTGGAGGCAGATTGGGGTGTAATCAATTTGAGTGCAGCTCCAATATCTCTCAAAGCCAGACGTCAAATCATCAATGAAGTGGCGGGTTCTTCCAATTATTTTTGTTGGGGTGTATGCTATGATGCAGCAACCAATGTTTCACTTTTGGCCCAAACCATTGCTCCCGGAGATACCAATCATACATTTTATGCACATTATCTTCCTGAAGGCAATGCAGGTGTAACCACTATCAATTACCGTTTTTATGTGGATGGCATGATGAGCGATTATGCTGAGCAAGCCGTTGTTTTTTGCGTGGATGCAGATTGCACGGCTGGTATTGCTGAGAATGCCAATAATGCTTCGCTAAAGATATTGGGTGCTCAACCTAGTCAGGGTTTGGTTTCTATGCAATATGCAGTGACTTCAAAAAATGCTTCTTTTGAAGTTTGGAACATGCAAGGTCAATTGGTAAAGCGTGTTGGTATTAAAAACAACAATGGCCAAATCTTCCTTAATGCGGATGAATTGGCCAATGGTGCTTATGTACTTCGTTTATTGGATGGCAATCAAACCATCTCCCAGCACTGGATGGTACAACACTAATTGTTAGTGCTTGAAATGTCTCACCCCTGTTGTGACCATGGCCATTCCGGCTTGGTTGCAATAGGCAATGGACAAATCGTCTTTGATTGATCCTCCGGGCTGAACCACACTTCTTACTCCTGCGTTGAAAGCTATTTCAACACAATCAGGGAATGGGAAGAATGCATCACTGGCCATCACTGAATCTTCTAAACTCAAATTGAATGCATGCGCTTTTTCTATGGCTTGTTTTAGAGCGTCTACTCTTGACGTTTGTCCTGTTCCGCTGGCAATCAACTGCTGATTCTTGGCCAACACAATGGTGTTGCTTTTGGTGTGCTTTGCGATTTTATTGGCAAAAATCAAGTCCTTCATTCGATCGACGCTCACCGTTTTTTCTGTTACCTGTTTCATTTGATCAAGTCCTTCGATAACAGCGTCTGCTTCTTGAACCAGGACACCATTCAATGCGGAACGCACCTGAATGCCTTTTGCACGATCTTGTTTTTGAACCAATAAAATTCTATTGGCCTTTCCTTTCAAAAGCTCAATTGCTTCTGCTGAATAGCCTGGCGCAATAACGACTTCGCAAAATAGCGAATGAATTTTTTCCGCAGTTCCTAAATCAATGATTCTGTTTGCAATCAATACACCACCAAAGGCCGAAACAGGATCACAAGCGAGTGCAGTTTCATAGGCTTCTTGAATGTTTGATCTGGTGGCAATTCCACAAGCATTGTTGTGTTTTAAGATGGCAAATGTTGGTTCATCGTTCTTGAACTCATCCATCAAAGCTACTGCAGCATCAACATCCAAAAGATTATTGTAACTCAATTCTTTTCCGTTGAGTTGATCAAAAAATCCAGCCAAGTCTCCAAAGAACCATCCTTTTTGATGGGGATTTTCACCATATCGCAATGGGGTAGATTGGCTTTCGGAAACTTTTAATGCGCTGTTTTTTCCTTGGTCAAAATAGCCAAATATTTTGCTGTCGTAGTGAGAAGAAACTTGGAAAGCTTGACCAGCCATGCGGTGTCTAAAAGACTCATCTGTTTTCCCGTCGTTGTCTTTTAATACACTGAGTAAATCACTGTATTGATGCACTGATGGGATAATAACAACATCGTTGTAATTCTTGGCAGCAGCGCGAATCAATGAAATTCCACCAATATCAATTTTCTCAATGATGTCCTCATGAGAGGCACCTGCAGCCAATGTTTTTTCAAAAGGATAAAGGTCAACAATCACGCAATCGATATGTTGAATGCCATACTGAGCAACATGTTGTTTGTCACCGTCATGGTTTCTTCTGTTCAATATTCCCCCAAAAACAGCAGGGTGCAAGGTTTTTACTCTTCCATCTAATATTTCTGGAAAGTGGGTGATGTCCTCCACGGGAGTGACAGGGATACCCATTTCTTCGATGAATTTTTGAGTTCCGCCGGTGCTATACATCTGAATATTCAGACGGTGCATTTCCTGGATGATGGGGGCTAAACCTGTTTTGTCAAAAACAGAGATGAGTGCTGAGGTAATTTGCTTCATGTTCGAATTAAGAAGCCCACAAAGATAAGTGGATTCATTGGGCAGGTGCAAAAAATAATGGACGCAAAAAAAGGGAGTGACCTCCCTAATTTCAATTATTTCAGAAGATGAATTATCTCAAATTGTGGTAAACGGCTTGAACATCCTCATCTTCTTCAATCTTTTCAACCAATTCCAATATGGCATCGGTTTGCTCTTCATTCAATTCAGCAAAACTATTGGGAATACGCTCCAATCCTGATTTTTTAGGGGTGATGTTCATGTCTTCTAGGGCTTTTGACATATTGCCAAAATCACCAAAAGCTGTGTACAATACAATTTCTTCTTCATCGCGCTCCATGTTTTCTAATCCATGATCGATTAATTCCATTTCCAAATCTTCCCATGACGGATGCGCTGCGGGATCCAGACGAAAAACGCCTTTGCGATCAAATACAAAACTCAATGATCCGCTATTGCCCATTTGACCGCCTGCACGGTTGAAGTACAAACGAATATTGGCAACGGTTCTGGTTGGATTGTCGGTGGCCGTTTCCACAAAAATGGGCACACCAAAAGGTCCGTACCCCTCATAAGCCACCTCTTCGTAGTTGCTGGCATCCTTGCTGACTGCGCGCTTGATGGCCGCTTCAACACGATCCTTGGGCATGTTCACTCCCTTGGCGTTGATCATGCATTGTCGCAATCTTGGGTTGTAGGCGGGATCAGGTCCTCCAGATTTAACGGCCATGGCAATTTCCTTTCCGATACGTGTAAAGGCCTTTGCCATCTTGTCGTATCGTGCAAACATTTTGTGTTTTCTCTTCTCAAATATGCGACCCATAATCAATTCTAATTTGGACCACAAACCTACGAAATCCCCCGCAATTTTATGCTACCTTTGAAGGCTATGTTTTTGGAGAATGGTTCCAATAGAGGAAGAACACGGGGCTGGATCGAGGTGATCTGCGGCTCTATGTTTAGTGGAAAGACGGAGGAGCTCATTCGCCGCATGCGCAGGGCAGAATTTGCCAAACTAAAAGTGGAGATTTTTAAGCCGGCTTTGGACACACGCTACAGTGATGATCAGGTAATCAGTCACATCGGGACATCCATCAGGTCCACACCAGTTCCGCACTCGTCGCAGATTCCTTTCTTGGCTTCTGATGTGGACGTAGTAGGTATTGATGAAGCGCAGTTTTTTGATGAAGGAATTGTAGAAGTTTGCAATCACTTGGCTAATGCCGGGATTAGGGTAATTGTCGCGGGTTTGGATATGGATTATTTGGGCCGACCTTTTGGCCCCATGCCCCATCTTTTGGCCATAGCGGAATACGTTACTAAGGTGCATGCCATTTGTGTGGATACGGGAGAGCTTGCCAACCACTCCTACCGTTTTTCGGATGAGGAAAGTTTGGTGCAGTTGGGAGAGAAGGATAAGTATGTGCCTCTTTCAAGACAAGCCTTTCAGGAGCGCATGAAGAACAAAAAGTCCAATGAGTCATGATGGGTTATACCCTTGTTGAAATTGCCCAAATATTGAATGTGCCTATCATCGGCAATGATCAGGGGATTGTTACCGAATTTTCTATTGATACCAGAAATATTGGTCTTCCAAATAGAACTTTATTTTTTGCCATTGCTACTGATTTAGCGGACGGTCATGATTACGTCAAGTTGGCTGCAGATAAAGGATTAATTTGTGCTGTAGTACAACGTGAAATAGAGGGTGTGTCATGCGCGCAAATCGCAGTGAAAGATGTTGTAGCAGCTTTGCAATTGCTAGCCCGCCATCATCGTGAGCGATTTAATATTCCGGTGGTTGGTATTACGGGAAGCAATGGCAAGACCATGGTGAAGGAATGGTTGAATCAATTATGCAGCGCGCATTTTAATATTTGCAGAAGTCCTAGAAGCTATAATTCACAATTGGGCGTTGCATTGTCATTGCTGCAAATTAATGAACAACATCAGTTGGCCATCATTGAGGCGGGTATCTCTATGCCCAATGAAATGTGTAATTTGCATGAAATGATAAGGCCCACTTTAGGTGTTTTTACACACTTGGGACATGCGCATTTGAGTAATTTTCCGGATCAAGAAGCTTTGCTTTCTGAGAAAATGAAGTTGTTTCAAAATACAATACCGGTTGTTTCTCCTGAAATGGAGATTGGGAATGAAATGTTCTTGCAGTGGGGCAAAGGTCATAATTGCCATTGGAAGGTAAATTGGGTTAACAATTCAACATTGCGTCAAGCTGAGCTGACCTGGAAGGGTGAAATGTTTACGGTATATTTTCCTTTTGTTTCCGATATTGAATGTGGCAATGCCATGACTGCTTTGGTCACGGCCTTGCAGCTTGGTGTGCCAATTGAGCAGGCCATTGCCGGTGTTGGAACCCTCTCAGCGTTGGACATGAGAATGGAACAAGTAGAAGGAATAGATGATTCTATTCTTATCAATGACGCTTATTCTTTTGATGTTTCCTCATTGAAATTGGCCATGCAGGATGTGTGGCGCATGCAAAAAGACCACCCTCATGTTTTGATCTTGTCAGATTTACCACAGTCCGAAGCACTTCATTATGATTTGATTCAGCAAGAGTTTCAGGCCTATTCTTGGAGCAGAATAATTTTGATTGGAGATCAATGGAGTAGAATTTCGCCGCGTGGCGCTGAGGTCTATAACAGTGTTGTTGATTTTCTGAACAACATAAATAATCAGCCATGGGCTCGTTCCATAGTTTTAATCAAGGGGGCCCGGAAAAGTAAGTTTGAAGAAATTGTTCATCGATTACAAGCCAAGAATCATTTGACCAGATTGGAGATTGATTTAGAGGCTGTACAACACAACTTGAATTATTATCGTTCTCTTTTGCATCCGCATGTTAAGATGATGGTCATGATCAAGGCTGATGCCTATGGACTAGGAGCCGTTGGCATAGCTCAATCACAAGCCTTTCAACATGTAGATTACATTGGGGTTGCCTATGTCGATGAGGGAGTTGCATTGCGACAAGCAGGCATTTCGCTCCCCATCATGATCATGAATCCAGAACAGCAAAGTGTAAAGGCTTTATTGGATTTCAATCTTGAACCAGAAGTTTATTCTTTGGATTCGTTTCGTGCGATGCTGCGTCAAAAGGATTTGGTGGACCCACATAAAACATTGAACATCCATGTCAAGGTGGATACAGGGATGCGTCGCTTGGGCATTGAGCCGGCTGAATGGGAGTTGTTAGCGGAATTGATTAAACAGAGAGGTGATGTTAACTTGTTGTCTGTATTAACCCATCTGGCCGCATCTGAGGATGAGCAGCACGATGACTTTACACGTGAGCAGTTGACAAAGTTTGATGCTGTTGTCTCAAAAGCCAAATCATTGAATCCCGCAGTATTGGCCCACGCGGCCAATTCAGGTGCTATTGAGCGTTGGCCAGAAGCGCAATTGGATATGGTGAGGTTGGGTATTGGTCTGTATGGTTCAAGCTCAAATCAAAATCACCAATTGAATTTAAAGACTACTTGTATTTGGAAGACTCACATTTCTCAATTGAAATTGGTTAATCCGGGTGAGTCTATAGGATATGGCAGAAGTGAGTTTCATTCAACTTCGTTACAACTGGCCGTTTTGCCTGTTGGTTATGCCGATGGTCTGCCGAGAGTATTGAGCAACGGCAGGGGAAGTGTTTGGGTTAATGGTAGACGCTGTCCGATTGTAGGCCGTGTTTGCATGGACATGACAATGGTTGATGTAACATTGTTGAGTTTGAAGGAAGGTGATGAAGTAGAGATTTTTGGAAAAAATATTGATATTCACGAAGTGGCAGAGAAGTGTGGAACCATTTCTTATGAAATTTTGACTGGAATATCAAACCGTGTAAAAAGAATATATATAAAGCAATGAAAAAAATAATTGTTGTCATCATGTGTCTTATGGTCTTACCCGTTGTAGGACAGGACTATCTTCAGAAGGAAATTCTGATTCAACTAGTTAAGGACGCCAAACCAGAGGAAGTTGCATCATCGGTAAACGAGGAGTTTGGTTCCTTTTTGAATTTCCGTTGGCATGAAAAGGTTTCAGCACCCATGCGTATTCATCTGTTTAAATGGGATTGGGATGGTGCCAATGAGTTCGAAATATTGCGCTTTTGTCAAGGCATACCTCAAATCCAAGCGGCACAGTTTAATCATTTGATTGAAGATCGATTAACACCCAATGATCCTGTTTTTGGTAGTCAATGGTACCACATTGATGCTCAGGATAATGATATAGACAGTGAATTGGCTTGGGACATTACAACCGGCGGTTTGACTCCAATGGGAGATGAGATTGTGGCTTGTATTGTGGAAACTCAGGGTTCAAAATGGGATCAAGAGGATATTTTACCCAACCATTGGGTCAATGTCAACGAGGTACCCGGCAATGGTTTGGACGATGACAACAATGGATATGTTGATGACTATGATGGATGGAACGTGAGCAACAATACGGATAATTCTTCCAACGGTAATCACGGTACCCAAGTGAGCAGCATGATTGGTTCAAAAGGAGACAATGGCATTGGCGTGGCCGGCGTTAATTGGGATGTTAAACTGATGCAGGTACAAATGGGCGGAATTTCAGAGGCCAATGTCATTGCTGCATATACCTATCCGCTAGTCATGCGTCAGTTGTACAATAGTACAAATGGAAGTCAAGGGGCCTTTGTTGTGGTAACCAATAGCTCTTGGGGTATAGACAATGCTGCGGCTAATGGCTATCCGCTTTGGTGTGCTATGTATGATACACTTGGTCATTATGGAATTTTAAGTTGCGCGGCAACAGCCAATAACAATGTGAATGTCGACAATGTAGGTGATATGCCTACTACATGTCCCAGTGATTACTTGATTTCAGTCACCGCTACAAATAGTTCGGATGTCAGAACATTCAGTGGATTTGGTACAACACACATTGATTTGGGTGCGCCAGGTGAGTCAGTGATGATGGCGGGTAACAATGGCTATAGCAATAGTTCAGGAACTTCATTTGCCAGTCCATGTGTAGCAGGGGCTGTGGCCTTGATGTATTCAGCACCTTGTCAATCTTTGGCGCAAATAGCGCATGCCGATCCTGCGCAAGCGGCATCGATGGTTAGGGGTTATATTCTTGGCGGTGTTGATGCGGTTTCCAACTTGAGCAATGAAGTTTTAACGGGCGGTCGTTTGAATGTCTTTAATAGTTTGAATCTTATTTTGGGTGAATGTGTTTCTGGTGATTGTCCCGCCCCTTTTGCTGTGTCTGATGCGCCAGTTCCGGCTTCACCTGATAGGCTCATTACCTGGAGCAGCATCGGGAATGGCCCTTTTGAAATTCAGTATCGTGTTCAAGGAAATACAAATTGGTCGTCACTATCCAATATCCAAGGTGAGGTTGCAACGTTGAGCAATTTGGAGTTTTGCGCAAGCTATGAATACCAGATGAGAGCGACATGTGACACTTTGACAAGTGAATGGTCGCCGTTGCAGTATTTTACAACAGATGGGTGTTGTGTGAACCCTTCAAATTTCAATGTGACCAATACAATGACAGATGGAGCTGTGATTACTTGGAACCCAGTTTTGGCAGCTTCGGGGTATTCAATCATGTTGATTCAGGGAACAGCAGTGGTTGGCAACTTTGAGACAGATCAATTGAGTTATGCATTTACCGATCTTTTGCCTTGTACCGATTATCAGGCAGTAGTGACATCCACATGTGTGGGTATTGAACCAATGGCTCAAACTGTTGATTTTACTACAATGGGCTGCGCCAGTTGTCATGAGGTGGCTACTTGCCTTGCTGGTACCAATGATGCATCAGGTGAGTGGATTGCAAATGTGACTGTTGGTTCAATCAATAACACTTCTGTTTCGGATGGCGGTTATGGTGATTACACGGATGTAACCACAGATTTGGCTATCGGACAAGATTATTCCATATCAGTAACTCCAGGATTTAGTGGCTTTTCTTACAACGAGTATAGCAAGGCATGGATAGATTGGAATGGAGATGGTGATTGGACGTCAGACGAAATGATTTTTGATCCAGGCCAGGCTTCAACTACAACTGCAACTGGAACCTTTAATGTCCCAAGCTCCGTGTCTCCTGGAAGCAAGCGTTTACGTGTTGGAATGACTTATTATGGTTTATTCGGGTCAGGAGAAACTCCAGATGCATGCGGAACATTCAGTTATGGGGAATTTGAAGATTATTGTGTCACCATAGTAGACGCAACCATTGTTAATGAGTATAGCCAACTGAGTTGGAAATTCTATCCCAATCCAGCTCGTGATGTGATTCGATGGGAGGGCCCTGAATTGCGAAGATTGTTGTGTTATGATGCAACAGGGAAATGTGTATCAGTCCAATTGTTAAACAATGAACAAAGCGGTTGGATTGATGTTTCTTCATGGCCTGCGGGTTTATATTGGTTACAATGGGAGACAGAGGAAGGTGTTAATCAATCTAAAATCATGGTGACCCATGATTGATAAAGGAAGTATGCCTGTAAATTCGTAAGATGAGATGGATGAAATACATACCGCTTTTTATGTTGTTGCTGATGGCTTTCAGTGCCACCGCTACGCACAATAGAGCGGGTGAAATCATCTATGAGCATGTGTCGGGCTACACCTATAAAGTTACAATCATTACCATCACCAAAGTTTCTGCTCCTGCAGATCGACCTTGGTTGAAAATATACTGGGGCGATGAGCCTGAGAATGTCTTGGATACGGATCTAGACAGTTTGTTTAGAGATGATGAACTCTTCTATCCTAACTCGGATGCCAAGCGAAATGAGTATTTTGGGTACCATACTTATGCAGGACCTGGGACTTATAATTTGCGGGTCGAGGATCCCAATCGAAATGGAGGTGTAATGAATATTACCAACTCCATTCAACAGGTTTTTGGGTTGCAGTCCCAATTGGTTATTAGTCCTGGATTGGGTCATAACAATTCCGTTCAACTATTGAATCCTCCAACACAGGAAGCATGTATTTACCAGCCGTGGATGCATAATCCCGCGGCATATGATCCTGATGGAGACTCACTGAGCTATTCATTGGTTCCTTGTCTCGGTGAAGGTGGTTTACCATTGAGTTTGGGCGATATACCTGCTTGGGAATTACCCAATGAGGTGACTTCTGAAACAACAGATCTGTTTTCCATCGATGCTTTGACGGGTAATGTTTTGTGGACGGTTCCTTTGTTGGCAGGTGAGTATAACATCGCTATTAAGATTTCTGAGTACCGGAATGGTTTTTTGATAGGTTACGTAATTCGTGATATGCAAGTCACGGTGGTTACATGTAACAACATTCCTCCTGTTATTCTTCCAATTAACGACAAATGTGTCACTGCGGGGGATGACATATGGTTTCAACTTATTACATCAGATCCCAACGGTGACAATATTACGATGCAAGCCTTTGGAGGGCCATTGTCCAATGTTTCACATCCAGCTACATTTAATCCCAGTTCTTACATCTTTTCATGGGAACCTTTGTGTGAAGAGATTCGCTACCAACCGTATCAAATGACCTTTCAAGCTACAGATGACGGTTACGTGAATTTGTCTTATTTAGAAACCATGATGATTACGGTAGTTGCCCCGGAAGTACAAAATCCAGCAGCCAACCCTATCAACAATTCCATTGAGGTTTCATGGAGTCCGCACGCGTGTTCACCTATTTTTTCAGATTACCAGGCAACTGAGGTGGATTATTTAATTTACCGCAGAAATGGCCTCTTCGGTTTTGATCCAGCTAATTGTGAATTGGGAGTTCCTGATTACACGGGATACGAGTTGATTGCAACAATCACCAATGTCAATAGTGATGTTTTCTTGGATGAGAATGTGAATTTTGGGGCCAATTATTGCTACATGGTTGTAGCGCGCTGGCCAGATGGTGCATTGAGTTACGCCAGTGATGAGGTTTGTGCGCAATTGTCCAAAGAGGTGCCCGTGGTTACACAGGTTTCGGTGGTGGTGACCTCGTTTGATTTGGGTGTTGACACTGTCACTTGGTCGCCACCTTCAGAATTGGATGTTGTGCAGTATCCAGGGCCTTACCAATACCAACTGTATCACCGCATTGCAGGATCAGCCTCCGAGAATTTAATTTGGAGTGGATCAACCGCTGATGACTTTATGTTGCTTGATACGGTTTTTGTGCATGAGAGTATCAATACCAGTGGGGTGAGCAATCGATACCGGGTGGAATTGATGTCCAATGGTTTTTCGGTTGGATTTTCCAATGATGCCATGAGTCCTTGGTTGAGTCTCACTCCTTTGGATAACGCTGTTCAGGTTAGTGTTGTTGAGGATGTTCCTTGGGACAATTATAGATATGAGTATTACCGCAAGAGCGAAACGGATTTGGATTTTGTGTTGTTCTTAGATACAACGGTGAGTTCCATCATCGATACAGGTTTGGTGAACAATCAACCCTATTGTTACAAGGTTAGGTTGATTGGAACTTACGCCAATCCTACCATTAAAGACCCTTTGGTCAATTGGTCACAAGAAGCATGCGCTCAACCCTATGATCAAGAACCTCCTTGTCCACCAAACTTGATGGTTCAATCGGATTGTTTGGTGCCTACTTTGAGTCTGCATTGGAATAGACCCAATTGCGCTGATGATGTTACGGGATACAAGGTTTATTACACGCCTGTGATGGGAGGTGAGTTTGAGCTCTTGACAACTTTGAATGATCCAACCGATACTGTCTGGTACATCAATCCTGACAGCACAGGAAATACCATTGCAGGTTGCTATGTAGTTACGGCATTGGACTCACTCAATCTATGGCCAAATGGACAGTATCAACAAAATGAGAGTGCGTTTTCAGATTCCATTTGTGTGGACAATTGTCCTTTCTATGATTTGCCCAATGTCTATACTCCAAATGGTGATGCATCCAATGATTGGTACCAAGCGTATCCATACCGATCCATTGATCATGTCGAAATGAGAATATTCAACCGATGGGGCACTATGGTCTATGAAACAGAAAACCCTTCCATTGATTGGACAGGCCTAGATCAACAAACAGGCGAGCTGTGTCAAGACGGAGTCTTTTATTACACCATCACCATTTATCCGATTACCTTACAAGGGTTGGTCCCCTACAATAGAACTGGATTTATTCATTTGTTGGATGGAAAGGTAGATACCATAAAACCATAAAGATGTTTACAGGAATAGTTGAAGAGTTGGGTAAAATTGTTGGCATTCGAGAAGAGGGGACCAATGTGCATTTTTCAGTAAGTTGTCATTTTTTACAAGAAATAAAGATTGATCAGTCCATCGCCCATGATGGTGTTTGTCTGACAGTGGTGGCTATTGAAGCGGATCATTATGTCGTTACTGCTATTCAAGAGACTTTGAACAAGACCAATCTCTCCACGTGGAAGGTGGGTCATTTAGTGAATTTGGAGAGAGCCATGAAGATGGATGGACGATTGGACGGGCACATTGTTCAAGGTCATGTGGACCAAACAGCAAAGTGCATTGCAGTGAGAGAGGAAGGTGGAAGTTGGACATATACCTTTGAACATCTGCCGTCTGAAGATGGAATGACCATTGAGAAAGGTAGCATTACGGTCAATGGAATTAGTTTGACTGTAGTGAATAGTCAGGTCAATCAGTTTTCAGTTTGTATTATTCCTTATACCCATGAACACACCAACATTCAATTTATACAGGTTGGAAGTACAGTTAATTTGGAGTTTGATGTTTTTGGAAAATATGTTTTGCGCTATACAAGGGCATATCAACGTACCTTTACCACTCAATCGTAGAAAATCATGATGTTAGCTTTGCAGTTGTTTTTAAGTTTGTCTTTATTGATCATTCTCCATGAAGGAGGTCATTTTATTCCGGCCAAATTGTTCAAGATACGAGTGGAGAAATTCTACTTGTTTTTTGATCCATGGTTCTCCATTTTCAAGAAGAAAATTGGCGGTACAGAGTACGGTATTGGTTGGTTGCCATTGGGCGGATACGTGAAGATTGCAGGAATGATTGATGAGAGCATGGACAAGGAGCAAATGTCCAAGCCTGCAGAAGATTGGGAATTCCGCAGTAAGCCAGCTTGGCAGCGATTGATTGTGATGGTGGGTGGCGTTGTGGTCAATGTTATCGTTGGGATGATTTTGTACGCGGTTGTTTTGGCCAACTGGGGAAAGGATGAATTGCCCGTTCAGAATATCACCTATGGCGTGCATTGCGATTCATTGATGATGTCGATTGGTTTTCAAGAAGGGGATCGCATTATTGCGCTTGATGGACAGACTCCTTCCAGCTATACAGACATTCCAAAATGGATGTTGTTAAATAAACCAACAACGGCAACGGTTTTTCGTGGTGGTAACGAAGTGCAAATTCCATTGCCCACAGAGTTGGGGCAGATGATGGTAGATAAAGGTGTTAAGATGCCTTTTACGCCCCGCATTCCTTGTGTGGTGGATACAGTGATTGCTGGAACACCAGCAGCTGAGGCAGGCTTAATGAAGGGAGATTCTTTGGTGAGCATCAATGGAGATACATTGGTTTATTTTCAATCAATTCAAAAGTTTTTGCAAGGACATCCTGATCAAAAAGTGGAGGTCGGCTTATACCGCGGAGGACAATGGATGACCATTGCTCCAAAAGTTACGGCAGAAGGAACCATTGGTTTTGCGCCAAAATCTCCTAGCGCTTATTTCAATTATGTCAATCGAGAGTATGGTTTCCTTGAAGCCATACCCGGTGGTGTGGAGCAAGCTTGGGAGACCGTGAAGGATTATGCGTCTCAACTGAAATTTATTTTCTCAGCTTCTGGTGCAAAGCAAGTGGGTGGATTTGCAACTTTTGCTAAGCTATTTCCTGAGGAATGGAATTGGGCAATGTTTTGGGAACGCACCGCCTTTATCTCTTTGATCCTAGCCTTTATGAATATCCTGCCCATTCCTGCATTGGATGGTGGTCATGTGATGTTCTTGTTGTGGGAAATGATTACTGGTCGCCCTGCATCACAGCGCATCATGGAAGTGGCACAAATGATAGGAATGGTGTTGTTATTGGGTTTAATGCTTTATGGCAATGGCATGGATATCTTTAGGTGGTTCACGTCCCACTAGGCTTTGTTTTTTCTTTGGTTTGTTCTTCGCTCATTTTTGTACTTGGGGACAACGGATCGTTGGTATTCAGCCAGGTGAAGTTAGAGCAGAATCTTATTTTTTTTTAGAGGACAGCAGTGAAACATACTTTGTTTCCACCTATGGAAATAGGTCTCATGAAATCCAGCACGTTCGTGGAATGTCCATGCGAAACGGAAAACATTTTGTTCATTCTTGGAATGATCAAAGCCACTATCTTGGGTTAGAGGTTGTTTTTGGTAATTTGGAATTGTTTTACTATGAGTTTAGAGAAGTTTCGGACAGCTTGTTGCTGTGGAATACGACATTGGATTCGGTTAAAGGATGGTCAGCTCCTCAATTGATTTTTTCTACAGGATACTCCAACAGAAATAGGACACCACAATTGCAGTGTAAGGTGAGAGAGCAGACATTGGTAGTTTTTTCGGAGAAAGTCTTGTACACATCAAAGGAGTTGATGCATTGGGTTTTCCAGAAGGAAGTTAGCGGATGGAGTATGAAGAATCAAATGAACTGGAAGGTAGATCGCTGGGGAGATTACAATAGGGTGGAACGATGGACAATTGACGCTTCAGGAAATGTGGTTGTTTTAACTGGGAACAATAGAATGATGCAACCCAAGGAGGACAACACGGTTTGGACACAGAATGTGTTGTATTATTTTGACATTAAACATGCTAAGTTGAAGCAATGGGATTTGGTTCTTGGCGATAGAGTATTGCGAGAGGCATTGTTCAGAGAAACTTCAGAGGGCATACAATGTTTGAGTCTGTTCAGTCAGGCAGGAGGTGATAAAATTGTGGCATTGATCCGTTATGATATTGATACTGCGGCTCGTGAAGTGAGGCAGCAAAGTATAGTGCCTTTGGATTATCCAAGGGTTGGGAATCAGCAGTGGGTGTTGAAAGGATTTCTCCCAACTCAAGATGGCTTTTGGTTGTATGGAGAAGATTATTTTTTCCGCGAGGTTGTAAGGAATAATGATCGATGGACAACCATGTCTCCTGGAATAGTGCAGTATTTGGAGTATTATCTGGATATGTATTTGTTGCGTTTTAATACAAATGGAACATGTGAGGAAGTTTTGGTTGTGCCAAAAGCGCAAGAGGTGAGTATGGATGAGCAGGGACCTTCGTTTGTGTGTTTTAGAAAAGGAAATAGTATTGGTTTGCAGTACAATGATCATGAGTATAATACACCTTTGCAGGAGGAACAACGAAATTGGGTAGGAAGCAAATCAGTGGTCAGGTATTTGGAGCTAAAGGATGGGGCTTGGAAAGTTTCGGTTTTGGATCGTGAGGAATGGAAAAAAGATTTGAAAATGAACTTGCGTTGGTGGCCTATTACCAATGGGGATGGACGGTACCAGGTGTGGGTGGGAGGAAATTCTTTGGTTATTTGCGAGGAAAGAAAAGATTGATTATATTTGCACTCCTTCAATGGAAGGAAATGCCCGGATGGCGGAACTGGTAGACGCGCACGACTCAAAATCGTGTATCCTCGTGATGTGTGGGTTCGATTCCCACTCTGGGTACTAAATAGAGAAAAGACAGAGCGAAAGCTCTGTTTTTTTTGCTCAGTTTTAAATCTGATCTATTTCAGCTTCAACTTTGTCCAATCATTTGCAAACGACGTGCTCACGTTAACTTGGGGCGTTTGACTTTTTTTGTTGACGATTAATGATTGTTGCGATACTTGTGTATTGATGTATTCTGCCAAGTCTTTTACTTGAACATTGCCCTTAGTTTCTTGCATTTTTTTGAGCAAGTAATAGGTAAATATTCCATGTTGTTTCTCGGCATAGGGAAGAGCGGTTTCGTCACCAGTAGCAGCACTTAATACGATGAGATTTCCACTAAGTGTTTCAGATTTGGGTTTTATTTTTACTCCTCGTCCCTCCGCTAGCATCTCATTCTCAGCTCGAGCCGCACCGCTGAAGCAGGCATCAAGAAATACTATGGTGGATATGGTGGGATGTGTGCTCAATTGCCGGTAAACTTCGTCAAGTTTAATGGCTGTTAAGGTGTTTTGCGCGTTGCCATCAACGGGCAATATAAATGCTCCTTTTGTTTGTTCATCTGGCACACCGTGCCCCGCATAGTAAAAAATTACCTTAGCCTCTCCCTTGAAGGCTTTTGTTATATCGGAAATCCATTTTAACGCATCCAAGATTTGACCATATGTTCCATTTTCTAGCATGTGAACATTGTCTGATGGAATACCAATGGTTTTCTCTAGGTATTGTTTGAATATACGAGCGTCATTTAAAGCGTAATCTACTTTTATCTCTTTGTTGTAAAGCTCATTTCCAATAACAACAGCAAATGTTTTTTCTTGTTTTTGGCTGTTATCACTGACAGGGATATTGATGTCAACATCAGATTTCCCATAGGTGATATTTTCTTGAAAAACTTTATTTTTAGGGTAATTGTTTTCATTCTGAATGTCTAGAGAGATCTCTTCAAAATGGTATTCAATAATGGAGTTTTTATATACTAACTCATCTTTGGAATCATAAAAAAGTCTGTAGTTATTACCCCCGAGCAATTCAAAGTGTGATAGCTCAAACTGATTGTTTTTGATGTAGAAATCAGGATTTCTGAAAGCAAACGATTGGAAATTGTTTTTCACAAACGTGGCATCATTTATTGGAACACTTATCACAAAGTTGCCATACCGATTAGATTGAATCAAATAAGTTTCATGGTCCGCGTCATAGTTTCCTAGTTTGAAATCTTGGAAACTGAAATTACCGGCATACAGTTTTTTGAAGTGATTGATTGCGCTTGTTTGCGCTTCTATAATTTTTTTTTGCTTTGTTTCTTCGTTAACTCTGATTGAGTAATCCGAACTCTTTTCAAACTCACCTTTCTTTTGCCATTGATTCACGATGCCTTGCACCATGTTTTGAATCAATGCTTTTGCGTTTTCAAGATACCCTATGCTAATCTGATCAAAATGGACAAGTTGTTTTCCCCAAATAACAAGACTCATTTTTTGACCGAAAAAATCTTGGAAACGATCTTCATGAACTATTTGATCATTGACGTAGAATACTATTTTTTCTTGTTTTTTTTGAATGCCGATTTTGTTTTTTCCTTTTTGATGAATGGCTGAAGAGGTGGTGAGTGGGACGATGTATTTCCATTCATCATTTACGAAGACACTGTATTGAAATTTTCCATCAGCCGTAATGCCAAATGAGAAGGAATGAGTATCGTCCTCATCAATACCCCATTCTAATTCATAGGTAGCGTCTGTATTTCCGTCAATCCAAGTCGTTTCGAGTGAGATGTTGAAGTTTAAATTTGTATTGATTTCTAAGTTTGGAATCCATTGGGTGCATGCGGCTTCATCAGCAACACAAGCCAATTGAAGCGTTCCGTTTTCTATGATGCCAAGTCCATCATTATCTTGTAAGGTTTTCCAATTTTTGTTGTTGTTTTCAAATGATTCTTCGAATATGGGGAAGTACTGATCTGGTTGGATTTTTTGGGCGTGGATAATGAAGGCTGAGAATATGCAGAGTAGGGAGGTGAGGGTTGGTTTCATTTTGTCCTTTTTTGGAAGTGCCTATCCTCAAAAGTAAGCAACACTGGTTAAAAAGTTACGTGATATTGTTTGCAATAATTGAATAGCGGGACTCTAATTGTGCAAAGGGTTGGTTATTTTTGACAAATGCGTGGATTTATAATTTTATTCCTTGCTTGTACAATAGGTGCTGAGGATTTCATTTCTCAAATCCCTTTTCAATCCGTTATCATGGATGCCAATGGAATTATGGCCAATGATTCCTTAAAGTTTCTGGTCTCTATTGAGGATTTAAACAATAATCCAATTTTTCAGGAACAGCACTCTGTAAAGAGCAATGATTATGGACTGGTCAGTTTTCAGCTTTCAGAGGGGGTGGTGCTGTTGGGAAGTTGGGTTAGTATAGATTGGGGTACTGATTTGATGATGGATGTTCAGATGTCTAGAAAAACACAGAATGATTGGGGGCCAATGACCTTTTACGGTTCACAAACATTGACAGCAGTGCCATATGCCTATTACGCACCAAATGCCAATGTTGGTCCGCAGGGTGAAGTTGGGGATCAAGGAGATCAAGGTCCAGTTGGACAAACGGGTGATCAGGGTCCACAAGGAGAGATTGGTGATGCAGGAGATCAAGGTCCCAATGGGAATTACATTGATACGGTGTATTGGAATCAAGATGAATTGATTTTTTTGTTGTCTGATGGTACAACCCAATCCATTCCAGCATCTGGAGGAAAGGGATGCAAGCAGTTGGGGGCTTGTAATTATAGTGAAGCCGCTTGGATTGAGGATGGCAGTTGCCATTGGGAGGGAGATCCGTGCAATGACCAACAGGATTTCACTTTTGCTGATGTCTTGGATTCATTGTGTGTCTGCCATGGCGTGGACTACCATCTCATTGATACCACCATATCCATCAGGGAACCAGCGCAACGCAGTGGATGCAATGGCCAAACAACCTTGTTGTATGAGGGGAAAGATTACAAGTTGGTGGAGATTGATGGGCAATGCTGGTTTGCGGAGAATTTGGGTTTTTACAATGGTGAAATAACAATCGATTCTGTTGGTTCAGCTCAACCAGTTTACTCGGAACGAATTTGTATGGCGCCTCAGTTTAAGATGCAAAATATCGCTCAATATGGTCTACTTTATGATATTTCTAATAATTCAAATGGTTATTCGATAGATTTTTCGACTTTATGTCCTGCAGGATGGCATGTATCCAGGGCATCGGATTGGAGTCATATTGAATTGTATAGTGGGTTACGTTTGGTTGACTTGTTCAGTATTGATTTTCGTGGAAATTCAGCGGATAAGTTCGCTCAAGCCATCAATTTTACCAATGCTCAAATCAATTTCAATGATGCTTTGGGTTTTAATGCTTTACCCGCCGGGTATGGTAAGTATGATTATGACTCGGCTAATTATTATTTCGGAACAGGAGCTTTTTTTCACGTAAGCCCCGATGACCAGGGACAATTGTTTTTTCCTGTTAAAACTATTTATAAAGACTATCCAGGAATTCGAAGTCATTTTGGTGGAGAGCATTATTCAATTCGATGTGTAAAAGACTAAAAATATTTATCGGTGTACTTATTGGATTGATAGTGAATTCTTATTCTTTGCAATCCCAGTTGCCGCCAGTACATTTTCAAACAATGCTCCGGAATGTCCAATGGACCGGGGATAGCCTTATTTGTCGCGCGAAATTGTTTCCCAGTGAGTTTTCCACGGAGCCCGAGTACATAGAAGTGCATAATTTTCTATGGAATAGTAGTCAATATTTGTCCATATTAATTGGCTCCGGAAGTCCAGAGCTGGGGAATTGGAATGAAATTGCTTGGGATAATCCATCCAAAAGAGTTGAAATAGATGTTTGGCGTAGTGGACAATGGGTCAATTGGGTCAGTCAAACTTTTCCCTTTGCGCCCAAAGCACAAACGGTGTTACGGGGTTGGCAAGGTCCAATGGGTGAATTAGGCCCAATGGGTGCGCAAGGTTCAATGGGCGAGCAAGGATTGACAGGAACACAAGGTGTGCAAGGTTCCACAGGATTGAAAGGAATAGAAGTGGTTTCTATTGCATCTACAGGAGCTGGAAATTTTATTCAATGGTTGTCTGATGGAACAACCCGTGAATGGTCTTTTCCCAATTGGCCATTGGGTTGCACGGAGGCAACGGCTTGTAATTACGCATCCAATGCCTTAATCAATGATGGATCCTGTTTGTATGCCCAATCGGCTTGCGATGATGGGGATGCCCAAACCATTTACGATGCACTTGATGCATTTTGCCATTGTGTTGGAACATACACATTAGAGGGATGTACCGATCCATCAGCCTGTAATTATCTCATTGGATCTACTGTTGATAATGGGTCATGTCGATTTTCTGGTTCAGCATGTGAGCACCCAGATTCTTTTATCATCAATGAAGTGATCGGAGATAATTGTGAATGCAACGGGGTGTGGAGGAGTTATGAAAAAGTATATGGGAGTGGATATGATCAGTTGGTTGTATTTGATTCTTATGATCAGGATTACTTAGATACTTTACATACGGTTTCTATATTGGTCGATAGCAATGAATGGGGATGTGATAATTATTCATCATTGGTTCTCAACAATGGAGATTCCATTAATTCCAATTATTCTCAATCTTTGAAATGTTTTCTTGATTATTGGAATAATGGAGCGTATCAACTTGGAGAAACGTCTTGTGATGGTACTCAATATTATTATGAGAGTGAATATTATCATTATTGGCTATTAGATTTTTATAACCTTCAAAATTCATTTCGATATAGCTATTCCAATTTAATATCAAATACTTCAAATCTTTGTCCCTCGAATTGGCATGTCGCAACAGATAATGATTGGCAGAATTTAGTGAATTATTTTGGTGGAGATGACTATGCTGGATCACGATTGGGATTGTCTTATAGTGGTTATGGGTATTGGTGGCAAGAGAATAATTTTAATGACTTATCTGGTCTTGGCTTTATTATAGACCAATATCCCTCTGAGTACAATTCAGCTACCTGGTGGTCACCGACAGAGGATGCACCTCTCGGAAAGATGTGGATCAGAAAAGTAGTGAGCAATTCACCCAAGGTTTACCGTTATTTGGTGGATGCCAATGAATACCACAGCATCCGTTGTGTTAAAAACCCATAAGATGAGATTGATAATTGTCATACTAAGCCTGATATTTTTATCCTTGGATGCTACTTCACAAGGCGTAAGATGGGGTATTCATATTCCGTTGGAGTTGTCATTGGCAGGTACAGATTCCATTGATGTGTTGTCGGAGTGCATCATGGATAATCAGACTGTGTGCAGTGAAACCCATCGCTTGCCACGTTCACAGTATTCGGCCTACTACATTCAATCCTTATGTGCGGAATTTGGCGTTTACCGTTTTTCATGTTTACTGAGTTCCGGTCAATGGCATGTGGTCTCTGAAAGACAAATGACGGCCGTCCCTTATGCCTACCATGCGGATTCAGGTTTGCCTGGCCCAAAGGGCCCCAAAGGCAGCACTGGAGCAATTGGTTCCAAAGGTCCTGCAGGAATCCAAGGGCCAAAAGGTGACAAGGGATTATCGGGAGAGTCGGGTAAATTGTTGGATTCTTTGTTTGTCCAAAATGACTCATTGGTTGTGTTGTACAACAATGGAAGTAGTCAGCAATTGTACATCCAACCTTGGAGATTGGGTTGTACAGATTCGGCTGCCTGCAATTTCAATGCATCGGCCAATTTAGATGATGGAACTTGCCAAGTCTCAGGAGCTGTTTGTGATGATGGAAATGATTTAACGTCCAGCGATACTTGGACCGTGGACTGCCATTGCAAAGGAAATTCAATGTATTTGGATTACAAATCGGGTGATGGTGTGGTGGATGTTCAGGGAAATCATTACAGCACGGTTTGGATTGGGGGTAGAGAATGGATGTCCGAGAATTTGAGAGCTACCATTGATCGAAATGGAGCATCTCTATCATCTGAACAAATCATGGTTCTTACCTCCCATTATACCGAAAACCCTTCTATGGTTTATTACACTCAAGTGAGCGATGATGTTTGTCCTACGGGGTGGCACATCAGTCATTATCTAGATTGGGTAAAATTGGAAAAGGACTTGGGAGGTCAACGCATAGCAGGTGCACGAATCAAATCCAAGCATGAATGGAAGAACACAAGCCATCAAGCCAAGAGGGTTGTGGGATTTAATGCCAACCCCATTGGTTATGCGCTCAATAATCAGGTGGTCGAATGGGGTATGAGTGCATTTTTTTATACTCCATCCCCCTCTATTTTGAGGGGAGGTAACAGTGGCTGGTATGATTATACTAGCGTTAATACTGGAGTTTATATTTTCGGAATTAAGAGTAATAGTGATTTTTTATTGATGAATAAATTAGTGGATTTGTATACCTTTTCAAGGTGGATTCCAGTGGGTAATAATGGAGGTTGGAATACACAATATTTTAATGTGAGACCCAATCTGAAATTCCCCATCCGCTGCGTCAAGGACTAAAAAAAAACACCCCTCACGGAGTGTTTTCAAATCTCTTATCTCAACTTAAATCGTCATGATGTCCTTGTCCTTGGCGGCTAGAACTTCTTCCACTTTCTTGTTGTACTTGTCTGTTAATTCTTGAACCTTGGCTTCTCCGGTTTTGGCTTCGTCCTCGGGTAATCCGTCTTTCTGCGCTTGCTTGATGAAGTCAATGGCGTCTTTTCTGCCTGTTCTAATAGAAACCTTAGCGTTTTCTCCTTCTGTATGCGCACGCTTGGACAAATCCTTTCTGCGCTCCTCTGTTAGCATGGGAACGGAGATGATGATCAAATCGCCATTGTTCTGCGGATTCAATCCCAAATTGGCTTCCATGATGGCCTTGGCAATGGGCTCCAACATGTGCTTTTCCCAAGCTTGAACCGTGATGGTGCGCGCGTCTGGTGTGCTCACGTTGGCAATGTTTTTCAATGGGGTATACGATCCGTAATAATCCACCTTGACACTGTCCAACATGGCAGGACTGGCCTTGCCTGCACGTATCTTGTTCAATTCAAATTCCAAATGGTCTATGGCCTTGTTCATGGCTGCTGTAGCCTCATCTAACGCCATGATAATTTCGTCTGACATATTCTTCTGTTGTATTAAAAATCAACCAATGTTCCCACGGCTTCTCCGTGTACCAATTTCTTTAAATTGCCGCTCTTGTTCATGTCAAAGACAATGATGGGCAATTTATTTTCATTGCAAAGGGTAAACGCTGTCATGTCCATCACGTTCAATCCTTTCTCGTAAACTTCACTAAAAGATACTCTTTCGTATTTGGTAGCGGTAGGATCTTTCTCTGGATCTGCGGTGTAGATACCATCCACGCGGGTTCCTTTCAAAATGACATCCGCTTCTACTTCAATCGCACGCAATGATGCTGCTGTATCTGTTGTGAAGAATGGGTTTCCCGTTCCGGCACCAAATATCACTACACGTCCAACTTCCAAGTGCTTTACGGCTTTTCTTCTGATGAATGGCTCAGCTATTTGCTTCATCTCAATGGCAGACTGCAATCGTGTGGGCACTTCCAAACTTTCCAACGCACTTTGTAATGCCATGCTGTTGATCATCGTGGCCAACATACCCATGTAATCTCCTTGCGTGCGCTCCATTCCGCCTTGCTCAGCTTGGACCCCTCTAAAGATATTTCCGCCTCCGATGACGATGGCTATCTCCACTCCCTCATTGAATATCTCCTTGATTTCACGGGCGTATTGCATCAAGCGATCGTTGTCAATTCCAAACTGCTTATCACCCATTAACGACTCTCCACTGAGTTTGAGTAAAATTCGAGAATACTTCATGCAGCAAATATAACAATCAATTCCCTGCCTCTCGGCAGAATTGACAATATTGCGACTCCTCATGGTGTCTAAATTCTACACGCTCCTCAATGCTCTGAAGGAGCTCCAATAGTCCTGTCTCAAAATTCTTCATGAAGTCCGGACTGAAGATGCTGTCTCTATCTTCGATAAACAAGGGCTGAGCATCTGGTTTGGCCAATGGAAAAAGGCCTACTTCCATTTGGTGATATCCCAAGTCCTCTGTGTGATGAGCCAAGTACCCGTACATGAGAATTTGTAGAAGCTTGGATTTTTTACCGTTGAATAAATTGGCGATGTCAGGATCCGGTAAGGTAAGATCTTTCTTTTCCGCCTTTCCTGTTTTGTAATCCAAAATAACGGTGGTGTTTCCGTTTTTGTGAATGCGGTCTACCTTGCCTTGCAACATTACGGGATTTCCATTGGGCAGATTGAGCAGCAACTTGAATTCCTTTTCAGTGGCAATGATGAGCGGCGCTTTTCCGCTTTGAATCAATGCTTCATCATAGTCCAACACCCGCTCGATCATTTTTTTGGCGGCCTCAAAGGCCAAGAGGTTATAGCCTTCTATTGTCCCGTTGGGATTTTGCTCCAAGAAAACATTTTGCAATGCCGTTTCCAGTTCTGCTCTCCATTGCTGAATGTCTTGTAGGCTAAGCTCTTGATCAATCTTGGGTTGGTGCCAATTTTCCAAAACGGTATGGACGTTGGATCCTATTGTTGCCGCATCCATCTGCTCTTCCATTTCATTGATTTCTCCTAAGCCCAAGACGTAACGGTAGTAAAACTCCAATGGGCATTGTAGGTATTTGTTGATGGCTGATGGGCTGATGCCATTTTCAAATTTGGTTCTCAATTGCTGCGCCGAAAGTGCATCTGCTTGGACCACCTCTTCAAAACTCAACCCTAGCGATGCGGGGAGTGATAGTTGTTTTTTATGCCAATGAATGTTTTTGTTGTAATCCTGCCATTCCCATTCCAATTGTTGGATGTAACGGGTCTTCTCCACCGATCTGAAATCAGAAGTCGTGGAGGGATAGAAGAACGATATTTTTTTGGAACGGTGCAGCAATCGGTAGAAATTGTAGGCATAGCTAGATTCACGATCACCCGGCATAGGTAGACCAAAGGCTTTGCGCAACTCAAAAGGAATTAGGCTTTGCATATTGCTTTGGCCAGGCATGGAATCTTCCGTAGCATTGACAAAAATGACGTGGTCAAAATCCAGGGCTCTTGTTTCAATCATACCCAGAATTTGAAGTCCATGCAAAGGTTCTCCTTCCAAGGTGATGTTGTCTTTTGAGATGACTTGTTGAATCAAAACATCCAATGATTCTGCGTCTTGCAGGAATTCATTTTGTTGGATATAGCCTTTGACCACTTCCATTTTTTCTTCCCATTGCCATGCACATTCTTTGGATAACGGATCCAATTCATTTTGCTCCAATACCCATTGGTTGAGAATATCAAGATTTTTTAAGATTTGGTCAAAACCAACTTCAGTTACATCCAAAAGACCCAGATGTGGGGCAATGGCTTTCCATTTGATTTTATCATCTTCAAGCCAAAGCTTCACTTGGTTCATGCTGAAGTAAGCTGATTTTCTTTTGATGAGGTCGTCAATGAAGGCTTGCCTCCAAGGTTCAGTGAACGGCCGTATGATGGGTTGCTCAATCCATCGAATCAAATCTTTGTGGTAAATTCTTTTTTGACTTTGTGTTTTAATACAAAATGAGAGGTAGGAGGTGAAGAGTTGGTATATTCCAGTATTCTTGATGTTCCACCCCAAAGCAACATTGATGTCGACATCTTCTTGGATGTGGGTGATGAGCGGTTGCAACATCTGAACATCCGTCATGATTAACGCTGTGTTTTCTCGTTCTGACGCGGTCATAGCGCTAACCATCTCTCCAATGATTGCGGCACTTCCTAATGATGTATTGGTCTTGTATTCAAAAACGGAGCGTTCTTCTTGGCTCAAGCAATCTTCCATGACCAAGGTTTGTCCCGCTTTTATTTTTTCCCTAAAGAAATATCCTGCTTCGTGACTTGGATTTTGAACATAATACGGATCAATGTCCCAATGAATGGAAGTGTTGGGATTGATTTTTTTGAATCGCTCGATGATTTTTTCTTCAGCGGGTGTGAAATTGGAAAGTCCAATGAAATAAGTGTATTGGGCATCACTAGAAAATTCCCCATCGAGGGCCAATAGTTTGGTCAATTGAGCGTAGCTGTATTTCTGCTCTGATTGGCTATTGATGGTGAACTGTTGGTAGATGCGGATAAGGTCTTCCCAGAAAACCAAGAATTTTTTTTGATCATCTGAAAGCGGATCTTGGTGCAAACTCCAAGCGTCAATGTCCTTGATGTCTCGGATGTTCTTGTACAGATTAGGTGCGGCAATTAAGTGTTGGTCAACATCGTTGAAGTCATTGAGCAATTGACCGGACCACTTGATGAAACTGCTGAATTTTTCCGGCTGATCGACAACACTGATGTAGGCTTTGTACAATTGAATCGTGGCTTCAAAACCCTGAATGCTGCGCATGCCAGATATCATTTGAAACCACTCAGGAAGAATAAATATTTTGGGCGCAATGAGGGGTTCATTGGCTATTTGATACAAGTGTTTTTTTAGAAAAAGACCAGCCCGTTTGCCAGGAAGAACAAGATGTATTTTACTCAAGTCCTTGCCATGACGTTGATAGATGTCTGAAGCAATTTTGTATAAAAATGGTTGCATGCCAAGCAAGTTATTCCGAATTGAATCATCTTTGTTCAATGGTTGATAAATTTCCTTTGTTCTTGAAAACCATCAACGGAAGCAATTTTTATTGGATAGCCTCTGCTGAGCGGGTTACGGAGTACCAGCGCATTGGTAGCAGGTGGCTCAAGCAGGAATGGATAGCCAATACTTTACCAGAGCGTTGGTACGTCAACGATTTAATTGAGAACGTTCACAACAATGTATTGCGAATAACTGAGGACGACTTTTGGTCAACGGTTCCGCAAAACGATTAATTTCCCAACATGATTTGGTCTTCAGATGTTTCATTAAAACCTTACAATACTTTTGGCATGGATGTCAAAGGGAAGTGGATGGTAGAAGTTACTTGTTTGGATGAGTTGCGAGAGGCAATAGCAGACGAGCGATGGATAAATTCCAATCGTTTGGTGTTGGGTGGAG
>CAZNVU010000010.1:0-26103 GCA_964576575.1 uncultured Chryseobacterium sp.
GGATAGCATCCATAACACAAAACTTTTACAGCATAACAGAACATCACGAATGGCAAATGGGATGGGACTATCAATACAATCAACTCACTTCATCAGCTAAAGCAATTAACAAAATATCTCAAGAGCAAAAACAGATTGGTGCGCGATATCCAACAGGTAAAAACAACATGCAATGCATCTCGGTATTCAGCGTACACACCTATCGACCCAACCAAAAATGGACTTTCCATGATGGCCTTCGCGGTGGCTATTCATATCTATTCTCTGCGTTTGATGATCGTTATACATGGTTGTCCAATACAAACGACGTTCAACAAAACATGCCCTATTATTCTGGGTCAATAGGCGCACAGTATCATCTATCTCATGAGCAATCACTAACAGCACAATTGTCTTCAGGATATCGGGTTCCCAACATAGATGATTTGAGTAGAATCTTTGAAACCGCCCAAGGAAATATCATTGTGCCCAATTCCAATCTCCAACCAGAACAGTCTATGAATATTGACTTTGGATACAAATGGAATGGAGAGAAAATCAAATTTCACTTAATGTACTATCAAGCTTGGGTTAATAATATAATTGCCCTAGCTCCATTTAGTCTCAATGGTTCTAGCACGCTTATTTGGGATGGAGCATCCAGTAACATTTTGGCCAATCAAAACTTTGAAAGTGCTATTATCAGAGGGTTACAAGGACAATGTTCAGGAATTATAGGAAGTAAAACCCGCTGGCAAGTACAAGGACAATGGACAGATGGAATCATCAAAAATGATAAAAACCAACCTTTAGATCACATCCCTCCAGGCATGCTCGGAGGAAGCATTCATCAAAATTGGAAAGAGATTCAATTCATGATTCAATTTCAATACTATGGATGGAAAAAAATATCTGATTATCGTCTCAATGCTGAAGACAATGAAAAGTACGCACCCGCTTTAGGAACCCCGTCCTATTTATTAATTGATACAAGGGTTGAATACCCCCTGAGTTCAACACTCACCATATATACTGGAATAGATAATTTATTGGATACGCAATACAGACCATTCGCAAGTGGCATCAATGGTCCAGGAAGGAATATCTATTTGTCTATTCGCTGGAATCCATAAAAAAAGGCCATGAAGTCATGGCCTGATTCTGAATTATTCTTAAATCTTACAAATGCATAAACGCCTTTTTTTGTAACAACACCTCTTTACTTTCTCTGTAATCGGGATCATCTACACAACAATCCACTGGACAAACAGCAGCACATTGAGGTTCATCATGAAAACCCACACACTCTGTGCATTTATCATGAACAATGTAGTAAACATCCATGCTCTTGGGCTCCATCAAACCATCTGAATCCACTTCATCACCTCCTGTAATAGGGGAAATTATCCCCTTTAATCCGGTTCCATCAGAATACTTCCATTCTGCTCCACCCTCATAAATTGCGTGGTTGGGACACTCGGGCTCACAAGCTCCGCAATTGATGCACGCATCGGTAATCATGATTGCCATATCTATATCGCTTTAATGTAATTTTGCGGCGCAAATGTACGCCATAACGTTTTAACTATGAATACTACCCTAGAACAACGAATAAAAGCTTTTGTTCAGCTCTCCAAACTCATGGAAAGTCTCTCGCAGCAATCCAACTGGCCTGGATTCGACTGCGGACTTACTGAGGATGAATACCAAAGCGCCAACGAAGTTGTCGTCACTCAAGTATCATACAACGGATGGTTCACAGAAGCCAACACCAGAAAAGCCATAGGTGAATGGGCCAAAAGTCTTGATCAAGAGAATCTCGAAAAATGGATTAATACATACCAAGTCCCGGATTACCAAGTGCAACCAGAAACAGTTGCCATCATTTGCGCTGGCAACATTCCAATGGTTGGTTTTCATGATATACTCTGTGTATTGTTAAGCGGTCACAAGGCCTTGATTAAATTATCCAGCGATGATGCTCGACTTATTCCACTGTTTTTATTTCTTTTGATGAAATGGGAACCGACATTCCGAGAATCTATCATATTGGCGGAAGGAAAACTTGAAAATTTTCACCGAATCATCGCTACTGGAAGTGACAACACCTCTAGATATTTCCATGCATACTTTGATAAATACCCCAACATCATTCGTCATTCCAGAACCAGCGTAGCCATTTTGGATGGCAATGAGTCTGAGCAAGAGCTCAATGGATTGGCCCATGACATCTTTGACTATTTTGGTATGGGCTGCAGGAACGTGTCCAAAGTATTTATTCCTCAAGGATATGATCTGAACATCCTCATCAAAGCACTTCTTCCTTTTCAAGAAGTAATAAAGCACAACAAATACGCCAACAACTACGATTACAATAAAGCAGTATGGCTGTTGAATCAGGTTGATCTATTGGAAAATGGCTTTATGCTTTTCAAACAAGATAGTGGCTGGGTTGCGCCAACCGGCAGCTTATTTTATGAATACTACTCCGATATTCAAGAGATCCAATCTCGCATTTCTGAACACCAAAATCAGCTTCAATGTGTGGTTGGTAAAGGATACACTCCTTTTGGGCAAGCACAATGTCCCAAACTCAGTGATTACCCGGATAATGTAGATGTAATGAAGTTTCTCCTTTCATAACTATATTTGGAGCATGCGGAAATTAGGAATTGGTTTTTTTAGCGTTTTATTGGTAGTGTTGATTTTTCATGCCTGTACCACAGAGGTTGAACTCAATGCACCTTATAAAAGTACCACAGTTGTATTTGGTTTATTAGATCCAAAACTAGACACTCAATACATCAAGATCAATAAAACTTACCTTGGAGAGGGTAACAATTATGACTTTGCATTAATTAGAGATAGCAGTGAGTACAAGTGGGAAGAGTTTAAGCGTTTAGCCATAGAGAAATACGTAAATAACACCAAAGTTGATGAATGGGATCTTGAGGCCGTTGAGGTTTCAAAAGACCCCTATGGATTGTTTTATGCACCGCTACAAACCGTTTATATGTTACCAACCCCTGGAGGGATGGATCCAGAAGCAACATACAAATTGGTTGTAGACTTCCACAATCGTCCTGATGTTTATGCAACTACCGACTTGGTGAAAACCAATGAAGTATCAATACAAAATCCACTCCCCAACGTGGCCATGATTTTAGCGCAATTCAATGCCTCTACACAAGATATTAATTACAAGGATGATGTCACGGTAAAGTGGACACCAGCGCCAAATGTGTCTTCATATGACATAACATTACACTTCAATTACTTGGAACAAACATATGCAGACAATGCACATACCCAATTGATCAAAACCGACACCCTGAGATTGGATTACTACATCGGAAATTTCAATAGTGATAATTTAGAAACCAATGGAGGAGCTGTTTCAGCCAGCTTTGCAGGAGAAGGGTTCTTTAGTTTTTTGCAAAGTAAGTTAACGGTTAACCCCAAAGTAAGAAGAATTCCCGGTCACCAATTTCCAGCAGCCACTGCCAAATGTTTTGAATTGACAATCGGTATGGCCAATGAAGAATTAGGGACCTATTTATCTGTGAATGCGCCTGTAACAGGGGTTATTCAAGAACGTCCAACCTACAGCAATGTATCCAATGGCCTAGGTCTATTTGCATCCAGAAGTGCTATTATGCAAAAGGATATCCGCTTGGTGGGCCAAAATGGCTTAACTGGTAATCTGTACGCTTTGGTCCAGGGTTCTTATTGCGCAGCACTTAATTTCTGCGATCCCGATCCTACTTCTGATTTCCCTTGCTCAAATTGATCCATTCCCTGTATTCGCCAGGAAGTTGTTCAGGTAGATAAAGGGTATCTCCATTGTAATCATTGATCATGTAATACAAGGTTTGTGTTTTTATTGAGGTCTTATCCTCACGCCACTTTCCCTCCTGCCAATAGAGTTCACGCCTTCTTCCTATGCGTTCAGTGACTGTCCTTGGATATTCCGCATTGGGCTCAAAGTAATCTATATAATCCTCTCCTGACAATATCAGCATGTCTCGTTGACCTCTTATATCTGATGGAAAAATTGGAGTATCCCAAACAGAAAACTCTCCATCTGCAACACCACCAATCACCAATTGATCTAAAAACTGCGCGCCATCCCAAAACAACCAAACAGCTCCTGAAAAATGTCCGCATGACTCACCGCTCTCCTCCACAGCAATAACATCCTTGAACATGGAGAATCCTCGGCTTCCTGTGTTGACGACATTCCATACAGGTTCCCAAACCTCAAAGCGGCACTTAGCTATTTCCTTATGGTTTCTGACTGCACGTATCTGCATCCAAGTGATTTGTCTGCTATTGGAGTCATTGGGATTGTAGGCACTAAACTGCTCATACCCCACAAAAAACTTGACATCCACATCGGATTGACTTCCAGCAAACCAGCGTGTCATTAAACCTCCCCAAATCCAGCCTTGTCCTGAATCCGTTTGCACTTCATACCAAACGCTTTCAATCCCATTTATAGCCAGTGTATCGTGAGACTCTCTGATGATCTCACACCCTGTACCAATAGGCAAACGTGCCACCGCCTTAGCATCTTTTCCAGGCCTAGATCTGAGCGTAGCATTGTCTACCCATGTATAGGCATCAGCACATTCAAAACAGGGAACTGTATCAAAATAATGCGCTACCCAAACGTTTTGACACCAAGTACTTGTTGTGTAAAATAACAACAAAATAAACAATAAAACTTTATTCATTGATTTTCTCAAATGGGGAGGTGGAAATTCCTTCTTCCGTTTCTATCGATAAAAAATAGGTACCTTGAGGCAGGTGAGCTATGGACAACTGAACATAATTTTTGATCCAACTTTGCGACCAATTTATGTTAGTCATACGCTGCCCCAATGCATTGGTCACGCTTAAAGCTTTAATAGGAGCACCTTTGGTTTTTATATTAATTAACCCATTGGCTGGATTAGGGAATATACAATCCAACTGAGTACTGGGCAAACTTTCATTCTTAATCAATAAATTATATGCCCACCAAAAGTCCGGGATACCATAGCCAATATCAGCATTGTAACTTGGAAAAACACTTCCTGTTTTTTCAATCATAAATCTTACCTCATCTGGCGAATAATCATCAAATGCTGAAAGCAGAGAGGCAATTGAACCGGCAACAATAGGACTGCTATAGGACGTGCCATTTCCCTTGCCTATTTTATCGTCAGAAAAAGGGTAATAAGTCCTGACTCCCATGGCAGAAACGTTTGGCTTTACTCTGCCATCGTAGGTTGGTCCGTGAGAGGAAAAAGTTGCCACATTCGTTAAACTGTCAACTGCACCAACCGTTAGTATTCCATCAGCATCTGCGGGAGCTGTTATAAAATACCATGGACTATTACCTGAATTACCTGCACTATTTACAACAATAACACCTTTTTTGGACAACTTCTCAGCAGCAATGCTCGCCCTTGAGACCTTACCGGTCATGTCTGTGTATTGATGATTCATGGATTCATCATCAAACAGAGAGTAACCTAAGGAAGAATTAATGACATCCAAACCCAAAGAGTCTGCCAGCTCTGCCGCCGCAACCCAATTGTCCTCCTCAATTCTGTATTCTGAACCCACATCCTCAGTCTGAAACAAATAATAATTGGACAAAGGTGCAGCACCGATAAACTGGTCCTGCATGACTCCTGCCATGATTCCCCAGACGTTTGTTCCATGGGTACTTTCATCAAATACATTAGGTTGCTGCGGATCAACAAAATCCCGTGTCATAACCAATCTACCCTCCTCTCTAATGGCACTAAAAGCGCTCATCTGATTGGCTCCCAACCAACCACTATCAAAAATACCAATATCAATTCCTTGACCTTTAAATCCAGACTCATGAAGTCTGATGGTATTGACCATATTGAGTTGGTGAAATCCCCAACCATAGCCATCCTCGTTGGGAAGAGTCAACTGAATGGGAGTCATCTCTTTGTCAAGCTTCGAAAGACTCTTTTCTTTGTTCGCCTCATTCAAAGAAATTCTTTTCACTTGAGAAACAAAAGGCAAAAGGGAAACTTGCTCTATCGCTGCTATTTGCGCTGCGCTATCTAAACCTGAAAGATTGACCGTCATACTATTGAACCACTTAGATACGTGGTGATAATATCCGCCACTTGTAAGTAAAACGCTCTGGACATATTGCGGATTAACAGGTAAATCTTCTTCAAGGATAGGAATTCCTAATCTCAACCTTCTATCCAAAGACTTAGGTGATAAAAAAGCTTGAGGATATTGCAAATCATACGGAGTTCCAATCTTGTCTTTAAAAACAATGTAATAATAACCTGGTGCATTTTGACACCAGCTCATTGAGCCCATTATAAATAGACCAATGATAGTTAAAGCAAAATACTCGTGTTTAATTTTTTGGTTCATCAATCAACTTACCATTTTCCCAATGCTCTATCTTCTCGATATCACCGTTGGATTTTCTAAAAACTATTTTACCTTCATATTGATCATTGAGATACTCTCCTTCAATCTTGGCGACAGTACCCATCAATTTCTCTCTTTGATATATCCCAACTTTCTTGTCTTCTTCAGATCCTGGAATCATTTCGAATTTCCCTACGTCATAATATTCTTTGAAAGGACCTTCTTTCTTTCCGTCAACATAGGTGCAGATCAACTTTGGAATGCCACTTTCATAATACTCTTCAACATCAGCATTGATATAAATTTTTTTAATCACTTTACCTTTATCATAATGAACAAAAGCCTCCTGCTTGCCCTGTGCATTGGTAAATTTCCATACTTTGTCATACACGCCATAAAAATACTCTCCTTGCATTTTGGGTTTACCATCGTCATAATAATGTTTAGCCATACCATGCATGGACCCATTGACATAATTGCATTCACGAATCTTTTTTCCTGCCTCATTCCATTCTTCATAAACGCCGTGCAGTTCGCCATTTAGGTAAAAACAAGAAGAAACCTTGGTTCCGTTGGCCAAAAACAATTCATAAACCCCTTCCCTCTTTCCATTCTTCAAATTCTCAATTGTAGACAATGCACCGTTCTGATGGTACAATTTCCAGAGACCATCTTTGGTTCTTTTCCATTCCCCATCTGCGAAGGCTCCTAAATAATTGCCTTCTGCCATCAATTGGCCATTTGCGTAAAACATTTTTACGGCATTGATGGTGGAATCCTGAACATGGTCCACTTGAGAAATCAATCTAGACTCTTGGTCATAAAAATCCCAAATGCCAACGGGTTTTCCATGGCTATACTGACCGCGATAATAAAGGACATCGGGTTTATTTTTATAAATACGGTACCAAACACCGTCACGCTTTCCGTTACTGTCCAAAACATTGTAATCTTTACCATAAACGCCCGATGGAAGCAAAGAAACGTTGGGTTGAGCTAAAGAAACAAGGCCAAAAAAGAAACAGAAAAGGGTTGTAAATAATCTTAAATCATTCATACTAAAAATTTTAATGATGATTGTTTCGTGCAAATATGGTTCCTTAACGTAATATTGCCATCGAAAATTTCTCAAGAAAAAATAAAAACCATGAAAGTTACCGTTGTAGGCGCTGGAAATGTTGGAGCAACATGCGCTGATGTGCTCGCTCACCGCGAGATTGCCAATGAGATTGTATTGTTAGATATCAAACCCGGATTTGCTGAGGGCAAAGCGTTGGATATTTGGCAAACTTCTCCCATTAATCTGTATGACAGCCGCACTGTTGGCTCTACAGGAGACTACGCTAAGACAGCTGGATCTGATGTTGTAGTTATCACCAGCGGACTACCGCGTAAACCTGGGATGAGTCGTGACGATTTGATCGCTACCAATGCAGGTATTGTAAAAACGGTCACAGAAAATATCATTCAACATAGTCCAAATGCCATCATTGTTGTGGTTTCAAACCCGTTGGATGTTATGACATATTGCGCATATTTGTCCGCAAAAGTTCCAAGCAATCGTGTATTTGGAATGGCCGGAATCCTAGATACGGCGCGCTATCGTGCATTTTTGGCTGAGGCATTGAACTGCTCACCAAAAGATATACAAGCAGTATTGATGGGTGGTCACGGAGATACCATGGTTCCTCTTCCTCGATATACAACTGTAGGTGGAATCCCTGTCACAGAGTTGATTGAAAAAGATAAATTGGATGCCATTGTTGAGCGCACCAAAGTTGGAGGCGGAGAGATTGTAAATCTTTTGGGAACTTCAGCTTGGTATGCACCTGGAGCTGCAGCTGCTCAAATGGTAGAAGCAATTGTTCGCGACCAAAAACGTATTTTCCCGTGTTGTGTTTGGTTACAAGGGGAGTACGGATTAAAAGATATTTATTTGGGTGTCCCAGTAGTTCTAGGCAAAAATGGAATCGAGAAAATCATCGAATTGCAATTGAACGCCGAGGAGAAAGCCCTTTTGGATTCATCAGCTAAGGCTGTAAAGGAAGTGATGGAAGTACTAGACAAAATGAATGCTCAAGCGTAAGTTGTCTTTCCTTGAAGAGTAAAAAGGTTGTTCTATTGAACAACCTTTTTTTATTTGGTTAATTCACTCAATTCTTTTCCTACCCATGTTCCAATAGCTACACCCATTCCTCCCATTCTTACACCCACATACACACCATCGCTAACTTTTTGAATAATGGGCCCTTTGCTTTTTCCCATGCCCATAATACCTGACCAACGATAATCAAACTTGATGTTATCTCTATTCAAAAGTTCACATAAGAAATTTTTCAGATAATCTTGATTCTCATCATTATGAGCAATTACATCCGTTGACTCCTCCTTTTCAAACAAGTCACGTCCTCCGCCAATTAAAACCCTCTTACCCACGCTTCTGAGATAGACATATCCTTCCCTAAAATGGAAACTTTGGTCCCAAGGCTTTTCTAAAATTTCATTGGTAACCAACACTTGATTTCTGGTTGGAATAACATCCAAATCTGGCAACAATTGACGAGCAAATCCATTGGTACAAATAACAATATTCTTAACCGGAATATTTTCCTCTTTTATTTTCAAAGAAGGACCGTTGACATCCAATGCATCGATATTTAATCCAAACCTAAACTCCACTCCAATGACTCTGCATTTCTTTTGCCAAGCCTTAATCAATTTACCTGGATGTAAAATGCCTTCACCTTTGATTCTAATCACAGATTGGACACCTTGAAAACCCCACTCATTGCTATCAGAAGAATAAGGTTTGAATCCCAAATACTGCTCTGCTTGCATGTTGAGACCATGCAATGCCCCTTCAACCTCATTACTCAAATGGTTATTTTCATTCAAAAAAATCTCAAATCCATCATTCTGATGAAAATCCATTTCTGAATCAAGGATACAGGATCTGAGTACATCTAGTCCTTTCCATCGCATGGCCATCGTGGAAAAAACTTGCTCTGATGTTTGGTTTTTAAGATCAGATAAAATTTCAGATGGGCTTCCGAAACATGCAAATCCCGCATTTCGGGTAGATGCGCCAAGAGAAACAAAGTCCCTTTCAAAGACAACTACGTGCGCATCAGGATGCTCCAATTGGATGTGATAGGCAGCACTCAAACCGACAATTCCACCTCCAATGACAGCAAAATCAATATTTTTTAACCAAATTTCGTGTTCCCAATAACTAAAATTCATATTTTTACGTATAGAAATCATGCTAAGATAAAAGCAGGTCATTCATGAAATACACAAGCGTTATCAAATATTCTTTTTTGGTCGTTGCCTTTATTACGTTAAGCGCATTGCAAAGCTTGTGTCAAAACAATAGTGTTATCTCATTGCTGATTACCGTTAAGGATGAAGAAAACGAAACCAAGTTGGGCGGCGCTTCCATGACCATTTACAAAAATGGCGGACAATTTGAAGCACTCACGGTTCCTGAAAGTGGTAAGATTAAAAAGGAATTGCAACTTGGACATACCTACGATATCAAATTTGCCAAAGAAGGCTATGCTCAGAAGATTGCAAGAATAGATACCAGAAATGTGCCCAAAGAAGAGCAGCCGGGTGGTTATGAGTTTACAATGGAGGTGTTTCTTTTCAAGCCAGTTGGGGGGTTCAATGTTGACATCATGAAAGAACCTGCTGCAAAGGCCATTTACATGAGTGACATTGACAAAGTAGATTGGGACGAGGAATACATCCGTAAGCAAAAAGAAAAAATAGATGCAGAATGGAAGCGCGTAAAGGATGCTCGCAAAGCGGATGAGGCTAAATACAAGGAATTTGACAAACTTATTGCAGAAGGAGATGATGAGGTAATTGTAAAAAGGTATGAGAATGCAATTGCCAAGTATGAGGCCGCTCAAAAACTTTTCCCAGGTGATGCTTTGCCAAAACAAAAAATTGCAAAGGTTCAAGAATTGATGGGGCAAGCCGATGAAGCAAAAAAAGAAGAAGCTCGTTACAGAATGTTGCTTATTGATGGCGAAGAAGCCATGAAGAATAGTCAATGGGAAATTGCTCAGGCAAAATTCAATGAGGCTAAAAAAATGAAGCCAAAAGAGAAAGAGCCCAATGAGTTGTTGGCTGAATTGGACAAACGCATGAAAAATGCAGCCAAATATGCGCAATATGATGGCGTAATTAGAGATGCAGACCGTTTGTTTGATGCCGAAAAATGGGAAGAGTGCATGGCCAAATACAAAGAAGCCAGCAACATGATGCCTCAGGAAACTTATCCAAAAGAACGTTTTGCAAGAGCCAAAGAATTGCTTGAAAAATCCAAACAGGATACAGAAGCACAAAACAAGAAAAATAAAAGGTATACTGAATTGATGGCATTGGGCCAGAAGGGTATAGATAAAAAGGATTACTCAACCGCAATTGTCAATTATCAGGAGGCATCCAATTTGAAGCCTGAGGAACAAATGCCAAAAGATAAAATAGAGGAAATCAACCGTTTACTAAAAGAGCAAGAGGATGCTGTTCAAGCCAAGAAAGTTAAAGAAAAGGAGGATTTAGAAGCAGCTCAGAAAAAAAGAGAATACGACGCTGTATTGAAAAATGCAGATGAGATGTTCAAAGCAGCGGCCTCAAAAGATTTAGCAAAGCTGTCGCAATCCAAAGAATTTTATAACCAAGCTTTAGGGATTCTACCTGCTGAAGCCTATCCAAAATCTCAAATAGCTGAAGCAGATGCTTTAATTGCCAAGTTAAAGAGTGAGATGAATGCTGCAGAATTGGAGAAGCAAATGAAAGAAGCTGAGCGTCTCAAAAAAGAAGCGGAGATGAAGCAAGCTCTCATTGATCAAGAAGAACGTGCATTAGCCGAGCGCAGAAGAAGAGAAGAGGAGGAAGCTGAAAAGAAAAGAAAATTGGATGAAGCACTCAACAGCGCTACAAAAGGCAGTGGCGGTGGAAACATGAGTGGTAGCGCAGCTGAAGACGCTTTGGACGCTTTCTACAGAGAGGCCCGCAAGCAAAGATCCCAATTGCGTGCAGATTCCATTGAGCAAGAAAAAAAGAAATTCCACAATTACGATCGCTATTTCAGTAAGAAAAATGAAATGAGGTTGGAGGAGACCATCAAAGACCTCAATGACATCTCAGAAAACTCTTCTCGCATACACATTCGTGGAGGAAAAATTCATGAAGTGAATGTGCAATCCACGCAAGAACAAAATGCTGCATTTGCTGAGAACAACAAAAAGTTGCTCCAATCTTCTGTCAAGCAACGAGATGAACGCATTGAGGATACAGAGAATTTCAAAAAAATGATTTTGAATGTTAGCACAAAATCTGAAAGCATGCGAGAGAAAAGCAGCCGGATTAGCGTGCAGAAACAAGAGATATCAAACGAGCAAGCCACCTATCAGCAGCGTTCAACTGACCGCACCAAAATGGCCATTCGTGATTTAGAATTGCAAAGAAAAGAGGGCGACAAAACATTAGCATTTGGACAAGAATCTCAAAAAGCCCGAGCAGCTGACTTTGTTGAAGCCAACGCCATTCTTAATTCAAACAATGAATACTTGGTTTCCGCAGCCGAATCCAAAAGGGACATGAATATGACGAATGTCTCCAGCCAAAAAGAAAGCTTAATTGCCAATAGTCAAGATAAAAAAGATCTGAGAGATGAAAACTTGATGGCCATAGATGATGTGAAATACAATACGCAGTTAAACTTAAGAGCAAAAAAATCCAGTGCTGAAGAGGAAGGTTTTACCAAAAGAGATGATCTGTTCAAATCTGCTGTTTTACCCAAACACCAAACAAGATCAGAAATCATTGCCAATGTTCAAGAAGAAGAAGATGCGATTACGGAAAGATCATTTGACGTTGGTAACAAAAAAGTATTAGAGAGAACAGTTAGGACGGATGGCCAAACATTTGTATACAGAAAGATTGTATCAACTGCTGGTGTATACTACTTCAAGAATGGACTAAGCGTAACTGAGCAGACATGGAAAGATGAGACAACTAATTTGATGTCAAAATAAATGTCCATTAAAATTACAGTCATCAACGGTCCAAATCTGAATCTTCTTGAATTAAGAGACAATGAGCTATATGGAAGTGTCGGTTTACAAGAAATAGAATCCTCTCTTGCCTTTGCTTTCCCTGAAATTGTTTTCGATTTTTTTCAATCTAATATTGAAGGTGAGCTCATTGATAAAATTCAGAATTGTATTAAATCACAATCAGCAATCATCATCAACCCTGGAGGATATTCTCATACAAGCGTGGCCATAAAAGACGCATTGGAACTTATAAAGCTTCCCAAAATTGAAGTTCACCTTTCCAACATCAACAGTAGGGAGAAATACCGCCAACATAGCTTAACAGCTGAATCATGCCATGGATTAATCGCAGGGCTAAAGCAAAATGGATACCATTTGGCTGTTCGCGCAATCATTGAACTAAGCCTTTGAATAGGCTTTAATGGCGCTATCCATTACACGTACTAGATTTTCAGCGGAACGTACATCCAATTGTTTTCCCACACGAAAGTGAGATGAACCGTGCACAAAACCTACGCGCTCTCCACCAATTACCCAAAAACTATCATCCAAAAAAGCAAAGAAATTCCCTGGGTCTGATTTGATTAATCCTAGTTTCTGAATAGACTTCAATTTCAACTTCTCTTTTTTTCCTTTGTTACTAAACGCATTCTGAATCTCCATTTCTCCCGGACGAATCCATATCTTTTCTTTCCCAATTTTCCTCCACAAAAATGCTTTACCAATTCGAACAAAAAAGTAAAGCCACAATGAAGTTGATACAATAAAAAACACTCTGTCCGATAAAGCCTGAGCAACTATTGCATAATAAATAAAAACTCCACCACAGTATGTCCACGCCAATAACCAACTGAGCAGAATGCTCAATTTCCATCTTTCAACCTTTTGATCGATCTCAATGAAAATTTCATGATTTTCTGATTTGCTCACTGTTATTCGCGGAGCAATATGTTGCGTTTGTTTCTTCATAATCTGTTCAATGCATGTAGATATATAGAAAGGTATTGATCTGTTATTTTCTGCACGTCAAAATGGGCTGCTATACTCCTGGCTCCATCAGAGAACTTTTTCTGATCAGAAAAAATTTTCAAAGCACATTCAGCCATTTCTTCCACATTACCTACAGGACATAAAAAACCCGATACACCTTGTATGTTCACTTCTGGAAGACCTCCAGTGTCTGATGAAATAACTGGAACACCTAAGGCCATTGCCTCCAATGCGCTAAGACCAAAACTTTCAGACTCCGATGGCAATATAAATAAATCTGCTCCAGCAAGAATTTCTTGAGGCTCCTTAACGCTGCCGACAAAATAAATTCGATTATCCAAGCCATTCTCACGACTCCATTGCTCCGCTCTGTATCTATCAGGACCATCACCCACCATTACCAAGCGCGCATCCACTTTTTCTTGGATACTTTTGAATACCGCAAGCACATCCATAACCCGTTTTACAGGCCTGAAATTAGAGGTATGAACACACAACTTTTCAGACCCTGTAACAAACTCTCTGCGTACTACCTCACGCCACTTATCGCACTCAGGTACAACCTGAATAAAGTTGGGAATAACCGTAATCTCTTTTTTAATATCAAAAAAACGAAAGGTATCTTTCCGCAAACTTTCACTCACGGCTGTTATCGAATCGGAATGGTTGATGGCAAAAGTAATCACCGGCTTAAAAGAGTCATCCTTGCCCAACAATGTGATATCAGTGCCATGCAATGTTGTGACTACTGGAATGTGAATACCTTCATCCATTAATATTTTCTTAGCCATGTATGCAGCAGAAGCGTGCGGTATAGCGTAGTGCACATGAAGCACATCCAACTTCTCATATTTTACCACATCCACCATTTTACTGGCCAAAACCAATTCATAGGGTGGGTAGACAAACAACGGATACTCACTTACGTTAACCTCATGAAAACGAATATTCTTATTTACACCATTCAATCGAACAGGTTGAGAATACGTGATAAAATGAACTTGATGCCCACGGTTGGCCAATGCGATACCCAATTCTGTTGCCACTACTCCACTTCCACCATAAGTAGGATAACCCACCATTCCAATTCGCAAAGGCTCTTCAACTTTCATAACAGCGAAGTTACGACACGACTTAGTTTAGCGAAACAACTGATTGTACACTTCCGTTTGAATCTTGGTTCTGTAATTTCCCTGAATCAACCTCTTATTGTCCACACTAGGGTGAATTCTGTTGCTTAAAAAGACAAAAACCAAATCATTTTCCGGATCTACCCATGCCATGGTTCCCGTAAATCCTGTATGCCCAAAACTAGAATCTGGTACCAATTCTGAGGCACTACCGCCATTGGTGCCCTTCAACGGTGGTTTATCTAAAACCAATCCGCGTCTATTCCCAGCCAAGTGTCTTTGATTAAACAAGTCAACCGTCTCTGGTCGAATAAATTGCTTACCTCTATAGTTTCCTTTTCCACTCAACATTTGAAGCACCGCTGCCAGATCATAGGCATCAGAAAACAAACCAGCATGTCCAGCTACACCTCCCATAAGAGCTGCCGTCTCATCATGCACATAGCCTCGAATCATTTGATGCCTAAAAACAGTGTCATTCTCAGTTGGAGCTATTAGGTTAGTGTCCAATCGTTCTAGAGGAAGATATCCAAGCGAATTCAATCCCATGGGGTGATAGAAGGTTTCATTCAAGAAATCAGTCCAAGACTTACCCGTCTTTAATTCTACAAACTCCTTTACAAAGAAATATCCAAGATCACTGTACTCATATTGAGCCGGCAGTTTCAGAGGAGTATCTATAATCTTACGTCTTATTGCGCCTATTACGCAACTATCTGCATACAAACTATCTGCAACTAATCTGTCGCCTTCACTCCTTCTATCACTATGCCAAACATCATGATTGAAAACACTCACAAAGGGTATAAAACTTTTTAATCCAGCTTGATGAGAAAGCAAATCCTTCCATTTGATTTTTGCATAGGGAGATTTACGCGGAAAACTTAAACTCTCTCCAAGGTTAGATTCCAAATTCCAATAACCATGATCATACATCCACATCATTGCTAAAGCTGATGCTGATAATTTTGTAATAGACGCCAAATCATAAACGCTATTCAAGCGAACAGAACTTTTATGATTATGATCCAAATAACCATAGGCATGGTCATATACAATTTCACCTCCCTGCGCAACCAACAATCGGCAGCCTGGAAAGGCGCCTTCCATCAAACCCGCATTAACCAAAGAATCGACACTAGGCCACTGGTAACGATATTGAAAATTGGTATTCTCCCTTTCCACTTGAAACATATTCTCCAAATACACTTTGTTCTTTGGCACAACAATATTTCGAGATTTAATCAACCGCAACTGATCAGGAGAACTATATACGGATTTTGATAAAACATTCCATCTAGGAAGTTGAACCCCATCTCCACATTTCCACATTGAACCCACGCTTACAGGCAATTTCCCGGTAAAAGATCTTGCACCAGAAATGGCCTCCATCATGACATGTTGAGTCAATTCATCATCTTGATACCCAGTTGCGATAATATCAAAGTTCAAAACATCCAATTCGTTTCCAACAGCGTATGGATTGGAAAAGAGCAAAAGCATTTTGTTCTTTTCATTTTCCCAATTTGAAATCCACTTCAACCAGTATGGTGAAACACCAAAATTCTTGGATGCTTTGCTGGATGTATTGATGAATGCAAAACCTACCAATTCATAAGCATTGAGTAACGATAATAGAACTTGAGCTGTATCCTTCCAAGTAGAGTCTATATCACGTGGCCAAAAGTGAAAATCAACATGATTCAATGCCTTTGCGGATGACACAATTTGGCTAGTTGAATCTCCTCCAATCACTACCAAAACCTTCTTGCTCATGGGATCTCTCCAAGACTTCATGGCAGTTGAATCCGTCTTCATCAAAGTCAAAGCCCCCGCATTAACCTCTTGATAAATCTGAAGAGCTTGGGGCTGCCCCAAATCCTGCATAATATCGACTTTATTCAAATGAACACCTGCATTCAATCCACACCATTCCTTGCTCTGTAGAATTTTATAACAACTTTCATTAACGCGATCCATGGACAATTCACCACTTACTAATTTGGCTTTAATGGCCTCAATGGCTTTAGGAATATTCGATGGAAAAAGTAAAATATCATTACCTGCTTGAATGGCCATCACTTCCATCTCGCCTGGCTTAAAGTGTTTGGCCACACCCTGCATGTTCAAGGCATCCGTCACTATTAACCCTTTAAAGCCCATTTGCTCTTTCAATAAATCTTGAATCAAAGAAGTGGACAAAGAGGCTGGGATTCCTGGTCGATTCTCATAAGCAGGAACATATAAGTGTCCTGTCATCACACTGGAAAGACCTTGATCAAACAACGGACGATAAGGGTACAACTCCAAGCTGTCTAAACGCTCTATTGAAAAAGGAATAACAGGCATGTCTTCATGGCTATCGGTATCGGTATCACCATGTCCAGGGAAATGTTTGGCACAGGCCAAAATATGATTCTCTTGCAGACCTTCCATAAAGGCCTGACTTGCCCTCAATACTGCATCTCTATCCTCCCCAAATGAGCGATTGCTAATAACAGGATTCTTTGGATTGTTATTGATGTCAACAACAGGCGAAAAACTAAAATGCACACCCAATCTTTTTAATTGTCTTGCTGTTTCGGCCGCATAGTTCTTTACGATTTCCATATCAGACAAAGCACCCAATGTCATTTGCCTAGGATAAAGAATGGTTGAATCTAGACGCATGCTCAAACCCCACTCCGCGTCCATTCCAATCAAGAGAGGAATAGATGACATGTCTTGGTATCGCTGAGTAAACTTCAATTGATTTTGAGGACCTCCTTGAAAAAATATAATTCCACCCACACCATACTTAGTGATCCACTCCGACACCAGCTTATCATTGAAATAAATATGCTTAGGATCACTCCAAGCTGGAACCATAAAAAGCTGCCCAATTTTCTGATCCAACGAAAGTGATTTAAAAACGGAATCCGCCCATGGTGTTGGAACACGCGTAAACACAGGCTGAGCCTGTAAATCAAAACAAATCGCTGCTAAAAAATATAATCCTAGAATAATCCTTCTCATCAAACGCCAAGGTAACGCAGTTGAAGAGAGCCATTAAAAGAGTAATGTAAAAATGGCAAACAAGGATTTGTTGAATTACTGTTCGATTCTCTTGACAGCTTGAGCCATCACAAATTCAAACTGCTCATCGATGGTCAGATTGGAATTATCCACAACAACGGCATCTTCAGCCTGACGCAATGGGTCCATTTCCCTTGTTGTATCTATCAAATCACGATTTGTAATATTGCTTTTTATCTCTTCCAAAGAAACGTCCAGTCCAGCAGCTATCAACTCATCATACCTACGCTTAGATCGAACATCAGCATCAGCCATCATAAAGATTTTCAAATCCGCATCAGGCATAACAACGGTACCAATATCTCTTCCATCCATCACGACACCTTTGGATTCAGCAAGACGCTTTTGCAAACGAACCAATTTTACCCTAACCTCTCTTACAGCGCTGATCAAAGAAACATGATTGGAAACTTGAATCGATCTAATCTCTCTTTCTACATTGACCCCATTCAAGTAAATTTCTTGCTCTCCAGAATCAGTGTTGTATTTAAATGAAACAACAACATGATCCAATAAACGAATGAGCAGAGGCTCATCAATGGTTTGATCTTTTTTGATACAATTGTTTTGAAGGGCAAACAAAGTAATCGCCCTGTACATCGCTCCAGTATCAACATAAAAATAATAAAGAGCCTTAGCAACTGCTTTGGCAATGGTACTTTTCCCACAGGATGAGTATCCGTCAATGGCAATATTTATCTTCTTCCTCACGGGTGTCGAAAATACAACAGGTATTGCAAACCCGTTGTATTTTCAAGAAAGAAATTTCATTTACAATCCAAAACCGTAATAAGCTCGGGTACCGTTGGGGTAAACCCCCTCAATCATGATACCTTCCCCTTTGCTCTTAGAACCCAAAGCCCGTTTTAAGTCCTCAGGAGTTTCAACCATTTCCTCATCCACTTTGGTAATGATAAATCCAGGCTGAATACCTGCTGATTTCAATTTTCCAGGACTAATTGACTTAATTTTGGCGCCACCTTTTATCCGAAGTTTCATTTTCTCTTCATTGGTTACAAGACCGAAATCGGCTCCTAGTGAGCTAACGTTGGCTGCTGCTTCTGCCTCAAAGTTGCTCAACTCGGCCTTTCCACTTCTATTCTTCAAAGCCACTGTAATCTCCTGCCATTTGTTGTTTCTCCAGATTCCCAATTTCACTTTGTCGCCAGGGCGATACTTCGCTACCTGTTCTTGCAGCTGAGGAACATTTTTTACCGCTCTATCGCCAACCTTTAAAATAACATCACCCTCTTTAATTTCAGTATCTGAAGCCGTCACTCCATTAACCAAAATCCCCGCTACCTCATTCAATCCTTTGTCTTTGGCAATATCTTCAGAAACCTCAGAAATTTTTACTCCTATAAATGCCCTTTGCACTCGACCAAACTCAATGATATCCTGAGCCACTTTTCTGGCAATGGTTGTAGGCACCGCAAATGAGTAACCCGAAAAAACACCAGTCCTAGAGGCTATTGCTGTATTGATTCCTACCAATTCTCCCTTGGCATTCACCAATGCACCACCACTATTACCAGGATTAACTGCCGCATCGGTTTGAATAAATGATTCCACAGGAAAGACTTCTTCCGTGCCATTGTTTCGATTTCCGATTAAATTAATGTTTCTGGCTTTGGCACTAACTATGCCGGCTGTAACTGTTGACGTCAACTCAAATGGATTACCTACTGCCAAAACCCATTCACCTACCTTAACATCTTCACTATTTCCCCAAGTAATAGCTGGCAAATTGTCTTCATATATTTTAAATAATGCTATTTATTTGCTTGGATCACGACCCACCAATTCTGCTGTGTAATTCTTGTTGTTATTTAAGGTAACAATTAATTTTTGAGCGCCTTCCACCACGTGATTGTTGGTAATGATGTATCCATCATTAGAAATGATGACACCACTTCCGGTGCCTTGCTGCACTTGAGGTTGTTGCTGATAACCAAAAAAATCAAACCACGGATTGTAAGCCGGACTAACCGTGCTTTCAGTCTTCACGTGAACGACACAATTTACAGAACGATCAGCCGCTCCAACAAAATCTGTATTCATATCACCTGGCAAGCCCCCTGTATAGGAGACCTGGTGGGTTGGTAAACCATTTCCAATGCTCATTTGAGGACTGCTCCATTGCAATAATGCACTACCGATTAAAGCTACACCTCCTCCCAGGAGGGCTGCGCTTGACAATAACCACCAATTCTGTTTCATCTGCAATACAATTTTCTGTTTCAAAATTACAACCGAAAAAGGCTAAACTTGTTGTCGTTAAAATTTGAAGAAATGTTAACGAAGAAAATCGTTTGGGCATATACAAGCGTACATTTGACCTGTGAAAAACATTTTTTTCTTTATCCTCGTTTTCTTAGCATTGGCTTTTTCCTCTTGCGAAAAAGAAATTACTGTGGATCTTCCTCAAGCCGAATCTCTCATTGTTGTTGAGGGGACCATTGAGAATGGTTTACCTCCTATCATATTCCTGAGTCAATCGCAAGGTTATTTTGACCCCATCAATGCGGAAACGCTTCAAAACTTTTATATCTGCAACGCCAAAGTCACATTAACAGTTGATGGTTTAACGGATACGCTCATCAACATTAACGCGGCAAGTCTATCTCCTGAGCAATTAGAGTTGGTGGCTGATTTGATTGGTATTCCGGCGGAACAAATTGCTGCCAATAACTTTTGCGCATACACATCATTGAATCCTGCTTTTTGGGGGCAGTTCAATAAAGTATATGACTTAAAGGTTGTCCACAATGGCAGAACGGTGACAGCAAGAACCAAGCTTAATACTGCCATTCCTTTGGACAGTTTGTGGTTTGACATTCCATCAGGAAGTCCTGCAGATTCATTGGGGTTCTTGTATGCTCGACTAACAGATCCCGACACCCTGGGGAATTGTTACCGGTGGGCAGCAAAGCGCATCAATCGATACACCAATGTTCCGATAGATCAATCAGAACTTATAGGTCAAATCAAGGATCCTGATTTTATTTATCCCTTCAATTCTGTGACGGATGATGCCTTTTTCAATGGATTAAGTTTTGACTTTTCATACTACCGTGGACAATCTCTAAATTCTGAAAAATTTGACGATAAAGGCGATGAAGCTGGTTATTACAAAATTGGCGATACCGTTGTTGTCAAGGGGCAAACGATAGACTATCCTGGCTTTCAATTTATTTTTGATTTCGAAAATCAAGGTGGAGGTCCTTTTGCATTGCCTTACAACTTAAGATCCAATGTTGTAGGTGGCTTGGGCGCATTTATCGCTTACGGTTCCTTGTTAGACACCGTAGTTTGTGTGAAGTGATTTTCATCACAGAAAGAAAAAACAATCCTTCTACCTTTGCTCTCATTTAAACTCCACAATATGAGTGCTTTTGTTTCTGCCATTACTTTTAAATGTCCAGCCTGTCACACAGACAGCATGTATGAAAATCCTTCATTGTATACCTTTAAGGATTTGAGCAAAAGCAAAAAGCACTGTAGTCATTGCGGAGAGGATTTACAACCAGAACCTGGATTCTATTTTGGAGCGGCTTATGTTTCATGGGCACTAACGGTAGCCACATGGGTTTCCGTTCTTGTAGCCTTAAAATGTTTTGACTGGTGGGGATGGATGGAATTTGGATTCCTAACTCATCCCTTGACATTTTTATTCTCAGGAATTGGCACCAGCCTGGTTTTATTTCCTTATATGTTCAGACTTTCCCGCAGCATTTGGGCTCATTTCTTTATTGAGTACAAGGGGGCTCAAAAGGGTTAACCCAACTCCTGTAATTCAACCAAAGTTTTGTACAAACCTTCCTGCGACATCAACTCCGTATGGTTGCCTTTTTGTACAATTTCTCCGTGATCGATAACTAAAATACAATCCGCATTTTGAACAGTGCTTAAACGATGGGCAATGACTATGCTCGTTCTGTCTTTCATCATGTTTTGAATGGCCTCTTGAACCAATTGTTCACTCTGCGTGTCCAACGCTGATGTAGCTTCATCCAAAATAAGAATGGGCGGATTTTTATACAACGCTCGGGCAATGCAAAGTCTTTGTTTCTGCCCACCGGACAATTTGCTTCCCCCATCTCCAACATTAAATTCACATTGACCGGGACATTGCTCGATAAATTCCAAGGCATTGGCCATTTTAGCAACAGAAACAACACGTTCATGATTAAATTCATTTGAACCCAATGCTATGTTCTTGGCGATTGTATCGTTGAATAAGATTGAATCCTGCGTTACAACGCCAATGTGGTTTCTCCATGATGCTATTGATCTATTGCGCAATGACACACCGTCTACCAAAATATCACCTGACTGAGGATCCATCAAACGAACCATCAAGGAAGCAATGGTAGACTTACCACTTCCCGAAGGACCGACCAAAGCCACAGTCTGGCCTTTCTTTACTGTGAATGAAATATTCTTTAAAACACCTTTATCCCCATAACCAAAAGAAACACCTTGAAAACTTATTTCTCTTTCGAAGTGATTCATTTCTGAAGCGTCAATACCGTCCTGAACTGACTCATCTGCATGCATGATTTCATTCACACGTTCCAAAGAAGCTGCACCTTTACTCACCTTGAAAACAGCCTCAGACAATGCGCGTGCCGGTTGAATCACTTGAGAAAAAACAACCAAATATCCAATTAATAAAGCCCCGGACATTTCGTGATCCAATACAATCTTACCACCAACAAACAAAAGAATAGCAATAACGGACATGGAAATAAACTCAGACATAGGAGAACTTAGATACTCCCTGCGATAAAGCCTGTGCATGAGCTTAAAGTAGGACTCGTTTTCATCATTGAATTTCTGAGCAAAATATTTTTCAGCATTGAAAACCTTGACCACTCTCATTCCTGATAGCGTTTCCTCTATCACTGAAATCAATTCTCCCAAACTGCCTTTTCCGCGTTTAGCAGCATTCTTCAAACTCTTAGCAATTCTGGAAATCAATATACCACTGACTGGCAAGAATATCAAAGCAAACAAAGTCAATTGCCATGAAATAACAAACAAGGTAACAATGGAAATCACCAACATAATGGGCGCTTTGAGTAAGGCTTCCAAGGCTCCTATCACTGAGAATTCAATTTCCATGAGATCATTGGTCATTCGTGAAATCAAGTCACCTTTTTTCTCGTGGGTATAAAATGCAACAGAAAGTCGCAATATTTTGGCGTACAATTTTGATCTAAGATCTCTAGAAATGGCTGTTCTAACCTTCGCAATGCTCAATAAGGAAAGGTAATTGGTTAAGTTCTTTAGCAGAGCCAAAAGCACTATTACCCCGCACATTAGCATCAAAGCGTTGATCTCTCCGTGGCGTTCAACATAACCATTTAATGCTTGCTCGGCAATCTCCCACCATTTGTTATTCCCTCCTCCAACGGCAGATTGATTCTGAACTTTAAAGAGGATATATAAAAATGGAACAACACTAAGGAATGTAAAAAGTGAGAATACTGAATTCACAACATTCATCAAGAAATTGCTTATCAATTCCTTTTTGTATGGTGCGCAAAGCGCAATGATATCTTTAAATGCCTTTGACTTCATTAATCAACCAAATCCATCAAGTGAACACCAGTATAATTGTGTGGTGAAATTTTACGCATCTCATTTTTGATAGCATCTGCAACGTCTAGCTCATCTATAAACTGCGCAATAGAGGCTTGATTGATTTCATTACCTCTGGTCAATTTTTTCAGAGCCTCGTATGGCGAAGGATAATTCTCTCTGCGCAAAATGGTTTGAATGGCTTCAGCCACCACTGCCCAATTTTTATCCAAATCCATCTTCAATTGAGCATCATTCAGCAACAATTTTGACCATCCCTTTTGAATGCTTTTCATGGCCAATAAAGTATGCGCCATAGGCACCCCGATGTTACGCAAAACTGTACTGTCTGTCAAATCCCTTTGCAAGCGAGAAATGGGCAACTTAGCGGACAGATGCTCCAACATTGCATTAGCTAAACCTAAATTGCCCTCGGCATTTTCAAAATCAATGGGATTAACCTTGTGCGGCATTGCAGAGGAACCGATTTCACCTTCTTTGGTCTTTTGCTTGAAATACTCCATGCTGATATATGTCCACATGTCACGGCACAAGTCCAACAGGATCACATTCATTCTCTTGATGACATCAAAGGTTGCCGCTAAGTTGTCATAATGTTCAATTTGTGTAGTATACTGTGAGCGGTGTAACTCTAATTTATCTTCCAAAAAATCATTGGCAAATTCTATCCAGTCGATATCAGGATAAGCTACAGCATGTGCATTGAAATTTCCAGTAGCTCCGCCAAACTTGGCAGAAGCTGGAATTTCTTCCAATTGATCCAGCTGAGCCTCTAATCGCTCAACGAAAACACAAATCTCCTTTCCTAGACGTGTTGGAGAGGCTGGCTGACCATGCGTTTTAGCCAACATGGCAATGTCCTTCCACTCTTTGGCACTCCGTAAAATTTGATCAATGAGCTGCTCCATTTCTGGCAAATACACATCATCCAATGCATCTCTTAAACTAGCTGGAATAGCCGTATTATTGATGTCTTGTGATGTCAATCCAAAATGAACAAACTCCTTTATAGCAGACAATCCCAAAACTTCCAACTTATCTTTCACCGCATACTCAACAGCCTTGACATCATGATTGGTTGTCTTTTCATACTCCTTGATTTTCAAAGCATCCGCTTCAGAAAAATTCTCTACCCAATTGCGAAGCTGCTCCCCATGCGCTGGTTTGAAAGCTCTGAGCTGTGGCAATGGAATTTCTGACAACGCAATCAAGTACTCAACTTCCACCCAAACACGGTACTTAATCAAGGCAAATTCTGAAAAATAATTTTGCAAGGCTTCAGTAGAAGCATGGTATCGTCCATCAACTGGAGAAATGGACATCAAGGGATTGTTGCTCATGGATTAATTTCAAAGCGCAAAGGTAAGAGATAAATGTATAGGTTAATTACCTTTGCTCAAACGATAAAAATGAATATTCACCCAATAGATACTGGTTTTTTCAAACTGGATGGAGGAGCAATGTTTGGAGTTGTTCCAAAGGTTATTTGGAGCAAAACCAATCCTTCTGATGATAACAATCTTTGTTCTTGGGCGATGCGTTGCATGCTACTTGAAATAGGTAACAAACTGATATTGATTGACACCGGAATTGGACAAAAACAGAGTGATTTGTTTTTTGGTCACTACCACTTACATGGAGAGGGTGAATTGCACAAAAGCATTCAAGCGGCCGGATTCCATGCCAATCAAATCACAGACGTATTTCTAACGCATTTGCATTTTGATCACTGCGGTGGAGCTATCACTCGTGATTCAGGAACAGAGCAATTGGTTCCCGCTTTTAAGAACGCCAACTATTGGAGCAACGCAGAACATTGGCAATGGGCAACTGAACCCAATCCAAGGGAGAAAGCCAGCTTTTTAAAAGAGAATATCCTACCTATACAAGAAAGCGGTCAATTGAAGTTCATTGAACGCCACGACCAATTTCAGTCATCTGATTTGGGCTTTGAAATTTTCTTTGTAGATGGCCACACCGAAAGCATGATGATTCCTGTAATAACATACAAAGGAAAGAAAGTGGCTTTTATGGCTGATCTACTTCCTAGTGTGGGTCACCTACCTCTGCCCTACGTTATGGGCTATGATACCAGACCATTGATAACGCTGGCCGAAAAAGACACATTCCTTAAAAAGGCTTTAGCAGAGGAGTGGGTGCTTTTCTTTGAGCACGATTCCCAGAATGAATGTTGTACATTAAAACAAACGGATCGAGGAATAAGAGCTGAACAAGTTTTTCGCTTTAGCGAAGTATAGTCATTGTTATTTGGCTTCCATTTGAGATTGAAGGTACTTCACCACACGATCTGGAGGCTGATAGCTGGGATCCTTGGCGGTATTGGGATGGTATCCGAACAACTGATAATCCTTGATGATGGTATCCACATAAGTAGGCACCATTCTTTCCCAACCTGAATAACCGGCTTTGATCATGGCCAAAACGTCACGTGAGAAGATATCCAATATCTCCGGATTATAATCCTCGATATCTTTCAAACGTTTATTGAATACCAAGTAATCATACAACGGCTTGATGCGTGGATGAATATCAGCATTTTCTATCGTTTCCAAAGCTCCGGTATCTTGCTCTCTCCAAGGATAAACGTACATCTTTAAATCACGAGAGAACATCACACCAAAGACTTCTAAAATACCGCCATTCACATCACGGTAGTACTTCTCATCAAAGAGTTGATAAAGCATATTGGCTCCCAAAATAATACCCATTCTCTTGGTTGTATGGGTTGAGAAATACTCAACAAGCTTATAATACTGAGAGAAATTAGATACCAAAACTGTTTGTCCTAAAGAACAAAGAATATCTGCGCGATC
>CAZNVU010000010.1:26203-37171 GCA_964576575.1 uncultured Chryseobacterium sp.
ACCAACTGCAATGACAATAGGCGATTGTCTACATCCACAAAATCAGGCCCTATCATTTCAATCATGTCAATCTCAACCTGATCGCGATTGAGATTGTCATACAACGACAAAAGCAATTCCTTTGGATTCTCGTAAAGATTAAAACAACCATAAATCAAATTAACACCCAATACGCCAGTAGTGGCTTGTTGCAGAAGGGCATCTTGCTCGTGAAGTCTGGCGTGCAATATCACTTCATTGGGTTCTTTGTTGGGATCAGTTTGAAACTTCAAACCCATCCAACCATGACCCTGTACGGTTTTTGAGAAATTTATTGTTGCTACAGTATTTGCGTAGGAAAAGAAAGTTTTATTGGAATGGTCTGCTCTTTTCAAACGCTCTTCTATCAATCCGTATTCATGATTGACCATATTGATCAAACGAGGCTTGCAGACATACCTGCCCTTGGCTTCTTTGCCATAAATGGCATCTGAAAAGTCTTTGTCATAGGCACTCATGGCCTTGGCAATGGTACCACTGGCACCTCCCGCTCTAAAAAAATGTCTAACCACCTCTTGACCCGCACCGATTTCAGCAAAAGTGCCATAAATGGCCGGATTCAAATTAATCTTTAGTGCTTTCTGATTTGGGGTTAAAATAACCCGCTCTTGCCCTTTCATAAACATGTTTTCCTATTAATCAAAAGTAAACATTTCCAATGAATGAACAAACCGAAAAAATTATAATTTGGTTGTGTGAGCCAAATCATACAAATGCTTCATCGCTTCATATGTTGCAGGGCAACGATGAAGGTTTGATGCATACAACTCCGCCTGATCAAAAAAATCTTTGCGGTGCAGATGTGGAAACTTGGCACAATCGTGCGGACGAAATTCATATACTGAACACAACCCTTTTTTATCATCAAAAAACTGACAGGGAGTGGAGTTGTTGCAGATATCACCTGTAGATTCTTCTACATACAACCACTTGTCAAAAAATTCTTGGTATGTCATTCCAAGGTGAGCTGCCAGTTTCTTCACTTCTGCCTTCTTCCATGTCGGTGTCATGGTTTTACAACAGTTACCGCATTGCGTACAATCCACCTTCTTCCAGGCATGTTTCTCCGCCTGACGAACCAAAGGATAAATAGATTTGTCTCCCTTCTTGACAACCTTTTTTAGAAAAGCGGCAATCTTCTTTTTGTCACGATATGCCTTCTGGCGATAAGATTTGATATTAATGGTGGTGCTCATGAAAGAAGTGGAAGAAAAAAGTAAAGGCAAGCCCCTCATATCGCACCGCTACAACCATCTACCTTTGCTGCCTTCCGACCCTGGAGGATTTGACAGGAGCTGGTCGTATGAGACTTGCCTTCGGAGGCAAATGTAATCACAATCTTGTTATTCAAACAAGTATAAATTTCAGTTTGAACGTTTACCTTTGTTGCAATGGAGAAACTCAATCTTTCTATCGTTGTCCCTTTATTCAATGAAGAGGAATCACTTCCCGAATTGTGTTCGTGGATCAAAAGAGTGGCCGATGGCCATCAATTGCGCTATGAAATCATTTTGATAGATGATGGAAGTACGGACAACTCCTGGGAAATCATTCTCGGTTTGAGAGAAGAATTTCCGATTCGTGCTGTACGCTTTGCCGTTAACCAGGGGAAAAGTGCAGCACTGCATGTAGGTTTTCAAAGAGCCCAAGGCGACGTGGTGATTACGATGGATGCAGATCTACAAGACTCGCCAGACGAAATCCCTTCGTTGTATCAAATGATAACCGAAGAAGGTTTTGATTTGGTCAGCGGTTACAAGAAAAAAAGACATGACCCCATTAGCAAAACGATACCTACCAAGTTGTACAATTGGGCCACCCGCAAGATGAGCGGCATCAATCTAAACGATTTCAACTGCGGATTGAAGGCCTATAAAAACAAGGTGGTTAAGCGCATAGAAGTTTATGGAGAAATGCACCGTTACATTCCCATCTTAGCGCACCGCGCTGGATTTAAGAAAATTGGTGAGAAGGTGGTTCAACACTATCCCAGAAAACATGGTGTTTCCAAATTTGGTTGGGAACGATTTATCAACGGTTTTTTGGATCTTCAATCAATTGTTTTCATTTCAAGATTTGGAAAAAAACCGATGCACTTCTTTGGAACTTTAGGCAGTTTGGTTTTTATGATTGGCTTTTTCTCTTTCTTGTGGCTGGGTGGAAATAAAATGTATTGCTTGATTAATGACATTGCAGAAAAAAATATAGCCGATCAATCCGTTTTTTACTTGGCCCTAACCAGCATGATTATAGGGACGCAATTATTTTTAGCGGGATTCATTGGAGAGCTGATTGCACGCAATGCACCGCATAGAAATGAATACTCCATAGAACAAGAATTTTAGTCCATGGCAAGCAACACATGGGGAAAACATTTTAGATTGACCACTTTTGGCGAATCGCATGGATCAGCCATTGGTGGAGTCATTGATGGTTGTCCAAGTAATTTCAGCATAGACACTGCTGCCATACAGTTCCAACTCAATAGAAGACGACCCAATCAAAACGATTGGGTGTCGCCCAGAAATGAGGCGGATGAAGTTGAATTTCTATCCGGTATTTTTGAAGGAAAAACTACTGGCGCTCCTATAGGATTTGTTATAAAAAACAACGATCACAAATCAAGAGATTACGATCAAATCAAAGACATCTACCGTCCTGGACATGCAGATTATGTGTACGATGCCAAATATGGTCATCGGGATCACCGAGGAGGAGGAAGATCCTCAGCAAGAGAGACTGCTTGCCGAGTTATTGCCGGTGAAATAGCCCGGCAGCTTCTGGCTTCAAAATCTATCCAGGCCAGAGCCTATGTCAGCAGTATAAAAGATTGTTGTGTACCCAAAAATTATGGATTCCTAGACCTAACCAAAATAGACCAAAGTCCCGCTCGTTGTCCGGATGAAACAACATCTGATAGGATGATTCAATTGATACAACAGGCAAAAGAAAATCAGGACAGTTTGGGTGGAATCATTACTTGTGTCATTGAAAATGTCCCTGTTGGTTGGGGTTCTCCGATTTATGAAAAACTAAATGCGCAACTGGCACATGGGATTTTTTCACTCAATGCCGTAAAGGGATTTGAAATGGGCGATGGATTTTCAAGCACACTAAAATGGGGCAGTCAAAACAATGATGCCGTGCTTGGCGGAACCAATCATGAGGGTGGCATAACTGGCGGGATTTCCAATGGGAAAGACATTTGGTTCAAGGTGGCATTTAAACCCACAAGCTCCATTGGTCAAAGTCAAGAAACAACCAATAAAAATAACGAAAATGTAAAGTTGGAATTGGAAGGAAGACACGATCCCTGTGTTGTAATTCGTGCTGTCCCAATTGTAGAGGCTATCGCCTACTTTACATTGCTCAACAGTTACTTTGAATCCAAAATAGAATCATTATGAAAAAAGCACTAAAAATCACAGGAATCTCAATCGGGAGCATCGTACTCATTTTGGCTATCATACCATTTGCCTTTGAAGGTAAGATCTATGAAACCATTCAAAAAAAGGCGAATGAAAATTTAAATGCAACGCTAAGTTTCAGCGATGTAGACTTAAGCTTATTGCGCAATTTCCCCAACCTTCGTGTCAGCATTGACGATTTGAAAGTAGTGAACAAAGCGCCGTTTGACGGTGTAAATATGGCAGACATAAAATCACTTTCTGTTGTCATTAACATCAAAAGTTTGTTCACCGATCAAATTGAAATTCGTCAGATTTTATTGGAAAAACCAAATTTAGATGTTCGTGTCTTGGCCGATGGAAAAGCCAACTACGACATCGCCATTCCAGACTCAGCTAAGCCAGAGCCAGAGGAACCGTCCAAACCATTGAAGTTATCACTTAAGAAATATGCCATTGAAGAGGGTAACATTCGTTTTGATGATAAGAGTTTAGCCATGGTCATGGATTTTAAAAATCTGAATTTCGAGGGAAATGGCGACTTTGCTGATGATGTATTCACCATGAGTACATTGACCACCGCAGACAAAGGAACCTTCTGGTTTGATGGAGTAACGTATGCCAATGAAGCCAATACCGAAATCAAAGCGGATTTGGCAATGGATTTGGGTAAAATGCGATTTGAGTTCAAAGACAACGAGGTAAGATTAAATCAATTGTACTTGCAGGCCAACGGATGGGTTTCAATGCCCGAGGAAGACATTGACATGGACATCCAATTTGGCGCTACAAAAACTGATTTCAAAAATCTATTGTCCATGGTTCCGATGGAATTTGCAAAGGATTTAGAAGGAGTAGATGCCACCGGTAAAATAGGATTGAACGGATTTGTCAAAGGAACCTACAATGACAAGAGCATGCCGAATATTGGTCTAAAAGTCAACATTGAAAATGGAAGATTCAAGTATCCTGATTTACCCAAAAGTGTAGATGATGTGCAAGTGAATCTCAATGTCTTTGCCGATATGAACAATGAAGACAATACCACCATTGACTTGAACAAATGTCAATTGAAAGTAGCCTCCAACCCCATCGATATGGTACTGCACTTGAAAACACCAGAAAGCAATCCATTCATTGACTTCAGAGGGAAATTAAACATCGATCTGTCTACATTGAAAGATGTCATTCCCATTGGAAAAGAAGAGAAAATTATGGGAATTATTGATGCCGACATGTTGTTCAAAGGAAATGTGAATGGTGCCACTTCAGGCGACTTCAAGGGACTTCAAGCTGAAGGAAAACTCAATATCAAAAACTTTGACTACATCAGCGATTCATTGCCCTATGACATTTTTGTTGAAGACATGGCCTTGAACTTTACACCTCAACAAGCCAATCTTAGCAATCTTGCAATCAATGTTGGCAAGAGTAAAATGAAGATGAATGGAAGTTTAACGCATTACCTAGAATATGCTATTAAAAACGAAAAGCTCGTCGGGACATTGAATTTTGAAAGCCCAGAAATCAACTTGAATGATTTTATGGGAAGCACGGAATCAATAGAGGCAACAACAGAGGCAACAGCGGAAACAAAAGAAACTCCTGCCGCTGACACCGCATCATCAGTAGTTGTGCTTCCTAATAACGTGGATTTCACGTTGAATGCCAAAATCCAAAAATTAATTTACGACAAAACGGAATTCACCAATGTTGGTGGACAAGTTAGATTGTACGATGGAAAGGCCCTCATGAACAATTTGGGATTGAATGGACTTGGAGGATCATTAACCATGAACGGAGAATATGATGGAAACGAGGGTATTCAACCATCTATGAACATGAACATCGACATGAAAGAGGTTGACATCAAAACCACTACTACCACTTTTGTGACACTAGAGAAGTGGTCACAAGCGGCAAAAAACTGTGCAGGTAAAGTTTCCATGAACTTGGATTTAAAAACACTTTTGGATCAACAAATGATGCCCATCAATGCCAGTATAGATGCCAAAGGGAATCTAAAGACCAATAATGTTGTGCTTACAGGATATGTGCCCATGATTAAATTGGCTGAAAAAACAGGTCTAGACAAGTGGAAACAACCCATCCAAATCAAAGATGTCAACGTTAACTTCACTATTCAACAAGGAATCATCAAAGTGCAACCCTTTACGGTGAAGGTGGATGACATTCCTGTAAAAATGGAAGGACAAGCAACCTTGGATCAAAAAATTGATTATACATTGGAGACCGATGTTCCTTTTGACAAATTCCCTTCAGGCATAGTCAACCAAGCCAATAGCTTCATTGGTCAAATCAATCAAAAGTTAGGCACACAATTGAAACCTGGCAATAAAATCAATTTGATAGCTCGAATCACTGGGGATGTAACCAGCCCAGATGTAAAAGTAACCAGCAAAGCTTTGGGTGAAGAAGCTGTCCAAGATCTAAAAGAGCAAGCAGTTCAATTGGTTAAAGAAGAAGCAGTAAAACAAATGACTGAATTCAAGAATGACGCTTTAGAAAAAGCCAAGGCTGAAAAAGAAAAATTGGTTCAAGAGGCTACTAAACAAGCAGAAAAAATCAAATCTGAAGCACGAGCATCAGCGGAAAAAGCAAAGGCACAGGCTTATGCTGAGGCTGATAAATTGGCCAGCAAAGGGGGCAACTTTGTTGAGAAAGCAGCCAATAAAAAGCTTGCAGAAGAAATGAGAAAAAGCGCTGACAAAGCACACTCCAAATCAATAGCTGAGGCGGATAAAAAAGCAGATCAATTGGTTAAAGATGCCAATGCAAAAGGCGATCAACTCATTCAAAAAGCCAGTGTCACAGGAGATCAACAAATCAATAAGATAAAATAGGGCGATGAAAGAAGGGCTGAAAAATTTCAGCCCTTCTTTTTAATCCTTATCGTAATCAAAATCCCCTTCTTTCAGGGGTCTAGTGTTTCGCCTGGCTATCTGATAATCTTGGAATCTATCTTTGACAAAAATCAAAAACTCATACTGAGAACTTGTTTTCAGGAACTCATCTGAGACATTCAAATAAGATATAAAATCATCAAAATCCTCAGTACTCAACTCAATGATCTTATAATCCACATAAATAGTAAAAAGTTCTTTGAGCAAATCTCTTCTTCTATCATCATTCTCAAGCTCAGCTACAATACGTTTACTTGCCTCCTTTTTACTCAATTGCTGGTACAAAAAGGTAATTGGACTAGATATCGCATTAATTCCGGATAGCATATAATCATCTTCGTTGTAACCTAAGGATTCGATATCTTTCTGAATATCTTCAAGGTCACGTGGCGCAAAAATATTCAGCGTAGAGTAGCTGTATGTTCGTTCATTTAGGAATATCCTTGGATAATAAACAAATTTTGAGGTCGAATCCTTATAACACAATTGCCGTGAGTAATATCCCAAACATGTAATGGTCAATGTGTCCGTTTTGCGACATTCAATTACAAAACTTCCATCAGGTGCGCCAAAAGCTCCTTTCTTGGTTCGGGTATTGAGAACGATGGAGTTGGGTACTGGTTGACCCCGTTCCTCCAACACTTTCCCTTTGACTCTAATGACAGGCTCTTGGGCAATACTCCACTCAGAAAGGAAACATATGAAAGCAATAAAAATGAATCTCATGGAACAAAAATGCACCATTAATGAGAAATAGCGTGCTTTTTGTGTTTTTTTCAATGTCCGCATGTGATGTGTATAAAGTACACTTTGGTTACATTTGTTCTATTCAAAAAGAATTTATGAAAAAAATATTGCTTTTATTATTTGTTGCTATAGCACAAGCAACAATGGCGGTGAATGTCACTTTCCAAGTTAATATGGCGCAACAAACCATTTCACCCAATGGAGTTTTTGTAGCTGGTTCATTCCAAGGATGGAACGCCGCGGCAAGTCCAATGCAAGATGTAGATGGTGATCTCGTGTATACCTACACCGCAGATATTGCTGCAGGTACAAACATTGAATACAAATTCATCAACGGAAATACCTGGGAACAAGTTCCTGCAGCATGCGGAATAGGTGGATTTTCGAACCGAAACTTAACAGTTGCTAATACAGATGCCGTTCTCAACCCAGTATGTTTTAACAGTTGCTCCAATTGTGTTGTTGTAAATATGATTGCTACCACTTTTCAGGTGAACATGAATAACGTCACCATTGATCCCAATGGCGTTCATGTTGCAGGAAGTTTTCAAGGATGGAACCCTGCATCAACAGCCCTTTCAGACAACAATGCCGACGGAATTTTTGAGGTTACTGTGAACATTGCAGAAGGTGAAACCGTAAATTACAAATTCATTAACGGAAACGCATGGAGCGTTTCTGAGAGTGTGCCAGCAACTTGTGGAGTTGGTGATGGATTTGGAGGATACAACCGCAGCCATGTTGTCTCAAATAACAATCCTGCCTCAGTGTGTTTTTCAGCATGTGAAAATTGCTCAACACCAGGATGCACAGATGCCAATGCATGCAATTTCGATGCGCAAGCCACATCAGACGACGGAAGCTGTTTAGTCATTGGTGGTTCATGTGACGACGGAGACAACAGTACAGCCAACGATTTGGTACAAAACGACTGTACCTGTATGGGAACACCTGCCATACCTACCATGGTCATTTTTCAGGTTGACATGAATAACCAATCGGTTGATCCATCTGGCGTTTTTGTTGCGGGTAGTTTTAATAATTGGGATGCAACAGCCACCCAAATGTCCGAGTTTCAACCAGGACAATACCAAGCCGTTGCGTTTGTTTTTCCTGGCGAAGAGGTTCAATACAAATTCCTCAATGGCAATAATTGGGGCGGGGTTGAAATAGTCCCTACAGATTGCGGAATAGATGATGGATCTGGAAATATCAATAGAACGATAAGCGTTGGTGCTACTGCCGTTACCACACCCATGATTTGTTTTTCAGAGTGTGCCGCATGCGTTGCCATTGAATCCTCCAACGTAACCTTTACCGTTGATCTATCCAATCAAACCATCAGTCCCAATGGCGTTCATATCGCTGGAAGTTTTCAAAACTGGGATGCAGCTGCAACCCCAATGACGGCTCTAGGAAATGGACAATTCACCTACACAACCGAAATACCAGTAGGCACAACTATCCAGTACAAGTTCATCAATGGAAATGATTGGACCGGCGCTGAAGAGGTAGCTTTTGCCTGCGCCTTCAATGATGGAACTGGCAATTACAATCGTTCTCACAACGTTGTATCAGGAAACAACAACATTGGACCAGTATGCTTTGGACAATGTGAAGCTTGTCAGCCAACTGCAGTTGTGGTTGTTCGCGTGGATATGAGTGATGAAATTGTTGATGCCAATGACGTTTATTTCACTACTCAATTGGACAATTACAATCCAACAGCACATGCCATGAACGATCTTGGTGGTGGTATTTGGGAAGGTTCAATAAATGTACCCGCTAATAGCGATCTGTTTTATCGTTTTGTCAATGGAAACACGTTGGCTGGATTTGAAACGGTGCCCAATTCATGCGGATCATTGGACAATGGTGAACTGCAAAGATTTGTTGCAGTAGGCACATCAAATATGATTGTTGACGCTATTTGTTTTTCAAGTTGCGGAAATTGCGTCGGATCTAGCGATGATGTCACAATTACCTTCCAAATGGATGCATCCAATATAACAGTAAATACAAATGGAATTCACATTGCTGGTTCATTCCAAGGTTGGAATGCCAGTACAACACCTATGACTGATTTAGGAAATGGAATTTGGTCCTATTCATTCACTACCAATCCCAACCAAACCTTCCAGTATAAATTCATCAACGGCAATGATTGGAATGGTTCCGAAATTGTTCCCGCAGAATGCGGTATTGACAATGGACTAGGTGGATTTAACAGAGAAATAACGACAAGCACGAGCAGTCAGACATTTCCTGCGGTTTGCTTCAGTGAGTGCAGCCCTTGCAATGTGGGAGTGAGTGAGACAGATCATACATTGACCATTTATCCCAATCCATTCACAAATTTTATTGAATTGAGCGGTTTAATAAAAGGCTCAATCAAAATATATGATAGCATTGGAAAATGTATTTATCAAAACGAGCAGTTCAATGGCAATCGAATCTCCACGGTTGATTGGCCAGCAGGTATTTACACGCTGGCGAACAATCATGTAATACGAAAAATGATTAAACAATAAAACAGACAAAGGGCAGTTTTTTCACTGCCCTTTTTTGTTCTAAACCATTACTTTTGCGCTATGAAAAAATACTTCCTAATCCTCAGCTTAATACTCTCCATTGGCGGATGGGCGCAAACTTCGAAAGAGTCATTAGACCTGCAGTTGTTATCAGACATTACGGTGTTAACATCAGACTCTTTGGAAGGTCGATTGGTAGGAACGGAAGGAGAAATCAAGGCATCCCGATACATTGAGAAGAGAATGCAAGCCATTGGTCTAACACCAAAAGGATCCGTAGGTTATATGCAATATTTTCAATTCACTCCCAAGGCATCACCGCATAAAATGACAAAGGAGGGTGAAACCACTTTGGGAACGGGATATGTCAAAGAACAAACAGGCCGAAACGTGATTGGATTCTGGGATCGCGGATATGATAAAACAATTGTCATAGGTGCGCATTATGATCACCTGGGATGGGGAGACGAAAATTCACTTTGGAGCGGAGAGAAAGGTATCCACCGCGGTGCAGATGACAACGCCAGCGGTGTTGCATCCATGCTTTGGATTGCCTCATTCATCAAACAACAACCCAAAGATGCCTTGGGAGAAGCCAACTTTCTATTCATTGCATTTAGCGGAGAAGAAAAAGGCCTTTATGGTAGCAACTACTTCTGTAAGAACCCAACCATCGCAAAAGAACAAATGAGCGCCATGTTCAATATGGATATGGTAGGACGTTTAAAGCCAGAAAGAACATTGGCCATCAATGGTGTGGGAACATCACGTTTCTGGACCAAAGCCATTAAGAATCAAAACAAAAAGCTTAAAAGTAACAAATTTGAATTGGTTCTTTCCACCAGTGGCATTGGCCCCAGCGATCAAACATCTTTCTACAATATTGGCATACCTGCCATTCACTTCTTTACTGGACAACACGGTGAATACCACAAACCCACCGATATAGTAGATCTCATCAACACCAATGGTTTAAAAGACATTTCACATTTCATTTCGCTTTTGGTTATTGAGTGTAGCCAACAAAACAAGTTGACTTTTACAGCAACAAAAGATGAATCCAAGGAAAGTACAGCCAGCAATTTTAAAGTTACACTAGGGGTTATGCCTGATTACTTGTACTCAGGTGATGGTCTAAAACTGGACGGCACCAAAGAAGGCCGACCTGGGGCTAAGGCCGGATTGAAATCAGGTGATATTATTGTACAACTTGGAAAATTCGAAATCAAGGATATTTACGCATACATGAATGCGCTGGGCAATTTTAATCCTGGCGAAAAAACAGAAGTGGTGTTTATCAGAGATGGTAAGAAACAAAAG
>CAZNVU010000010.1:37181-38227 GCA_964576575.1 uncultured Chryseobacterium sp.
GCTCTGCGCATAAACACGCAGCTTAAATTCCTAAAAAAAATTAAATTTGATCATGGCTGACTTGTATGATATCCTTGATCAAGTGATGTGCTGGAGCGAGGTTCTGCCCATAATAATCCTAATTTTCTATCATTTCCTTTCAAAAAAAAGACCACCATTCCGTTGGGTGTTTCTTACTTTCACCGCATTCTTAGGTGGAATCTACGAGTTCACAAGCAGCTATCATCCAGCGTACATTTCATTGTATTGGTACTACATCTTTACTTTAATAGAAACATTAGGAATAACGTTATTCTTTGCACCCTACACCAATAAATTCTGGAGATGGTTGATATACCTAATATTCAGCATAGTTACAATTTTGCTTTTCACAACAACTAGCGTAGAAGAAAACTACTACCATTTTGGTTGGGTATGTCTTTTAGAATTAATTCTTACGCTCTATGGAGTGTTCGCATGGGGAAAGCAGCGCTTTCAAAATATCACCTTTCCATCTTTGTTCCAAGACCCTGATTACTTCGTCATTATTGGGCTAGTATTCTATCTCAGCGCATGCACATTGTACTATATACTCTATCCCATGATGATTCAATTCCCCAATGATAATGCACTTTTTTATTGGATCATTCTCCCCATCAGCATCGCGATATACGGAGTTTCCCTAATGATAGGCTCAATAAGAATCACGAATAAAAAATAGAATGGAACAAACCAGAGAAATACTCAACCTTTATTATTGGATTGGTTTCTCTGCCCTTTTCATCATGGTCAGTATCATTTTTTCCATGAGCTATTTTTACTATAAGATTTTGTTTGAAAAACAGCAGCAATTTCAGGATCAACTCTTGCAAGAAATTTTAAAATCAAAAGAAGAAGAACAAATTCGAATAGCACGTGAATTGCACGACGGCATCTTGGGCGATATAGCAGCACTTAAAATATCAGTTGATCTGCAAAAAAAGATATCGCAACGGGGAGAAGATGTATTCTGGAAATCAACAGATGAACAACTCAAAAAAATAATTCAAGAAGTACGAACCATTTGC
>CAZNVU010000011.1:0-36606 GCA_964576575.1 uncultured Chryseobacterium sp.
TGACCAAACTTGGAATCTTGTTTTGGGTGTTGAAGTGGGATATGCTGTTCTAAAGTGTATGACACCGGAAAGAGCTGAGCTACCGTACAATACACTGCTTGCCCCTTTGATGATTTCCAATTGCGCGATATTTTCCATGGGCATAAACGCCCAAGAAGCTTTACCAGCATCACCGCTCAAGATGGGAATATCGTCAATCAAAACTTGAACACGTGAACCAGCGCCAAAGCTGTAGCCGCTTCCACTTCTGATTTGCGGTTCTTCATCCACGATGATAACGCCTGGTACCTGTTGCAATCCATCTTCTAGCGAAGTGACATTTTTATCCTGCACCAGACGCGGTTGTATCACCTCCATGCTCATGGTCACGTTGGCGATGTCTTGCTGAAACTTACCGGCAGAAATGACCAATTGTTTGAAGTCAACTGATTTTTCTTTGAGAAAAATAACCCCAATGTTTCTGTTCTCCTTTAGATTTTGAATGGTCAAAAATTTATCATGATAGCCAATGCATTTGATAATCAAGTTGTGATTTCCAGCTGGAAGGCTGAAGTTAAAGTCTCCATTGAGGTCCGATCGTGTACCCTCTTCTCCATTGGAAATTGTTACGCCAGGGATGGATTCTTGAATTCGACTACTGTCTCTGAACGTTCCACTTATAGTATATGTGACCTGCTTTGAGGTGGTTTGAGCTGAAGTGTATGTTAAGAAACCTAGTGAAAGCAGAGTGATGATGCAGCAATGTGTAAGTAATAATCTCTTCATGGTCTTGGTTTGGTCAGTTGGAGAATTCAACATCGGAAAGATAATAATTAGTAATAAGAAAAGCGGAAAGATGGCTTTTTTTTCTTTAATTATGCAACTACTACATCCTTCAAGACGTAGAAATTAAAAACCAAAACCATGAAAAGAAGTTTATTCTTGTTCTCCACCTTTTTATTTATCGCTCTGACTGCCCTTTCCTACGACATGAGGCAGGGATTTATTTTGAATCAAGGGCAGTGGAAAGGTGGACGTCGAAAGGTTTATTTCGAGAATAAGGACATGCAGCAAGCCATTCGATTGACCAATGAGGGAATGGAGTATGAGTGGATGCAATTGGAGGGAAGTGAAATGAAATTGCAGCGTGCGGTTTTGAGACCAATCAATGGAGATTTGAGCCGCTTTGAAGCCAAGGAATCAATGGGTGATGTTTTTTTCTACAATGTTCAAGGTCAAATCAGTACAGCAGGTTACAAATCTGTTGTTTTCAAGAATGTTTATCCCAATGTGGATTGGAAAATTTATCAAACAGAAAATGGTTTGAAGTACGATTGGATAGTTTTTCCTGGAGGAGATGTAAGAGATATACAGATGGAATGGACGGGATTAGAAGAGTTGGGTGCACAACCAAATGGAGGTTTGTGTTTTAAGTCAAAATTAGGAGAGTTGTTAGAAGAGCGTCCAGTGAGTTTTCAGGAAGGTGAAGAGATTGCTACTCGATTTGTTGTAAAAGGCAATGTTGTGTCATTTAAAGTTGATCAGTATGACAGTCATAAAGTACTTACTATTGATCCAGAAGTGATTTGGTCTTCTTACTATGGTGGAGAGTCTTATGATGAGGTAAATGGTATTGCGGCTGATATCTCAGGTAATGTTTATATCACAGGAACAACAACAAGCACGACCAATATCTCTGGTAATGCTGCAGGTGCCTTGATCCATCAAACCAATATGAATGGAACGCGTGATGCATTTTTGGCAAAGTTTAATACGAATGGCCAGCGCTTATGGGCAACTTACTATGGTGGTGAAGGACAAGACGAAGGAAATGCCATAGCAATTGATGAGTTTGGTTTTGTTTATTTAGCAGGTACAACTACCAGCACTTTTGCCGTTGCTTCTTTTGGTTTTCAGACTGCACTCATGGGTATACGTGATGGTTATATGGTGAAATTTACCAGCAATGGGCAGCGTGTTTGGGGCAGTTATTTGGGAGGGTCAGGAACGGAGAATGTTTTAGGTATGACAGTGGACAATGATGGTCGGTTGATCTTGTTGGGGGAGACGACGTCCAATGATTTTTTAATTTCCGGAACTGGAGACCAAGTATACAGTGGACAAGGTGATGTTTTCGTTACCTGTATAGCTGGTATAGGAGCAGTTTATTGGAGTGTTTATTTTGGAGGAGAAAATTTGGAAAATGCTGGAGGTATCGGTTATGATGCGGTGAGTGATCGCGTATTTATCACAGGTACTACGGCTTCAGTAACAGGTATCTCGTCTGGATCTGGGCAACAGATGAATTTTGGTGGTGGTTTAAAGGATGGTTTCTTGGGCGCTTTTGATGAGCAGGGGAATTTGGTGTGGTCTACTTATGTGGGAGGAACGGGTATAGATGAGGTGAGAAATAGCAGTTCTGATATCTATGGGAATATCTACATTGTCGGAACCACATCTTCATCAGGAATGGCCACTGCTGGTGCGCATCAAACCAATTTTGGCGGAGGCTCAACGGATGCGTTCATGTCGCAATACAATGTCAACGGGGGTATGTTGTGGAGAAGCTATTTTGGTGGTCCCGGAACCGATGAAGGATCAGCCATGGTAGCAGACAAATTGGGTAACATCTATTTTGGTGGGCAGACCAATTCACAAGGTTTGTCTCTGAACAATCCCTTCCAAAATACTGTGGCTGGTGGAACGGATGCATTCTTTAGCAAGTTCACTGTTGAAGGGTTCCCACAATGGATTAGTTATTATGGAGGCACAGGGAATGAAGAGTTGAATTTTTTAAATATTGATTATTCTCAGAAGTTGTTGTTTGCTGGATCAGCGGCTTCAGCCAACTTGTCTGACAACGGCTGGCAATCAGCCTTGAATGGCGGACAGGATGGTTGGTTTGGGAAGTTAGAGGATTGCCCTAACCCCTATATCACAATTGCCTATGATGGAGACTTGGAGTTTTGTGAAGGAGAATCCATCATGTTGGGAGCCGGTGGTGCAGATTGGTATGTTTGGAGCACAGGAGACACCATTCCTTTCATTGATGTCGAAGAAACATCGGATATCACATTGCGCGGAGTATTGAATGGATGCCAGGGTATTTCATTGCCATTGCACATTGAGGTTAAACCCGTGCCTGAGGTAGAGATCATCGCATCTGGCCCAACTACATATTGTCCTGGTGATTTGATCGCAATGGAATTGTACCCATCCATTTCTCCTGATTCATTGATTGCCTATTGGGAGTGGAATGATGGGACTCAAAACGATGTTCAATATGTAGAAGGTGAGAGTGAATGGACGATACAGGTAACTGCTATCAATGGCTGTGATCGCGATGCCTCAGTTGATATCGCTTACGTGGAGATGGAAGAAATAGTAATGGCGGTCCCCAATGAAGCATTGTGTATTTCAGATGCGCCTATGCAAATGATTGGTTATCCTTTTGGAGGAACATTTGTGAGCAGCACAGGTACGGGTATCGACGGGACCTATTTTAATCCCGCCCAAGCTGGAGGTGGTTTTCATGTTGTTCATTATGAGATTTTGGATGAGGCCTCAGGCTGTGCTTCGATGACGGACCCCATTAGCATTGAGGTTTTGTATGCTCCAACGGAGCTGTTTATTCCAAGTGATACCATTTGTGTAGATGCAGAGCCCATGCTCATGATGGGTTTGCCCATAGGAGGATTTTATACAGGATTGGGCGTTTCCGGTTCCAATTTTTACCCCAATTTGGCCGGACCGGGTTGGCATGAGGTTTCTTACAATTACATCGATCCTCAGGGGTGTGACAATCGTGCTTTCCAGAGCATTTATGTAGATCCATGTGGTTTTGTATTGCAACAAGATGATGTGCAGATCCGACTTTTCCCCAATCCAGTCAATAATGTATTAAACATCAAAGCGGAGGGAATCATAGTGGCACCCTATCATTTGGTGAATATGCAGGGACAAGTGGTCATGGAAGGTGTTTTGCAAAGTTCAGAATTATTGGATGTATCGGAACTTGGGTCAGGCCTATACCGTATCATTCTATATTCGCAACAAGAAATTTTAACTCTACCTTTTGTCAAAGAATAAATTCCATAACGTTTGTTTTGTTTGTTTAATGGCCATTTTTATGGCCTCCATTTCTGGTTGTGAACCAAACACGGGTGAACCAGATGGTGGTGATTCAGGAACGGATAATCCAACTGAGCCTGAACCAACGTCCAACCAAGCGCAGGTTAATTTTATTTGGATGTCCACAACGGACCCAGCCTTGAATGCAATGGTTGGAGCTATCTTGGAAATTTATGATGAGGAGGGCAATCTCATGAGTATGGGTGTAGATGTTCGTTCGGGCACTGATGTCGTATTTGATTGGAATCCTGGTGTTGTATTTAATGTTGGAAAGACGTATCAATTTACACTGAAAAATCCTGTCGGAAATGTCGTGGATACAGGAACATTTGATCCAGCTGTGGCGATAGACCAGGATGAGTTTGCTTTGATTACAAGCAAGTGCATATTCTTTCTCCAACTTTCTTGGCAAATTGCCTGATATTTCTGCGAACATTCCGTTTACCTTTGTGTTATTGGTAAATAGAACTTTTTGAAATGACTGAATACAAAGCTGGACCCCTGTTATCACAAATCTTGGAACCCAAGGACCTCAGAGTAAAGGTCAAGGAAAAAGATTTACCCCAATTGTGTCAAGAATTGCGTCAATATATCGTTGACATTGTTTCAGAAAAAGGAGGACATTTTGGCGCCAGTTTAGGTGTTGTTGAGATGACAGTAGCTCTTCATTATGTTTACAACACTCCATACGATCAATTGATTTGGGACGTGGGTCACCAAGCGTATGGTCATAAAATTCTCACAGGAAGAAGAGATAGCTTTCACACCAACAGAAAGTACAAGGGGATTTCAGGGTTCCCCAAGCGTTCAGAAAGTCTCTATGACACCTTTGGCGTAGGACACAGCTCCACTTCTATTTCTGCAGCAGTAGGGATGGCAGTAGCATCAAAAGTTAAAGAAGAAAAGGATAGAAATGTTGTTGCCGTTATTGGTGATGGCGCAATGACTGCAGGTTTGGCTTTTGAAGGATTGAACCACGGTGGAATAACAGATTCAAATATTTTGGTTGTTTTAAACGACAACTGCATGAGTATAGATCCCAATGTAGGTGCGCTCAAGGAGTATTTGACGGATATTACAACGAGCCATACATACAATAAAGTAAAGGATGATGTTTGGCAGTTGCTGGGTAAGGTGAGCAAGTTTGGCCCAAATGCACAGGCTGTAGCGCATAAGATTTCAGAGACGCTCAAAGGTTCTTTGATTAAGGAAAGCAATTTATTCGAGTCGTTGAAATGGAGATATTTTGGTCCCATTGATGGCCATGATGTGAATCACATGGTCAAGGTGATGGAGGATTTGAAAGATATTCCGGGTCCAAAAATTTTGCATTGTATTACAAAAAAGGGGAAGGGTTATGCGCCGGCTGAAGCGGGCTCTCCAACCACTTGGCATGCCCCAGGAATCTTCAATAAGGAAACGGGAGAGATTGTTAAGGTGGTACCCAAAAATCCACAACCTCCATTGTATCAAGATGTGTTTGGACACAGTATTATTGAGTTGGCAGAGAAGAATGCCAAGATCGTGGGTGTTACACCTGCGATGCCATCTGGAAGTTCTTTGAAGTTCATGATGGAAGCAATGCCCAAACGGGCTTTTGATGTGGGTATTGCGGAGCAACATGCGGTTACGTTCAGTGCCGGTATGGCCACGCAAGGCCTGGTGCCATTCTGTAATATCTATAGCTCATTTATGCAACGCGCTTTTGACCAAGTGCTGCACGATGTAGCCATTCAAAATCTGAATGTAGTGTTTTGTTTGGACAGAGGTGGTTTGGTTGGGGCAGATGGACCAACGCATCACGGCGCTTATGATCTAGCCTATATGCGTTGCATTCCCAAAATGGTAGTGTCTTCTCCAATGAATGAGCAAGAACTTCGCAATTTGATGTATACAGCTCAATTGGAGAATCAGGGGCCATTCACGATTCGTTATCCAAGAGGTAATGGAGTCATGACCGATTGGAAGACACCATTTGAAGAGGTGAAAGTTGGACAAGGAAGACGTTTGAAAAATGGAACTGACATTGCGTTTTTATCTCTGGGTCCTATTGGTAATTATGTAACCAAGGCCATTGCAGCTTTGGAGCAGAATGGGGTGAGTGTAGCTCATTATGATATGCGATTTGTTAAGCCCATCGATGAGGTAATGCTTCACGAAGTTTTTGGAAAGTTCAAGAACGTTGTAACTGTTGAAGATGGATGCATACAAGGGGGAATGGGCTCAGCCGTTTTGGAATTTATGGGGGATAATGGATATGCAAGTCGCGTTAAGCGTTTGGGTATTCCGGATAAGTATATTGAGCACGGTACACAAGATGAATTGTATGCAGAGTGCGGTTTTGATGTGAATGGAATGATTGCAGCGGTGAACGAGATGTTGGAGTTGTCTATCGCTGTTCAAACGGCTTAAAAATGGAAATTGTCAATCGCGTTGCGGGAAGTGGATTGATTACGATTGACCTCCAAGAGGTGGTGGATCAGGTCATATTTGAATGCATCGATATTAGGCCTGCGCTGTGGCAGGGATTGGCATTGCGAGAGGCTGATTTAAAATCGTTCACAGAAGAATTGGTTCAACAAGATTTCGGCAATAAAGTACTTTGGTTGGATGTTCCAAATGATATTGTCGTGCCGCAATGGGCTTACATTTGGATGCAATCCAAGTTGTATGGAAAGTCAAAAGGTTTTTTTCTAGGTCCGCTGCTGGAGGCACAACGGGCTTTTCTAAAGAACCATGTCATGCATCTCCAAGAAGCAGACTGGTTAGGGAAAAGAGTGGTGATCAAAGGATGTACAGATCATCGGGTAACGGCGGAAGTTCAGATGATGTTGGTTAATCGCTTATTGCCTTGGGTTAAAAGTTTGATGTATGGAGAACCGTGTTCTACGGTCCCGTTGTTTAAACGGTGATTGCGAACGCAGCATCTTTTTACAATTATTATTCTAATTTCAAGTCTTTTATTCGAATTGTATTCAATTACAAATGTTCTGATTTCACTTGTACTTCAACAAATGTTCCGTTTTTATAGGCTTATATGTGCCTTATATGTTTCTTTTTTTTGAAATTCATTTGATATAATGTTGTTCCATGAAACAACAAGTATTTTTAGAATCCGACCAAATTTACAGGGTAACTTGGGTCGCTCCGATGGAAGGGATGTTTTACAACCATCTGGAAAGTCAATCATTGAATGCTGAGTACCTTCAGGAGCAATTGGAAGGGGCAGGTCAGCTGTTGGGATGGGTCATGGTGCCTGGACAATGTCATATTTTAATACAACTAAGAACAATGAGAAAAGGCGAAGGGGTCTTGGTTTTTTCTGAAAAGATAAAAATGATTTTTGGTTTGGCTTTCTTTTTTGAGACGGATCGACGATACAGCGCAAGGTGGGTAGTGCCAAAGTTTTTATCGTGTCCTGCCTACGGAGTGTCGCGAAGTTTTATGCTTAGAGATCAAATTAGATTTATACATGATGTTCCAGTGGCATTGGGTTATGCCGTGGATGAGTTTGACTGGCCATTGAGCTCCGCTCAGTATGTGCACAATGCCAAATGGAATCATCCGTTGTATAATTGGTGGAGGAAAGAAAATACAAATTTGACCATCGATGACTCCGCAGTTGCGCAATAATGATTAATTTGGTTCAATGAATTTATACAGCAGCAAACAACGTTGGAAATGGTTTTTGGTTCTATTGGCTTTGTTGCTGGTTTTATTCACGTTGGGATATACGCAGATTATTGTTAATCGCATTAAGGAAGACGAAAAGCAGAAAGTTCAGTTGTGGGCTCAAAGCATAAGCAGGAACGCCCAGTCTACGGAGTATATAGATTCTTTGCTGCATTTATTGAGGTCAGAGGAGGAGACAAAGGGAAAGTTGATTGGTAGGGCTTTGAGCATAATTTCAAATGGCGATCCTAATCTGGATTACTCTTTCCCTTCAGAGTTTTTGAAAGAGAACAATTCGATTCCTATTCTGCTTTACGATAAGAATAATCGGTTTCAGCAGGGCAAAAATTTGCCAAAGGGTAAGGAGACTAATGATCATTATGCTGATTCATTGAGAGATAAGATTACAGAAAAATATGCGCCTATTTTAATTCCTGAGTTGGGCATGCGATTGTATTTTGACGACAGTGAACTGTACAAAAGTATAGAGCGCAAGTTGAATGAATTGAATAATAGCTTTTTGAACAATGAAGTTGTGGGTTCAACTGCGGTACCTATTGTAGTCATTGATCAAAAGACAGGCAAGGTTATTAAGTATGCTCGTTTGAAAGAAGAAGACATTACAAATCCATCACGTTTAGAAGAGATAAAATCATTCAATGCACCCATTAAAGTGGTGCAGCCGGATGGATTAGCAGTGAACATTTATTACGAGGATTCTCTGGTGTTGCAGCAAATAAAATACTTTCCCATCGGACAGTTGGTTTTGGTAGCGGTATTCCTCATGGTGAGTTATCTTATTTTCTCCACGTATCGCAAAGCAGAGCAAAATCAAGTTTGGGTGGGGATGGCCAAAGAGACGGCTCATCAATTGGGTACGCCGCTGAGTTCACTCATGGGATGGGGTGCTTTATTGGAATCGCAAGGTGTGGATAAGTCCTATATTGAGGAGTTGAATAAAGATGTGAATCGATTGCAAATCATTACTGAACGATTCTCCAAGATTGGTTCTCAAGCTGAGTTGAGAGAAGTGGATTTGAGAGCAACCATTCAAGAAGCGGTTGATTATGTGCAGAAGAGAGTATCTCGGCACATTCAATTTGAGAAACACATGCCGACACAACCTGTTGTTTTAAAGATCAATGAGCCCTTGTTTGGTTGGGTCATAGAGAATTTAGTCAGAAATGCAGCGGATGCCATGGGGGAGTCTGGTGTCATTGAGATTAGAATTTTCAATGATGATCAATGGGTTCATGTTGAATTGCGTGACACAGGAAAGGGGATACCCAAAAACAAATGGAAAACTGTATTTAAACCAGGATATACAACCAAACCACGAGGTTGGGGTTTGGGACTTTCATTGGTGAAGCGTATAGTTGAAGAATACCACAAAGGCCATATTTATGTAGCTCGTTCTGAAGAGGGTGTTGGAACTACTTTCAGAATTGACTTAAAGTGTTAGGTCTTTAACCATTACAAAGTCATTCATATGGAATCCCATTCCTATATCAATATCTTCTGATTTCTCGATTTCAAATCCAATGTGTTGGTAGAATCCAATGGACTTATTTTTTCTGTTGACATTTAATTCAATTTCTTTTTTTCCTTGGTTGCGACCTTCTTCAAAAATATGGTTTAACATCTTAAGTCCCCATCCATTTTTTTGCGCTGCAGGATGAACATACAATTTGTGCAATCGCACTCTCAAGTCACTATGATTAATATGATATGATGCAAATCCATGTGGAATTTCATCTTCAACCAGTAAGATGAAAACATCACCTTCTTCCATTTGTTTTTCCAAGGAAGAGACGCTATACATTTTATCGAGCATATAATCAATTTGATCTTTTGAGATCATATAATCATAAACCAACGGCCAAATGACATGTGCCAAGTCATGAATAATTTTTAAATCCTTCTTTTCTACAACCTCGATATTAGCCATGGATGGTTTGTTTTTTTCCGTATTTCATCATTAATGAGGCTTCGTACTCAAGGAACTCTTGCCATCTTTTGTCCACATCTACACCTCTGCTGTATTTGCGGGCAAAGCCAATGAAGGTGGCGTAGTGTTCTGCTTCACTGGCCATTAAACTGAAGTAAAATTGTTTCAGCTCTTCGTCTTGAACTTCTTGTGATAGTATTTTAAATCTTTCGCAGCTGCGTGCTTCAATCATGGCGGCAAAGAGCATTCTGTCCACAAAGTTTTGTTCTTTGCTCCCTCCTTGCTTGATGAATGCGGCCAAATCATGGACGTATTCATCTTTGCGTTCTCTACCCAATTTTAATCCACGCTTGAGCAATTGATCATGCACTTGACCAAAATGATCCATTTCTTCTTGCGCTATTCTAACCATTTCTGTTACCAAATCAGGAAATTCGGGATATCTCACAATGCTTGAAATGGCATTGCTGGCGGCTTTTTGCTCGCAATAGGCGTGATCAGTGAGAATTTCTTCAATGTTCTTTTCCGCAATATTCACCCAGCGAGGGTCAGTGGGCAATTTGAGCCCCAACATTACTTTTTCAGACATGATGCAAAGTTGGGGCGAAAAGAGAAAAAATCAAAACCCAAGAGAATGTTGTCTTTATAGTGAAAATTAGTTTCTACCTTCGTTACTGATGAAAAGAACGAAAAGAAAAGAAGGCTCAGGCAATAAAAGAGTGGTGACGGAACAAGTGATGCAAGCATTGAATGCGAGTCCTACGCGTCCGGTGAATTATAAACAGTTATCAGCGATATTAGGTATTCAGGATTCAGGCAGTCGTGTTTTGCTCATGGAAGTTTTGGAGGAGCTGAAGGCAGCTGGTTTGATTAAAGAACGCGAACGAGGTAAGTATTTGCCTGCAGTATTGTCATCCAATTTGGTTCAAGGGGTTTTGGACCTCAATCGATTTGGAAGAGGTTTTGTGCGCGTTGATGGTGTTGATGAGGACATCATGTTAGAGAAAGGAAAATATGGAACGGCCTTACCGGGTGATGTGATTGAACTGTCTCTTTCAGGAACAACCCGTAGACCAAGGGTGGAGTTTAAGCGCATTGTGAAGCGCGGTAGAGAAGAATATGTTGGTGTATTTCATGACAAAGGTGTTTACGCAGAGGTAAAGCCTGTTAGTAAGCAGATGCCCATTTATTTTGTGATCAAGGAAGATGGAAAATCTACCGCCATCAACGGAGATAAAGTTTTGGTTAAAATAAAGCAATGGACAGATCCAAAAAGAATGCCCATTGCTGAAGTAACCAAAGTATTTGGTCAACAAGGGGTTCACGATGTAGAGATGCACGCTATTCTTGCAGAGTTTGATTTGCCCTATGAGTTTCCCGATCATGTAATAGCAGCGGCAGATGAAATAGAGGCAGGTTTTACGCCTGAGGAAATAGCTACTCGAAAAGATTTTAGAGGGGTAACGACATTTACCATTGACCCATTTGATGCTAAAGATTTTGACGATGCATTGTCTTTGCGAAAATTGGAAAATGGCAATTGGGAAGTAGGGGTTCACATCGCGGATGTCAGTTTTTATGTAAAGGAAGGTTCAATTGTTGATCAAGAAGCTCAGCTCAGGGCAACGAGCGTTTACCTTGTAGACAGGACTATTCCAATGCTCCCTGAGCGATTATCCAACGAACTTTGTTCTTTAAGACCACAAGAGGAGAAGATGACTTTTTCAGTTGTGTTTGAAATTTTACCAAAAGGAGAAATCATCAATCATTGGATTGGAAGGACCATCATCAAGAGTGATCGTAGGTTTACCTATGAGGAAGTTCAAGCCATGATCGAGGGAGCGGACGGAGATTACAAAGAGGAATGCATCACCATCAATGAATTGGCCAAGTTGTTTAGAAAGAAACGATTTGATGAGGGTAGTATTGATTTCAGCAGTGAAGAAGTAAAGTTCAAGCTGGATGAAAAGGGTGTTCCTACAGGTGTATACGTGAAAGTGATGAAAGAGGCCAATCAGCTCATTGAAGAGTTTATGTTGCTGGCCAATCAGTACGTTGCGATGTATGCGGGTAAGCCGACCAAAGGAAGTCCAAAGCCATTTGTATACCGCGTGCATGATTTACCAAGTCCAGAGAAGGTGCAACAGTTGAGAACATTCCTGAAACATTTGGGATACAAATTGCCTAAAAGCACCGACAGTGTGAGCGGAAGTGTCATCAAAGAGCTATTGGCAAGGGTTGAGGGTCAGCAGGAAGAAGGTATGGTTCAAATCATGGCCATCAGATCAATGGCCAAGGCAGAGTATAGTACAAAAAATATTGGTCATTACGGTTTGGCTTTTTCTCATTATTCTCATTTTACATCTCCCATTAGACGTTACCCAGATGTAATTGTGCATCGCTTATTGGATAAGTATATACATGATCAAGGTTTGCCCAATGTGTCTCAATTGGATCTCCATTGCAAACATGATTCCATGATGGAAAAAAGAGCGGCAGATGCGGAACGGGCGAGCACCAAATACAAGCAAGTAGAGTTTCTGCTGATGCACAAAGATCAAGTGTTTTCTGGTCGTGTAAGCGGTATTACTTCAGGTGGTTTATATGTTGAGTTAAAAGACAATAAATGCGAAGGGTTTCTTCCAATGGAGGAGTTGGGTTTTGATTTTACTTTTGAAAAGGCTGCTTATATTTTGGTCAATGATCAAGGTGAAGAGATTCACTTGGGCGATGAGTTGGAAGTGAAAGTTAAAAGTGGAGACTTAATTGAACGCCAGATCATATTTTCATTGGTCGATTAAGTTAATTTAGCGACATGGCTGATTTCAGTGTTGTCATTATCACTTTCAATGAAGAGCGCAATATTCAGCGTTGCTTGACTTCGGCGTTTCAAGTTTCAGATGATGTGATTGTGTGGGATTCACACTCCACCGATAACACAGTTCAAATCGCACAGTCTATGGGAGCTCGTGTTTTTAGTAAGGATTGGCAGGGCTATTCCATTTCTAAGAACTTGGCCAATGATCAAGCCAAGTATGATTGGGTGTTGTCATTGGATGCAGATGAATGTTTTGATGAGGAATTGAAACTTTCACTTTTGCAATGGAAATTGAACAGTCCGGAACCTGCATCATTTCATCGTTTGACCAATTATTGCGGTTCATGGATCAGACATTGCGGTTGGTATCCGGATACAAAATTTAGGTTGTTCAATCGTCATGAAGTGCGCTGGGAAGGACTTATACACGAACAATTGCAATCATTGTCACCAATTACCCCTGTTGTTTTAAAAGGCAATTGTTTGCACTACAGTTATTATGATCGTCAAGGGCACTATGCCCAAGCTTTGAAGTTTGTCACCTTAATGGCGCGCGAAAAAGTAGCCTCAGGAAAGAGAACCATTTGGTGGATGCGTTGGTTATCACCCATTGCCAAGTTCATCAATATGTTTGTGATCAAAGGAGGGTTTTTGGATGGTTTGGCTGGATGGCATGTTTGCAGAATTTCAGCTTGGGCCGCATATCAGAAGTATATTTTGTGGTATAAATTTCAATCAGAGCAGGAAGCATGAGCAACATCCAGCGAATCATGATTGTCCGCACAGACAGCATTGGTGATGTTATGCTGACCTTGCCTGTGGCGTTTTATCTCAAACAGTTGTTTCCCAAATCGGAGGTTTTCTTTTTGGGGAAGTCGTATACAAAAGACATTATTGATCGCTGTCTTTGGGTCAATCGGTTTGTCAATTCAGATGATTTCCAAACACAAGGCGACGCTGTGAAAATGATGTGCGGATTGAATTTGGATGCTGTGGTTTTTGCCTTGCCTGATTCGTTTTGGATGAGAGTAGCGCATGCCGCGAGTGTTCCTATTAGAATAGCTACAGGTCACCGTTTCAGCAGCTGGCGTTGGGCAACGCATCGTCCAATGTTTGGCCGAAAGAATTCAGATTTACATGAATCTCAATTGAATTTGAAATTGCTCAGTCCTTTGGGTTTTAAAGATATACCTACCTTGAATGAATTGAATCAACTGAAATTGTTGTCTTTTAATGCACCAAATAAAAAGAAGCGATTAATCATTCATCCTTTTTCTCAGGGCAGCGCATTGAATTGGAGTTTAGAACAGTATGATGAGTTGGTGGGTTTATTGAAGAATGAAGACTGGGAGATTGTGGTATCAGGGACGGTGAAGGATAAGGAAGGGTTAGATGGTTTTGTTGGAGTTCATTTGAAGTCAATACCATCTGTTTGTGGTCAATTCAATTTGAGTGGGTTTATAGATTACATTGCTGAGAGTGAAATGCTTTTGGCCTGCAGCACAGGTCCATTGCACATAGCAGCAGCAGCGGGAATTAAATCAGTGGGTTTGTATGTGGATAGAAGACCGATGCATCCTGGAAGATGGTCACCTATTGGTTCACATGTTTTTGTTCTAAAAGAAGTGGATGAAGGGCAGGGGCAAATATTGACTAAGCCAAGCGAGGTCGCCACTTTTCTGAAGACCACAATGGCGCTCCCAGCCACCAAGCCGTAAAGAAGGCAATAAAGGTTATTCCAGCCTGGGTTTCTAGAGTGTCTTCTGTTACCATAGAAAACAATATGATCATCACAAAAATACTGGCAATGAGCGAGCATCTTTTGGCAGCCTTAATAATGTTGTATAAAAAGACAAAACAAAAAACCATACCGAGAACACCCAAGGTTAAAATGATGGTCAAATACTGATTGTGCGTTCTGAGTTGGTATTGAGGCAATAAGCCATGATTGTCCCTTGCATATCCTTCCTTAATCACATCGTTTAGATCTCCTGTTCCTGTACCCAAAACCCAGTTTTCTCCAATTAATTGAAGGGCGTTTTGCCAATAAATGAAACGTTGGAACAATGAATATCCATTGGGAGCATCACCTAAACGAATCATTTGGTATTCAAAAAACAACTTATCCAATCGACGCTCCAATCCGTTCATTTCAGAGTAATGACAATTGGGGATACCCATTTCAATTTCCTTTACTTGTAATGGAGATAGGGAAGCCACGGCGTTTTCATCTTTAGGTTTACCCAAAGAACTGATGTAACGGATCAGTGTTTGGTTGATATCACCACCCGATAGATCTTTTTGATTGTAATCAATTTCACTGCGCTTGTTCCAGGATTCAATGAGCTCCTTTTCACAAATATTCAAATGAACCAAATAGCCATTTTCAATTTGTTTATTGTCCAACTGGCTTGTATAGTTGTTTCCTTGAGCTGTTTTATCCAGCACAGTTTGATTAGGTTTGATGGAGTTGTAAGAATTGAAGAGTTGAATAATATAAGTCACTCCTACTATCATCAACAACCCCAATATTCCTATTGTCCATAGCTTATATCTGTATGAGAACCGCAGTTTCAAATAGCGAACAACAAAAAACAGACCTGCAATCCCAACCAAGAATAGACCGGTGGCGGACTCAATTAGCACAAGGTAATATATCAGAAAAAAAGAAAGGACAAAACGAGTAATGGTTTTCCACCATTGATGAAATGGGTATGACCAAAGCAAAGCAATGCCTAATGTGCTGAAAAGTCCCATTCTGACATGTGAAGTAAACACACTGTATTCCCGAATAAGCGATGGACTGAGTTTTTTTGAAACCACCCAATGAGCTAAAGGCATGGCATTGTGGACCAGTAGAATTGAAACAACAGCCGAGACAATAATCCCGATAATGAATGCCCATTCTACTATTCTTCTCTTTTCTTTTTTGAGGTCTGTCAGATAAGAAGGCAGTGTTATGGATAGAAGTAATAGAGGCAGTTTGATTCGCAAATCATTTAAGCCAAAATTCCAATTGCTGGACCAAAGCATTGCAATTACGAGCAGGGTGTAGAGGATTACCCAATTTCTTGTGGCTGAAAAAGTGATGAATGCCCATGGTTTAATTTGTTTGCGTGCAATATCAATGACCCATTGCAAAGTGATACCAATGGTGCCTATTGACATTAGAACAGGGGACAACGATAGACCAATGACGATTATAATCATCCATGACATGAGTAACCAATGGTGTATGTTGTTTTTTTGCGTCATGGAAGCATTAATATCTTCTTGTAATCTTTGGAAAATATCTCAAGCGATTTCTTTACCACTGGATCATAATGTATGATTTGACGGGAATATGCTCGAGGGTTTCCAGATCTTCTTACCATTTCTCGTTCTAATAAATATTTTAAAGTTGATTTATTTTTCTCAAACTCTTTGTTGTTTTCAAAATAAACTTTTTTCTGTAAAGCAATGATTTCATTGGCCAACTCAGGCTTGGATTTTTTTAGGAGCTCTGCTTGCTCATCCCACAATTTTAATTCTTCACCAATTGCGAAAAAGTTTGTTTTCTCAAGATATGTTTTGAAAGATTCCAGATTACTTTGGGAAAGATTGAAATTGCCTAAGGTGTCAATAGCGTTGAAGTCAATGGAACTTTGTGTAACGAAATCGAAAAGGGCAAATTTTTTGTGCAGGTTGTCCAACCATGCATTGCCAGACTCTGTGTCTACAGTAACATCCGGTAATACACCGCGACCATCTGTAACCGGCCTTCCTTTTTTGGTTTTGAATTGCTGAATTTTTTGCTCATCTACAGCGTCTACCTTTCCTGTCTTTTGATCTCGGTGGCTATAATCCAAGCGTTGAACACATCGACCACTTGGGGTGTAGTACTTGGCCACTGTCAATTTCATTTTTGTATTGTATGCCAAATCAACAGTTTGTTGCACCAATCCTTTGCCAAATGATTCTTTGCCGACGATAACCGCACGATCTAAATCTTGAAGGCTACCGGATACAATTTCACTAGCTGAAGCGCTGTGATCATCAATCAATACGATAAGCGGGATATTGACATCCAAAGGTTCTGCATTGGCCATGTAAGTGTTTTTCCACTCGGCAATTCTTCCTTTGGTTTCAACAATGGGTGATCCTTTTGGGACAAAAAAATTGACAATTGAAACAGCCTCTCTCAATAGTCCTCCGCCATTTCCTCTGAGATCAAGAATTAATCCATTGATGTCTTGTTTTTTTAAATCGAGGAATGCCTCTCTGACCTCTGAAGCTGCTGTTTGTGTGAATCCCTCTAGCAGTATATAACCAGTTTTGCTATCTGGTACAACGCCGTAAAAAGGAACATCTTTGTTTTTAACGGATTCTCTTTTTACATCCAACGTTTCCTCTAGTCCTGTTTTACCCCTTTTCAAAGTCAAAGTTACTGTGCTACCAGGCTGCCCCTTGATGAGCATAGCGGATTCATCATCGGTTAAATCTTTGATCCATTTGTCCCCAATTTTTACGATGGCATCACCAATTAGTATTCCAGCTTTGTCAGCGCCAAATCCGTCGTAAACATCAGTGATATATACCAAATCATTTCTTCTTTTGGTATTGATGCCAATGCCACCATAGGCGCCTGTTTGCATAAATGTGGCCTCTTCAATTCTGCTCTCTGGGTAGTATACCGTATATGGATCAAGAGAAGCCAACATGGCATCTATGGCTTTTTTCATGAGGAAACCAGGCTCTGGCTCATCCACATAGGCCTCTTGCAAATTGCGGTAGACATCCGTGAAAATCTCAATGTTCTTGGTAACTTCAAAAAGCGTGTCTTTGTAATAAGCTGCGGTAGTCAAGATGAAGACACCAAGAGCCAAGGTTATTTTGCTTGTATTATTCCAATATTTTTTCATGGCAATTCTTTTAGTTGGGTATTGAGGTTGTTCAGCAGCAAACCCATCTTCTCATAAACGTATGCATACTCTGGTAATTGCTTTCCGGTGAAAGTAAAACACAAATGATAGTTTTTATCCTCTGCTGAAATTAAGTGGCGTTGCAATCGGTAAGCCTCACGCATCAGTCGTTTGATTCTGTTGCGATCATGAGCCCGCTTATAGTTTCTTTTGCTGACGGTGAACATGGCCTTTAATCCTTCCAAATCTTCTGACTTGCGGTGGATGAGTATCAAGGCCGGATATTTTATGGCTTTTCCTTTATCAAACAACAACTCGATGCTTTTGCGCCGTTTGAGTCGTTCATTCTTGGATAAAGTAAAGGGACCATTCATGCGGAAAGCGCTCAGGGGTTCAAAAACTGATTGAAATTTTTCCCTACTTCAATGGCTTTCAATATTTCGTGGTCTGTTGGATACAATACTTTGAAAGCGGTACGGTCTTCAAACAGGTATCTGCCTAATGTCGATTTGATGCGCTGTTTGATGTCGCCTTTGGCTCTATTCCATTCTTTGTTGTTGATGCTCAATTTTTTTGCTTTTGCCAACTTCAAAATTTCATTGAGCATTTGCTCAGATGTTTTGAATTGCGCAATAAAGTCATCCTCTGATTTGTATTTTTTGAGTTGGTTGTAATTTTTGTCAAAATAGTCAAAACAAAAATCTCTCAAAACACCTGAACCAAAAAGACTGTTCAGTACAATATTGTTGGCAGTGTCCAATGCTACAAAAACTTCAGGAGTAATTCCACCAGAACCATATACAATACGACCCTTAGGAGTCTTGAATTTCAAGGTGTCTATTTTTTGGATGCTGTCAGAATGAAACAATTCACCATGGATGTAGCGCTCAGAAAATTCGTTAAAGTAATTGGTAGAATCATTGTATGGTTTTTGAATACAACGCCCTGTCGGTGTATAGTAACGCGCGATGGTTAAACGAAAAGCGCTGCGGTCAGGAAGTTCAATTTCATGTTGCACCAATCCTTTTCCAAATGTTCTTCTGCCCACGGTTACACTTTTGTCCCAGTCCTGTAAGGCGCCAGCGAAAATCTCACTGGCTGAGGCGGACTCTTGATCCACGAGCACCACGACGTTCATGTTTTTGAACTCTCCATCTTTGGTGGTGAAGTATTGTTTTTTACCCGCATGGATTCCATTGGTATACAAGACCAATTTGTCTTTTGGTAAAAACGACTCAGCCATTTTAAAACTTTGATCTAAAAGACCTCCGCCATTTCCGCGTAAATCAACAATTACCGTTTTGCATCGTTGACTTTTTAGCTGACGAACAGAGAGTTCAAACTCTTCGAAAGTATTCTGACCAAAATTTTCCACTTTGACATAACCAACTTCATTATCTACCATAAATGATGCGGGCACACTTTTGAGTGGGATATTTCCGCGTTTGATGGAAATGTCGATTGCATTGTTGTTGTTTTTTCTAACAACAGATAATTTTACTTCAGAGCCTGACTTTCCCTTAATCATTTTTTGGACTTTGTCATTGTCCAGTTTTTCTTTGATAATATCTTTACCATCCACCATCACAATTCGATCACCGGGAAGAAGTCCTGCACGCTGCGCAGGCCCGCCAGAAATGGTTTTTACAACCCTAAGCGTGTCTTTGTAAACGATGAACTCCATACCAATGCCCTCATATTCTCCGTTGATACGCTCTTGGCTCTCAGCTATAGCTTCAGGAGAAATGTAATAGCTGTGAGGGTCAAGGTGAGAAAGGATGGATTGAATGGCCCCTTCAATAAGCATTTTCTTGTCGACACTGTCCACGTAGTTCTCTTCAATGAAATCAATGAGGCTGACCAGCTTATTGGGGTTTTCTTCTGCACCACTCTTGATGGTCAATAAGTTGGTATCGGCCAAATAGGTGCCAATTAAAATACCAACAACCAGGACCATTCCGAAATACAATGGTTGAGCTGAGGAAGGCCTGATTTTTTTTCTCAAAGGCGCAGGGGTCGGTGTTTGTGGAGTATTCTCGTTCATTAGGGCTGAGCAATCTGTGCTACTTCAATTCCAGCATTTTGCAAAAAGTGAATTGCGGTGTTGTCTTTGTATTCTTCAACATAGACCATTCTTTTGATGCCTGCTTGTAGTATTAATTTACAACAATCCTTGCAGGGCGACAATGTGATGTACAAGGTGGAATCTTTGGCGTTATTGGTGGACTTGGCTATTTTGGTGATGGCATTGGCCTCTGCATGGAGGACATACCAATGGGTTTCGCCCAAGTCATTCTCGCAAGTGTTGGGAAATCCACTGGGCGTACCATTATATCCGTCTGAAATGAGCATACCATCTTTGACCAATAAGGCGCCAACTTTTTTGCGGGAACAATGGGACAATTTGGCCCATTCTTGCGCCATTTTTAAGTAGGCTCGATCATACCGCTCTTGTTTTTCCGCCGTCATCTTTATCTTATTGCAATAGCTACAAAAATAGGGAGTGCGGGTTATATTCGCATCATTATTTTTTAGTCCAAAAAAAACATGAAAATCTACACCAAAACAGGTGATCAAGGAACCACAGGAATCTTGGGTTCTGAGCGTCTGGAGAAGTTCAATATTCGTATTGAAGCTTATGGTAACGTTGATGAACTAAATGCGCAGATTGGTTTGCTCAACGCTCAATACAACGACGCCAATGGAGACTGGGTTCAAGATCGATTGTTTGTTTTAGGCAGTTGGTTGGCCGTTGAACCTGGCTTGGAAAACCAAATTCAGATGCCCCGGATTGAACAAGTGGACATCGAAAGATTGGAGAAAGCAATGGATGAAATGGAGTCCCAACTTCCACCTTTGAAAAATTTTATATTACCTGGCGGTCATTCTGCTTCAGCTCAGGCCCACGTTGTCCGTTGCATTTGTCGTCGCGCAGAGCGATCAGTTTGGGAACTGAATCATCAGCATCCAGTTCAACTGGAAATTCCAGTTTTTTTAAACCGATTGTCTGATTATTATTTCACCTTATCCAGATGGATTTTGCAGGATAATGGCTTGTCTCCGAAATGTTGGATACCTCAGAAGTAAATAATATTTCCACAAAGCCTTGTTTTTTTGACTTAAAATTTTACTTTCGCACAAATTAATACGTTCAACCCTTTAAAAAGAAACTGCTATGTATTGGACGCTAGAACTTGCCTCTTATTTGGAAGACGCCCCATGGCCAGCTACCAAAGATGAGTTAATCGATTATGCCATGAGAGCTGGTGCTCCATTGGAAGTTGTAGAAAATCTGCAGCAAATTGAGGATGACGAAGAAGTATTTGAGAGCATTGAAGACATTTGGCCGGATTATCCAACCAAAGAGGATTTCTTCTTCAATGAAGACGAATATTGATTTTTCTTCACGAATCTATTGAATTACCCACCGGACAGTAGTCCGGTTTTTTTGTTCCATTAAAACCGATTGCTGCTCCATTCTCAATAGATCCGATGCCTGATAGTGACGTATGGTGAGTAGTTTTACTCCCTCATTGTATCTAATGGTGTACTTGTTTTCTAAGGCAGCCATCAAGGCTTGGCGTTTGTGAGACTCACATTGAATACACAGTGTAAAACTCAAGGCGCTGTTTTCCATCATTTGCACCTTGATGCCGAGTATATGCAATTGATTGAAAATTTCAACAATATTGTCTTCTACAACAAAAGAAAAGTCCTTGGTTGAGATGGAGATTAAAGTTTGATTTTCTTTTTCTATGTAGCAACTTGGGTAATGAAGTCCTGGAAAATTTCCAATCAAGGTGCCAAGCAGATTAGGATCCACAAAAGAGGCAATGCGCAAGGTGATGTTTTTGGATTCCAGAGGCTGTATGGTTTTAGGATGAATCACACTCGCTCCGTAATACGCCAATTCTATGGCCTCTTGATAAGATATTTTATCAATGATTTGCGCATCTGATTGTTTCTTGGGATCAGCGTTGAGCATGCCGGGGACATCTTTCCAAATGGTCAATTGATTGGCGTCTAGGCAGTGTGCAAATATGGAAGCCGAGTAGTCACTTCCTTCTCTGCCCAAAGTGGTCCACTCTCCGCTGATGGCACTGCCAATGAAACCTTGGGTGAGCAAAACCTTGGTGCTGCTTTTTAGACCCATTATTTTTGACCTTGTAGCAGGCCACTGCACCCTAGATTCGCGGTGAAGGTTGTCTGTAATGACAAAATCAGTAGCCATGATGAATTGATGATTCAAGTCAATCTTATTCCAATAGTCATGCAAAAGGGAGGTGGAAATGATCTCTCCAAAAGGGATGATTTGGTCATAACTGGAGTCAAATGAAACTTTAGAAAGGGTGTTTAGCTTTTCTTCAAGTGCTTCAATTTGCTGTTGCCAAAGGCAGTTGTTGGTGTCCAATCCCAATTCATCAGAAATGCTCAGATGGAAGTCAGATATGGACTGCAGCGTTTCTTCAAATGACAGGTCTTTAAACCATTGATCATGCAGTTTTTCCAATGCATTGGTTGTTTTTCCCATTGCAGAAACAACCACACACAATTGTTCTTGAACACCTGAAACAATCTTGGCTACATTCTTTATGGCCGCTGCATCTTTTACGCTTGCCCCTCCAAATTTATATACTTGCATCTTGAGTTTGAAATTGCTGTAATTGTTCTTTATTTAACTTAACATTGAACCACTCTCCGTCAAATTGAGCATTGTACTTTTTGTAGAATCGGATGGCGGGTTCATTCCAATCCAAAACTTGCCAAATCAAACCATTGTATTGTTCTTCTTGCGCAAATTGAATCACTGTATTCATTAACAGATGACCTATTTTTTTTCCGCGTTCTTTTTCGGTAACCACAATGTCTTCTAGGTAAAGCATCTGTCCTTTCCATGTGCTGTACCTTATGTAGCATATGGCAATACCAACGATTTTTTCATTTTTTTCAGCTACCCACAAAAAGTAAATAGGATGAGATCCAAATCCGTCGCGCTCCATTGCTTCAACGGTGTTGGTCACTTCATGAGGCGCCTTCTCATACAAAGCCAATTCTTGAATGAGTAATAGCACTTGAGGCAAATCTTGCCGTTCTCCCCTTCTGATTTTTAACATGGTCCAAATTTAGTGGTAATTTCTAGATTACATTGGCTACCTTTGGAACATGGCAGGAGTGCGCTTAGAAAAATTTTCAGCTTTGATCAAAAAGGAGCTTTCCACAAGCTTTCAACGCAATGGTATGGAATGGTTTCCCGGAGTTTTGGTGACGGTAACATTGGTTAGGGTAAGCCCTGATTTGGGTTATGCCAAAGTTTATGTGTCCGTTTTTCCGCCAGAAAAGAGAGAAGAGGTGATGGAATTTATGAAAGAGAAAAATGCCACTATCCGTCATTATCTGGCTGGTGTGGTTGCAAAACAGATGCGCAAGGTTCCGGAACTTCAGTTTTTTATCGATGATTCTTTGGACTATTCTGCTGAGATTGACCGATTATTGAAAAGTTAAAATGCATTACGATCCCATCAAGAGAAAACTAGGTGTGGTTTTTAATACCGCTACATGGACTCGCGTACTATTTTATCAATTGCTTGACCTTTTGTTGTTGCGTTCCTGGCACATCCAACGCGCTTTGCGACAATGGAAAACAACTCAATCCTCCCCAGTTCAGATATTAGACGCAGGTTTTGGTTTTGGTCAGTATACCTACCGGATGGCGAAATCCTTGAACTATCAATCTATTGACGCGGTTGATTTGAAGGACGAGCAGGTAGCAGATTGTGATGCTTTTTTTAAAAAAGTCAATATTCCCAATGTGTATTTTCAAACCGGAGACCTCACAACTTTCGTGCAATCTGAAAAGTACAACTTGGTGCTTTGCGTAGATGTAATGGAACACATTGAAGAAGACGTCAAAGTGTTAACCAATTATTGTCAAAGTCTCAAAAAAGGCGGAATGCTTCTCATTTCCACACCATCTGATCAAGGAGGAAGTGATGTGCATGATGATGGTGAGACAAGTTTCATCGAGGAGCACGTTCGCGATGGTTATGGGGTTGAGGAAATGGCCGACAAGCTAAAGACAGCTGGCTTCTCTAAATGGGATATTCAGTACTCATATGGTAAATGGGGCAGAATCTCTTGGCTACTCAGCATGAAGTATCCTATGACGATGTTGAACAAAAGTTCAATATTTTTCATTTTACTTCCGTTGTATTATTTGATAACCTATCCTTTTGCATTTCTTTTTAATGCCTTGGATGTTAGGGTTCACAACGCAAAAGGAACTGGATTGATTGTCAAGGCTTGGAAGTAATATGCGCTTGGAATTTTTCTTTGCTTATCGCTATTTGGTTTCAAAGAAGTCCAAAGGTATCATCCATCTAATATCAATTATTTCAGCTGTTGTGGTAGCTTTTGTAACAGCTGCAATGGTATTGGTGATGTCTGCATTTTATGGAATCGAGAAGCTAGTGGATGACCTATTTGCACATTTCGACGCACCGCTTGTTGTTCAGCATACCAGTCAAAAGTTTTTTAGTGAGAATGATTTGCCCATGGCGCAATGGGCTGAAGAAGGTCTGCTGGTGGCCGCTGAACCGATAGTAGAAAACGATGTATGGATCCATTATGGAGATGCAGATGCAGTAGTAACCATGAAGGGTGTTAACACAACTTATGGTAAGAACAGTGGTATGGATCAGCTCTTGCGAATGGGAAGTTTTTTGTTGCAAGATACAACCCATGTTGAGGTAGTGCCAGGTTTGGGAGTTTGCGGTGAGCTGCGAATGGCAGTGGAAGAAGGGCTAGGACAGCGCTATGCCATTCGAGCACCTATTCCAGGTCGAAAACTCTCTCGATACAAAGAGGATGCCTTTAGGACAATGGATGTGTATAACGCAGGTGTTTTTTCAGCCAATGCAGAGCTGGATGTAAAGTATGTTTTTGTTCCATTGTACAACGCGCGGAAGTTGTTGGAGAAACCGGATTCAGTAACCGCGGTGGAATTATTCCTGAAGGATGAAGGTGAGATGGCTGGTTTTCAAGACAGATGGAACGAAACACTAGCTCAAAAGGGTTTAAAGTTGGTAAGCAGATTAGAGAAGAACGCATTGATTTATAAAACAACGCAGTCTGAAAAATGGGCAACTTTTGCCATCCTGTTTTTCATCCTGTTGATCGCCTGTTTCAACATTGTTGCCTCATTATCAATGATGATGATAGAAAAGCGCCAAGATATGTTCGTTTTTCAAGCAATGGGAGCCAATAGAGAATTGGTAAAGCGGATTTTTATTTTGCAAGGTGCATTGATTAACGCCATTGGCGCATTGATAGGTGTTGCATTGGGTTTATTTATTTGTTGGCTACAGATCACTTTTGGACTAGTGACCATGGAAGGAGCCGTTGTTGAAAGTTATCCCATTGCAGTAGATCCCATGTCGATTTTTGGAATTTTCTTGACGGTTTTGACAACAGGTAGCTTGTTTTGCTGGTTAATGGTCAACTTGCTTTGGCGTTCCATTTCCAAGACCGATAATTAACATTGTTTTGTGTTCAAATCCCAGGTGATTTTTCATCATCAGGTGTTGCTTTGTCTAACTTCGTTACATGCAGGAAAAAGCAAGAAAAGGATTGCGATGGTTGATGCTGTTATTTGGCGTTATTGTGCTCCTTTTATCCGTTCTGTCTTCTTTTGTTTGGTTATACCGTGATGATATTATAGCTAAAGCTTTGGACGTGTTGAAACAAGAGTTAACGGTGCCTGTTTCTTATCAGAATGTAGATGTGTCCATTTGGACATCCTTTCCATTGCTTGCCATCAATTTTCAGAAATTGGAGGTGGCTGATGCAAGTAATCATCAGAAAGCGTTGATTGCAGTTGAGCAATTTTCTCTGGCTTTCAATTGGATTGATGCATGGAAAGGAAATTACCATGTTCACCAATTGAAGTTGATAGAGGGTGAGGTGAACATGCGAAGGGACCGGCTTGGCCGATCCAATTGGGATGTCTTTAAGAAGAAACAGTCTGCACCGAGCGATGTATCCATGCGTTTGGAGCACATCATTTTCAAAGAAGTGAAATGGAGTTTTGAAGATGTAAAAAGTAATTATCATCAAATTGTTTTTTGTGACAACTTGAAGGTAAAGGGTGATTTCTCTGCAAATGAGTCCAATTTATCTGTGAATGCAAAGGGTACATGTGAGAAAGTAACAGCAGAAGGTCGGCGAATTCTAGAGCATTTGCCGTTTGAATGTTCTGGAGATGTGTCATATAGCCAAGACAGGAGCGTTTTGTCCCTTAAACAGATTGAAATAGAGGCGCTAGATGCACCCATTCAAGGTGATGGTTGGATTGATTTTGAAAAAGAAAATTGCCGTGTGCAAGTCAGTGCAGATAATGTAGAGGTGCAGCAATGGGTTAGCAATATGCCTGGATGGATTTCAAATGTGCTTCGTTCTTATGAACCAGTTGGCACTTTTCAAATGCATGGTTTAATCGATGGTACTTGGGAAAGTCCTAGCATAGCGGCTTCATTGAATTGGAAGGAGGGTTCAGTAAAAGAACCGCAATCTGGTGTAGAATTGGAGAATGTCGATCTTCAGCTTAAGTATGACTTGAAAAGAGGGCAAGATGTATGGAAAGTTGATCATCTCAATGCTACTTTGGCCAACGGGCAATGGAAGATCAAAGGTGAAATTAAGAATACACTTAAACCCCAGTTGGACTTGGATGTGGAGATGCATTCAGGCATTCAAGAGGTGGTTGATTTTTTAAAATGGGATTCATTGTTGAGGTCCAATGGTAAGTTGGATTTCAAGGCCAAAATTTTGGGTAAATGGAATCCTGAAGATAGCATTTGGCGTTGGGAGGATTGGAAGGCTGAAGGAAATTTATCCATCAAAGCGGATGAATTTCAATGGCATTCTATGCCACATCCGGTTCGCAATTTTCAGGCGCTATTGCAGCTGCATGAGGAGAATGCTATTCTTCATCAGTGCACGGCGCAGTATCAGAATTCCGATGTTGATATAACTGGAAAATGGCACCAAGCTGTGGCTTGGATGCTTAATCCAATCCGAGGTATAGACGCTTCTGTTGTGTTAAAGAGCAACCATATTCAAGGTGAAGATTTTATTCAGTCAGAAAGCTCTGGATTTGGATTACCTGCATTTACTAATCTTCAATTGAAGTGTGAAGTGGGTGAATTTGATTACAAGCAGTTTGAAGCCAAGAAATTCAAAACCAATTTATCTGTTCAAGAAGGTCTGATAAAAGCAGAAGGATTTCAGTGGGAATTGGCAGAAGGAAAATTGGAGGGGGAGTTGGAGTTGTTTGCAAATGAGAAATCCCAAAAATGGGAGGTGGACATTAACGCAAGTATTGAAAAGGTAAATTTGCCTAAGTTGATGACAATGTTCAATGATTTTGGACAGACGGCAATTAAGTCAGATCAGTTGAAAGGTCTGATAAATGCAGAGGTGGACTTGGAATTCAAATTGAGAAATGACTTGAAGTTGGATAGATATTCTGTCAATGGAGTAATGGCTATGGATGTCAGAAATGGTGAAATTATTCACTGGTCTGTTTTAGAGGATGTGGCCGGCTATTTGAATAAAAACAAATGGATAGCACCTTTGGTGGATGAGGATTTGTTAGCCAAGAAATTGTCATGGGTCAAGTTTGAGGCATTGCGCAATACTATTTCTGTATCTCAACAGACCATAGAGATACCATGGATGGAAATCAAAACTTCAGCTTTGAATATGGTTTTTAAAGCCACCCATACATTTGATAATGAAATGGATTATCTAATGGGCTTTCATGTGCGCGACTTACTCTTGCGCGATCCCAATCAAGCACCGACTGAAGATGGTAAAAAGTTTTTCATATCCATGAAGGGACCTATTAGCAACCTTCAGTTTGCAGTTGAAAATGACAAGGAATGGAAAGCTTTGTTCGATGATTCATCACCTCAAAGAGATAGGTCCATAAAGAATTGGCTGGATATCAAAAAAGATAACATTTCTCAAAAAAGAGAGCAAAAAAGGACAGAGAGGGATGGACAGCAGAATGAAAGAAAGCAGGAGCGATTGGAGAATCGATCCAATAGGGATTCCTTTTTGGGAAGAAGCAAACGTAAGGGTTTAAAAAAAGAAGAATAGCTGTATTCAATGACTGTATTACATCCACTTTTTATTCAACGCATTCAGCAACAGTTTTTACAGGACGCAGATGCATTTATTGAGGCCATTGACCGCAAACCGCATGTTTCGGTTCATGCTAAGGGGAATGCGTTGGAGGAATTGCGGTCCCTTCAGGTTGTTCATTATGACAACGGTTTTTTTCTAAAGTCGCGACCACAGTTCACTACAGATCCTCTATTTCACTTGGGGCGATATTATCCACAGGAAAGTAGTTCCATGGTGATAGGTTCAGTGGTCCGTCAAATTGCCAAGCAGGAGAACATCAAAATGGTCCTTGACTTGTGCGCCGCTCCTGGTGGAAAGACTATTCTTTTGCATGAAAATTTGGACAAGGATAGTGTCATATATGCCAATGAGATTCATCCCAAGAGAAATCAAGTCTTACAGGAGAATCTGATGAAATGGGGAGTGACCAATTCCGTTGTATTGCAATCAGATGTGACCCAGATCAAAGGAGATGAGCGCTGGGATTTAATTTTGTTGGATGCGCCTTGCAGCGGTGAGGGATTGTTCAGAAAGGATCTCAATGCTCGGTCTGAATGGACACCAGAACAGGTGATTAAATGCGCTGGTATACAGACAACCTTGGTACAAGAGGCCTATCGCTTATTGGCACCTGGAGGTGTTTTGATTTATTCTACTTGCACATTCTCTGAATCCGAAAATCAAGACATTGTTTCGATGTGTGTTCAAGATTTTGGAATGCTTGGTTATCAGCCTTTGGTTATGCCCAAGGAGGCCAATCACATTCAAATCGAAGGCGTTTCGGCATGGCGATTTTTACCTCACCAGTCAATGGGTGAGGGATTTTTTTGTTGTGTCTTGCAGAAACCAATGCATGCAAGTGTAGGAAGGGTTAAGCTAGCCAATGAACCGTTTTGGCAGCCGCTGCACAAAAGGGATTGGTCATCATTGTTTCCTTTCGTTAAAGATGGTAATATTCAACGTTATTGGCTGAATGGAAAAGGTGAGGTTTTCTATTCACAGTTAGAGTCTGAAGATATTTTACCTGTAGCCAAGATGGTGCAGATTGGTGTTCAAGTAGGTTCGCTGAATAAGCAGGTATTCACACCGCATCAAGGGTTGTTATTGGGCGGAAATGCAAAAGCGGAAATACCTCGCGTGCCTATTGAGGAAGATGACGCGCTCCGCATTTTGCGCGGTGAGGATCTGAGAATCGAGGATAGCTCATTGAGCGGTTGGCATATAGTACAATGGAGTGGTTTTGATTTGGCTTGGGTTAAAATGGTGAAGGGAAGGGTTTCCAATCATTATCCCAAGGAGTGGAGGATTCGGTTTTTATAGTTAATCTAAACTACACCTTCCTTCTCAACTCAAAGTTCTGTCCCAAATAGACTTTTCTGACAACTTCATCTGCAGCCAATTCTTCAGCAGTACCTGATTTTAATATCTTTCCATCGTACAATAGATAAGCTCTATCAGTTATGGATAGTGTTTCCTGCACGTTGTGATCGGTGATTAAAATGCCTATGTTTTTGGTTTTGAGTTGCTCCACAATGCGCTGAATGTCCTCAACTGCAATGGGATCAACACCAGCAAAGGGTTCATCTAAAAGAATGAATTTTGGATTGGTGGCCAATGCGCGCGCAATCTCTGTCCTGCGTCTTTCTCCTCCGGAAAGATGACTACCGATGTATTTCCTTCTGGCCGTTAACCCAAATTCTTCCAATAACGATTCCAATCGTTCTGATTGTTCAGTTTTAGTCAACGGTGTGAGTTCCAAAACAGCTTTGATGTTGTCCTCAACACTGAGTGTTCTGAAAACAGATGCCTCTTGAGGAAGGTAGCCTACGCCCAGTTGTGCTCTACGGAACATGGGCTCCTTGGTGATGTTTTGTTGTTCCAAAAGGATCTCTCCTGAATCGGGTGTAACCAATCCTACTACCATGTAAAAGCTGGTTGTTTTCCCAGCTCCATTGGGCCCCAACAATCCTACAATTTCTCCTTGATTCACTTCAAAGGAAACGCCATTCACCACGATGCGATTGCCGTATTGCTTGATGATATTGTTTGCGGATAATTTCACAGCGCTAAGATAGGGTTAGAATGTGAATTGAACCTTGGCGCGCAAACCTACTTTGAAAATATCAGGATGATCCAAATAGGATAGTCTGTAAACCATATCTACGCGGAGTACCTTGAAGATATTTTCGATTCCGAGAGATGTCTCGACAAATGGTTTAGTCAGTGTGTAAACATCTATCTCTGGATCGTCATCCCAGTTGCGATCCAAGAGATCATCATTCCTGATGTCATACCCCCCAACCACTGCTTTCATACTGGCCACCTCTCTCCACTTTAATCTGCGCAGCAATGGGACTTTATTCAAGAAAAGCCCTTCCGCATGATAGGTGGCCCAAAGATTCACCCATCTGTCTGAAACAAACTCGAAAAAGTTCATTGTATTGTATGATGTCTCGTCATAGAAAAAAGTTTCATTACCCTGATGCATCATCAATAATGGGAAGGGCAATTGGCCATATATTTTTCCCGCTTGAGATGAAATGTCCAAATATCCCAATGGTCCAAACTTCCATTTGTCTTTTAAGGTCACTTGCGCCCTTTCATAATTGTATTCTGCGCCAAAAAGTCCTGAGATACTTCTTGTATATGCAAACTCAACAATGGGCCAATTGCTGCCAATACTGAAGCGTTCAAATTCTCCGTAAACGTACTTTTCTTTATAGGCCCAACGCAACGACAATGTCATTTCAGCACTAGTGATGTTGGGAACAAAAGATTTTACATTGGGTTCAATAAAGTTATAAAAACCGCCAATCGGCTGTAATTCTCGATGCTTGAAAATGAGCTTATTGGAAATGCCATGAATCCACTCTTTTTCCAGGAACATGGAATACTCCGTTACCATGGTTAACTTGTTGGCTGGGTTTCTTCTGAACAACGAAGTAAGCACATTGTCTGTTCTCAATTGTCCGGTACTTTGTCCAATTTGCTCTACATCTTGTTTGGTGTGCACATCTACCGCGAATCGCGGATTTTTGTTGATTACCCACAAAAAACCGCCTCCGTATTTCCACTGTTGATCCAACATTCCGTAGGCTGCATATCCATCAAACATGATTTTTTTGGAGAAGGCATTGCTAGTTCTTCCTCCAATTCTGAATCGATTTCCCTCAATTGGATTGTAGCTGTAAGTAGTGTAATATGGACCGTATTCAAACTTTCCAATAACCTTGTATCCGTTGATGAATAGGTTAATGATGTTGACCACAGAGTTGAACAATGGTATATTCTGCAGCGTATCTACCATTTTATAAATTTCCTTCTCGTCTTTGGTGAGTTTCAAATGTCGATGCTCATCCCAGTAGGCATCGTCATAATCAGAGGCTCCTTCAGCAACAATAACATCCGTGTAACCTTGAAAAAATTCAGTTGGTCTCTTTTGATTGATGATGAAATTTTTGTAAGACGATTTTTTGCGTCCATACATTCCCATTTTTTTATCGGAAAAATTAAAATCTACCAATAATTCGTCACCGGTCATCATCCAAACTTCTCGCTCCACTTCATCAAAATATTGGGTGACTTTGAAATGCTTGATCCAGTTGATATTGGCGGACTCCGTAATGGCTGCTTCAATTTTTTTAAGTGCATACGAGGTGTCATTGATCCATAAGGTCCCTTCAAATAGCAACTCCTGCCTGCGCTTGGGTTCAAACTTTACTTCAAAACAATATTTGCCATCCATGACAACGGTATCCAAAATGGTGTAGTCATAAAAACCCAAGCAGTAGCTGGCAATGGGGCTAGTGAAGCTTTTGTTAAAGGCGGCTAAATCATTTTGATAAACATTGAAATTTTGGTACATGTCCCCCAAGAATTGATTGATGCTTTCATTCTTAACACCGCTTACCTTGGCTGCTTTGATGATTTCTTTGGAGAATTTAGGCTCTCTTCTGAAGTAAAAGTCAGAGAGACTTTCCGTCATGAAAATGGGCAAGTAGTTCTTTTCCGCAGTGGTGTCTATTTGATCAAAAATAAATTCAACAGAACGCAATACTTTTTTATCAGCGAGCTCATCCTTGATGTTGTTCAGGTCAAATTCAACCTTGTTGTAGGCCTCATATTCATAGGCATCGAGCTTTTCTTTGTTATTGATTTTTTTATTATTCAGTACTTTTTTAATCAGCGCTATGGCAGGGTCTTCCATGTCTTTGGCTTTAATGACCAATTCTGTCATCTGCGTATTGGGCACCAATGAAAGGGTAATATTCTGCGACTTTCCTTGCTGAATCTTTGTTTTGTAAGGATTGTACCCTACCATCAAACAAGCCAGTGTATCAGAACTGTAGTAGGTTTCAAATGAAAAGTTACCATCCAAATCGGTTGTTGTGCCGGTTTTGGTTCCAATAAAAAACACCGGTGCAAAAGGAACTGCCAATTGATTGGATTGATCAATAACCCTACCTTTTATGATTGTCTTTTGTGACAACACACCAATGCTCACCATCAGTGAGCAAAATGTGAGCGCAAAAAGCCTAATGATTTCCTTTCGCATTTTTCCAATTCTCGTGTGCATCAATACCGCAATTTAACCAATTGCTGTATTCCTCCACATCCGGATTGTAATCTTCTGTTGGAATTAAAAGTGTGCTATCCGCTGAAATCACCGCATAGAAAGGCTGCGCCTGATTGTGAAAAGTTTCTGCTTGTAATGTGGCCCATTTGTTTCCAACGGTTTTGATTTCCTTCAATCGGCCATCATGGGTCTTGTAAACCAATTGCTGATCAGCAGGCAATTCAATTTTCTCGTCCACATACAAAGACACCATAACATATTTATGTTTTAAAGTCTCTGAAATGACAGGGTCAATCCAAACGGTTTCTTCCATCTTGCGACAATTCACACATGCCCATCCTGTAAAGTCAATGAAGATGGGTTTGTTTTCTTTTTTGGCTACCGCCATAGCTTCCTCTAAATCTCTGTAAATTTTAAATTCAGATTCATGGTGGTAGTAAGAGTAAGATGAGGGTGGTGGGAATCCACTCAAGAAACCAAATTGATTGAGTTCATTGGGCGGGAAAACACCAGGAACCATGCGCAAAGTGAAGGCGCCAATGATAACTGCGAAGGTGAGTTTGGTTCTCGACAAATTTTGGCTGCCTTGGTAGGGCTTGAATTTGAATTTGCCCAGTAGATAAAGTGTCCAAAATATTCCAATGATAATCCAAAGGGCAAAGAAAGTCTCACGCTTTAACAATCCCCATTGTTGAACAAGATCAGCGTTGGAGATAAACTTGATGGCCAATGCCACTTCCAAAAAGCCCAAAGAGACTTTGAAATCTTCCAGCCAACCACCACTCTTGGGTAGTTTTTTCATCAAGCTAGGGAAGAAGGCAAATAGGCCAAAAGGCAATCCCAATGCAATCCCAAATCCTGCTGTGGCCGCCGTTAATTTTGTAGGTGCCAAAGACAACGACAATCCTAAAAAGTCAACAGCACCTTGAGAGGTGCTGGCGTATATCTGTCCCAACATTCCGCCCAGGATAGGTCCGGTGCAGGAGAAGGAAACAATCACTAAGGTAATGGCCATGAAGAACACGCCAAAGATGCCGCCTATTTTGGAAGCATTGTTGTCCATCTTGTTGGCCCAAGATGAGGGAAGTGATATTTCATAGAATCCAAAAAAGGAAACGGCAAAAACAATGAAAATGGCGAAGAATACCAAATTGATCCAAGGATTGGTGGCAAACTCATTGAATACTTCGGGATTGGTGGAGCTGAAGATGTGAAAAGGAACTGAAACCGCCACGTAGGTGAGGAAAATGAAAACACCATAAAGAACGGCTTTGCTTTTTCCTGAGCCATCACCAGACGATTTGGTAAAGAAGGCAACCGTCAGTGGAATCATGGGGAATACACATGGGGTCAACAGCGCAAAGAGTCCCCAAAAGATACCTTGCAAAAAGGCATACCACATGGTTTGTTCTTCTTGTTCTATTTGACAATTTTCTTGGGGTTTGTTAGGGTCCAGTTTCCAATGGAAGGGGTCGTTACCTTTAGACTCAACAACCTTTTTTCCTGCGGTGTCGATGGAGATGGTATTAAGCACCTGAAGTTCTTCAGGTACTTCTTCACCAACGGTAATTTCAAAGGGTTCATCTTGGGGCATATTGCATCTTTCTTCTCCATTCTCTTGAATGCAAGCTTGATAAGATACCATAACCTTTATTTTAGAAGGCTTGTTGTCTTTTAACTTAACTTTTTGTTTTAGTATCATGTTGTTCTCATGATAATAAAGAGTGACATCCAACGAAGGTTCGCGGTGCGCAATGGGCTTGTTAGAAGTGAGCTTTCCTAACAATTGATAATTGGATGAGGGAGTGAATGCAATTGTGGTAGCAATGGGGAGAAACTTATCAGCATCTTCCGTTGGATTCAAGTCGTAGATATGCCAATGTTTGAAGATGCTTGCGGTAAATGTCAATTCAAATTGATTATCTCCCAATGATTTGGAACTAAAATTCCATTTTACAGGATTATCAGCGGTTTGAGCCACGCCGATGGCCACGATGCACATGGCCCAAATTGTCATCAATAATTTCCTCATGTCTCAAAAATACACATCACAGTGTGGAATTAAGTGATAAGGTTCACAAAAAAATGCTAGGCTTCCTTAAAATGATGCAATTTTGCAGCATGTTTCAAAGAATGTTTAAGAAAGGAATTCAGTACGTATTGAACGGATTGTTGATCAGTTTCCCCATCATCATGACGGGATATGTGATATACAAGATGTTCACTTGGTTGGATGCGCTTTTGCCTTTTGAGCATCGTTATCCTGGCATGGGTATCCTGATGTTGCTGCTTTTTTTGGCTGTGCTGGGGTATTTGGGATCCAAGTTGATCAATGACACGTTAAAGTTTTGGTTCAATAAATTGTTGGACCGCATTCCATTGATCAAAACCATTTACAAGAGCATCACTGATTTATTGGGCGCATTTGTTGGTCAAAAGAAAGCTTTTAATCAGCCTGTGTTGGTTAAATTAAGTGACCAAAATGATTTGGAGGCCATTGGATTCATTACCGACGAAGACCTTCAAGAGTTGGGGAACATCAAGGAGAAAGTAGGGGTTTATTTCCCTATGAGTTATAGTTTTTCTGGGCATCTTTTGATAGTGCCAGTGAAGAATATCAAGCCCATTGATAAAAACGCGGTGGATGTAATGAAATACATCGTCTCAGGCGGAGTAGTGGACATTGAGCACAACAATGACCAGAAGTAGCGCCTTGTACCTATTGCACTTTATTGTGTTTATCTGGGGTTTTACCGGAATTCTTGGGCATGAGATTACATTATCTGCTGTTCCCTTGGTTTTTTGGCGAACCCTAATTGCTTTTGGCGGAATTGCGTTGTGGGTATTGTATAAAAAAGAATGGGCAGCGATATCAATCAGCCACATGATGGGACTGTTGGTCGCAGGACTTTTCATTGCCATGCATTGGATTGCTTTTTTTACAGCTATCAAGGTCTCCAACATCAGCACTGCATTAACGGTGTTGAGCACCAATGCTATTTTTGTTTCATTGGTTGGGCCTTGGATATTGGCAAAGCGATGGGATTGGAAGGAAATGGCAATGGGCAGTGTGGCGGTGATTGGACTGGTTTTTATTTTTAATTTCGAGACCCGTTACACCCTTGGAATCTTATGGGGTTTGTTAGCCGCTTTTCTATCCGCCACGTTTTCTGCCATCAATGCAAGATTGGTAAGGACTGTGAACAGCAATCAAATGGCATTGGTGGAAATGGCTGTGGCTTGTTCTGTGGTATGTTTATACATTGTCTTAAATGACAATGAAAGCTTTCAAACAGATTTGCTGAATGCCAAGAATTTATCCTTGCTTTTCATCTTGGGCTTGGTGGCAACCTCATTTCCATTTATCGCCAGCATTGCCGTTATGCGCCAAATTAGTCCTTTTGTCTGCGCCATGGCGATCAACATGGAGCCTGTGTATTCTATATTGCTGGCATTGTGGCTTTATGGACAGTCTGAATTCATGAGTTTTGGTTTTTATGTGGGAGCTGGAATCATTTTATTTGCTACGGCGTGGCTAACCATTGGCTCATCAAGGGATACTTCTTCTTAGTTTAAAAGTTTCGAAATTGTATTACGTTAGGCCAGTATTGGCTGAGGCACCAAAGATGAAAATTAACAAAAATTTGGAATGAGGTAAAATATATTATACATTTAGTCCAATCAAAACCAATTAATAAATTATGAGAACAATTAAAAAATGGGCGATTTGGGCTTTTGTCCTTCCGCTATTGAGTGCAGTGGGATGTGCTGTAACTCCGCATTGTGTTAAACCCAGTGAGTTGGCCCAACTCAACATCGGTATGAGCAAAGAAGAAGCTCGAGCAACGCTCAACAATCAGTACCCCCACGATATCTTGGCTTCAGATGATGAAGGCTGCGAAATTGTAACATACAAGTACAAGTCTCCCGGAAAAAAGACTCTCTTTTTGGTGGTACCCAAGAGAATGGGATTGGTTTCCGGTACTCCGGTTTACAAAAGTGAGAACACGGCTTATCTTTATTTCAAATCAGGGAAGCTTGAGACTGTTTTAACAGGAACAGGACAAAAAGATGGTATCCCAGTTGTTCAAGACATGAACGAGTTCATGGATAATTGTGTTAAGTCTGAGGGTGGAAAAGGTTGCACTGATCCAGAAGCGTTGAATTACGATGCAGAGGCGATAATGGATAATGGAAAGTGTGAGTATTGTCCTTGCGGAACTTATATGAACGCTGATTTTAATCCAAAAAGACCAGAGTCTGATTGTAACAAACGTTGTTTAACAATCGAGACTCCTGTTGTTATGGCTGAGGACGAAGATGATTGTGACAATTGTGAAATAGTTAAAGCGCTAGCGGACAGCAAAGCCAATGTTACAGTGAATTTAGAATTGAC
>CAZNVU010000012.1:0-27552 GCA_964576575.1 uncultured Chryseobacterium sp.
TTTTCATGGTGCTAAAATAGGGATTAAAGGATTACAACTTCTTCACAAAAAACTCCGTTCTGCGGTTTTTGGCGCGACCTTCCTCGGTGTCGTTGGAGGCAATGGGCATGGACTCGCCAAAACCTTTAGCGGAAAGTCGCTTTCCATCCACACCATTTTTGGCCAAGAAATTCATGACCTCAAACGCACGCTCCATGGACAAGGCCAAGTTGGCTTGATCACTTCCTGAAGCGTCCGTATGTCCGCGTATCTCGACTTCCATGTTGGGGTGTTCATTTAAAAATTGAGCAAACTCTTTCAATATGATGAAACTACTTTCCATCAATTCGGCTTTGTTGGATCCATATTGAATGTCATTGATGGCAAAAGGCTTATCTCCTTCAAGGGTTTCCGTTTTCATATCCAATTTCACCACTACAGGTGGAACGGTATCTTCCTTGTGCGCAATGACTCTCGTGTTAAAAGCAATGTCATCACCTTTAACACTCAATACGACATCCTCCTTTGTACCTACTTTCATGATGGTAGCATAAGTTCCGTCGTCCTCATTGACTTTTACTTTTTCTACCTCTCCTGATCCGGTGTATTTTAATTCAACTTCGGCATTGCTGACCGGTTCACCTTCTTTATTTTTGACCTCACCTTTAACAAGCATTACTTTCTCAGGTTTTGCTTTGGGTGGCATCGTAAAAGAATAAATGTCCCAAGTCCTTTCACCCCTGAATTTCTTAGCCCCGAAGTAACCCAACTCCCCATCACTGCTTACGATGACACCAATCTGGTCATTCTCATCATTGATGGGTGCTCCAATGTTTTTAATCTTTCCACAACTGAAATCATCATTGATTTTGGTGTAGAAAATGTCCATTCCACCTACACCCAGGTGCTCGTCACTAGAGAAATAAAGTGTTTTGCTATCAGCATGAAAATAAGGGGCCTTCTCTTGTCCCTTGGTATTGATGGCTCCTTTCATGGGTTGTGCAACACCCCAAGATCCATCTGCTTGTTTTGTACTATAAAACAAGTCATGCGTTGGATTTCCGCTGCCATCTTTGATACAGCCTTCCCGGACAGTAACAAATACCAAAGTGTTGCCATCACCACTAAGTGTTGGTTGTCCCTCCCAACCGTTATCGGTATTAACGTTAGGACCAAGATCCTTCATATCTTCCCATTCGTAATACTTGTTGCCGTCTTTGTCCACTTTTTTGATATACTGTGTACTGAATAAATCAAAGTTCCCAGGATTCTTAGGCTTGGGATTTTTCTTGGCCACAATCATTTCCTTGTTATCAATGGAAATGGTAATCCCTCCATAGTTCTGTCCTACATTGAAAGGGGAGGGTAGTGCTGCGCCTTGATCAAATGTCTCGTTGATGTTCTTGCGTTTCGACCAAGTCAATTCCTCAACCATTTTGGGTTCAACATCCCCTTTGGCTTGTTTTTGAAATTGTCGGGTATAGAACATCAATTCACCATCTGGAGAGAGCAGTGGAAGGTATTCTTCTTTGTCAGAGCAAACTCCCAAAACTTTTTCAGGATCAAAGGGTGTTTTGTTTTGGTAAATCTCACGGTAGGCTTTAACGTGTGGCAAAGCTTCTTCTACTTCGGCATATTTCTTTTCGTATTGCTTTCCCAGCTTGGTTGGGTCATCGGAAGGAAAACGCAAAAACAACTCAAAGTACTTGATGGCATCATCATACTCTCGATCTGCATAAGCCATGGCTCCCAAATAATAAAATGGCTCAGGATGGTAAACATCACATTTTTCGATGAGCGATTTAAACAGCTCCTTGGACTGGGCAAAGTCCATCCCTCCGCTTTTGGCCCTGAAAAATGCCATCTCCCCTAACTGATGAATACAAGGTAAGCATTCAGGATCAATATCAATGGCTTTTTGCGCTGCTGCTTTTTTCTCAGCGGCGCTTTTGTCACGGTCTTTCGATTGCTCCAAAGCCTTTAGTGCTTTGGGTAGGGAAACATGTTCACATCCTTCTTGTCCATTCACAGCAACGGAGACCATTGCACATAGTCCAATAATCAAGTATTTCTTTAACATGTCTTACTCGTCTTTGGGTTTGCAGAAGTCGCCCAAATGGATATTTCCATTCCTGTAATAGAAGGAATAATTCGGACCCAATATCGATTCCATTTCTTGAATCGGCATAGGGTCATTTTTCACATATTTCCATTTGAAATTAGTGGTTTTGTTGTTACCATCAATAGCAACCCCACTGCCATTTGAAATGAGTGTCAATCGTTTGATGGCATTTCTGTTTTCAGGATTGTTGCACACAGAATCGCTTGACTCACAACATTTGTAGGTTCCGTAAACATCTTCCAATCTGAAGTAGAAAATTTTATTGGGATCACTCTCATCCCAATCTTTGTTCAAGTCAGCTCCTCCTTTGATGGGGTTTTTCTGCTGATTGTTGGAAGGCTGCGGAGCAGGCGTATCTTCTTTGAGTTGAAGTATTGGATTTTCTATACTTTCCTTTGGCTGCTCAATAGGATTGGGTTTTGTATTTGGTTGGAAATCAGTGTCACCCAATTCCGTTATGGACACCTTCTTTCCTTTTTTATAAGCAGTAATAAACGCGTCATCAAATCCTTTGGCTTTAACTCCAGGTAGGGCAGCTTGCGCTTCTGATTTTTTATAGAATATGCCGGTTGAATAACGGTAAAGATTTTTGCCAGCATCGTATTCCATATTTAAGTTACCAATGCTGATTTCGCCCTCTAATGCAGGTCTGCCAAATACTCCGACTTGAATGGTAAAGAAGCCATCTTCATCCGCTACGTTTTTCGCAGCTATTGATTTTGAACCAGCGGGTGGCGTGGTAGTGGACTTTTTCTCCTGAGTAATGGTGTTTTTGTTATCCGCGTCACGATTGGCTGGAACGGTATTCATGCCAACGCGTTTGCCATCCTTGTAAACTACTACAAATGCGTCACTGTATCCCATCATGCGAATTTCATTGCGCGCTTGGGTAGCTGACTTCTTGTCTGGGAACAATCCAGCCATGTAACGGGTAAATCCATTGTTCAATTTCTGTCCCATGACGGGAGCAAATTCATTGAATGTATTGTTGGGTATAGGATTACGGAATGCGCCAACCTGAACGGTGTAAACAATACCCATTGGCATTTGCTCATCTACAGGTATTGGATTTTGTGCACCGTAAGCCGACTTATTCATTTTAACAAAGAAGGGTTTGTCTACGCGTTCAGCTTTTGGCATGAACAAATCACTTACGTTTTCTTTGGTATAGCTATCCTTGGTTAAAACTATGCCATTCTTTTTCAATTGCTCATCACTAAAGGTAAGAGATTGCAAATCGCGCATGATGTCGGCATTGACGGTTTCAGGGTTGTCTTTGACGTCAACGGTTGTTTCTTCTGGAACTTCAATTTTGATGCTGTGTGTGGTGTATTTGGCCCTGATGGCATTTTCATCACTCGACAATAAAAACGCTTCATCTGCAGTGCTGTAAAGTGCAAAAATAGCCTGAGCATCCAAAGCTTTTTTCATGTGCGCATACATGTCCGCTACCATAAGCTCTTTGGCAAACGCACTTCGCAGTGCTTTTGCTTTCTCAGTATCAGTTGTTGCTACCTCTGCCTTTTTACGAGCAATCAATGCCAAATCACTGACGGAATCAATGTCATTTCTCAACTGGTTGATAAAGGCAGAAAGGATAGGCTCATTTTTTAAAGCGGTCAATGACTCTTCATAACGTTTCATGGCTGGACCTTTTGTGGATTCAATTTCATTTCTAGCCAAGCCTCTAAAAATTTCCTTGTTTGCCAACTCTATTGCAGATCGTTGCGCAATCAATTGACCTTGCGCATTGATTAAACTTTGTTTTTGAGCAGCATCACTTTCATTTTTGATACTGATTTCCAATTTATCGATGGCCTGATTCAATGAGTCCAATTTGGCCCTTTCCTTGAAAAGACTGGTGAGATCAGGATATTTCTTTAAACGTTCAAAAGCTTTCAATTCCTCATAAGCATACATCGCATCATACTCTTTGAATTGGGCACTATCAATGATTTGCTTCATTATTTTGGAAGACTTCAATGCCAACTCAAGATCTTTGTTCTCCTCTGTAATCGCTGTTGTTTCAACGTTGGTTTTCGTGGTCTGGGGATCTTCTTTTTCTGTTTTCACCGTTGTTGAGACACCAGAATCCTTTTTGACTTCAGCACTTGAATTTGCACCGTCAGTTTTGATTTCAGTTTGTGTTTTTGTTGCGGCGCTGTCACTAGAAACCGTTACTTCCACTTTGGTTTGGCCATCAGCATTAACGGATACGGCACTCTTTACAGTGCCATTGTCTGCGCCATTAACAGCCAATCCCTGATCAACACCAGCGGTGGTGGATTTTTGTGTGCCTGGATCTTTGACGTCATTGATACTGTAATTGCGGTAGGGGGAAACTTTGGCTAAGTCATAAATGGATTGGGACGCAAATGGACTGTTGGATTTGCTTTCCAACCCTTTCAATTGATTCTGCAATTGTGTCACAGCTGCGGGATCATAATTGATCTTTTCAGATTCACTCAATCCCAAAGACTCATTATTGTTCATTTGGGTATAGATGCCATTGGAAAGTTTCGAAGATGCGGCCTCATCGTAGGTCTTCTTCACCTTTGGATCCAATTGCAAAAGTTCTGTTTTTTTGTTTTTTGCTGCCGCTTGTGATTGGGCCAATGAAGGAGCATTGGACTTTTGATCCAAGATGGCCTTGGCCTCGGCAGCATTCAATTCCTGCAATGTCTTGGCATACAACTCCTCGTTGCTTTGATGATCGCGTGCCGTTGATTTGGCGCGTTGTGGCAAAGCATTGCTTGGTTTCTTAGGACGAGACTGTTCTGCTAAAAGTCGCTTGCGCTCCTCGGTTAAGACTTCCACGGCGCCTTCAACATTATTGTCTTTTAAGTAGCTCTGTAACTTGGTGGAACGTGAGAGCAATTCCTTTGAAGTGGGTTCCAATGTAGCCTGATAAGCACTGAGTTGCTCAGCCAGCTCCATTGCTCCTTTGGCTTTTAAACGATGAGCTTCAGACTCTTCACGTAGCAGCTGAGCTTGGTTTAGCAATTCACGATCCGCATCGGTGAAGATGTAGGGGTTTCCTTTTGCTTTGGCAGCCTCAACTTTGGCACTCACAATTTTTATCAATGAGTCAGATTTTGATATTGTTATCTGAGACAACTTGATTTGTTGATTGGCCAATTGATATGCGCCTTGTTTTTGTTTCTGGATAACTGGCTGTGCTGCACTTAAGGCTTTAGCCTCAGTTTTCATGTCGTTCAAAATGTCCTCAGCTGTTTTTCCTTTGGAAAAGCCTGCCAATGCTGGAGCATTTGTCATGCTGCGCTCCATATTGGCCATGTCCTCTGCTTGTTTGGATACGGGCAATTGTGATTTACTGCGCAATAGTGCGGAAACTGCTTTTTCCATTCCGCCGTCCAATGCCAAGTCCTGTCCGTTCTTGATGGTAACAACATCCTTGCCTTCTTCGTTTTTCGAAACATTTACCTGCTGTGGAAAATAAACGGATCCAGATCTTCCAGGCTGCACATCAAATTCAGCCACCAATTGCTCTGTTCCATCGGGCAATGTAACAGTGTAGGAATAACGTCCCGGTTTTGGAAAGTAAACATCAAAAGCACCGGTCTTGACATCTGATGATACGTCTCCAACAATCTCTCCAGTCTCTACATCTTTCACAACCAATTGTGCCACATTGTTCTCTGGGTTATTCAAATTGGCAAACTTGGCCTTGGCATAAATGATGTCAATGGGAGTGCCTTCAAATGCTGTTTGATACAACGAATAATGGTTCAAATCACTTGTTCTGCCAGATGCAAAAATGGCTGTCTTGTTGTCCGCATCTGAAATGAAAAACAAGTCATCATCGGGAGTGTTAAAGGCAAATCCAAGGTTCACGGGCTTCTTCCATTTCTTGGTCAATGAGTCAACATCAGATCTGAAAATATCGTAACCACCCATACTGTTGTGCCCCTTAGATGCAAAGTACAAACTCCTTCCGTTGGGATGCAGAAATGCATAATCTTCATCAAAGCTGGTATTGACTTTCCCACTGAGCGGGGTAGGAACTCCATATGTCCCATCAGATTTTAACTCAGCTTGAAAAATATCCAATCCCGCTGTGTCAGTGAGCATCGAGAAATAAATGTTCTTGGGCGTTCCATTCAAGTAAATCAAATGCGGATTGGCTGATTTCTTATCCCTGTTTTGCAATAGTTCATTGGGTGTGGTGATAATCTTTCCCCCAACGGCCTCCAATTGCATATACCTGAAAAAGTTAATTCTTTCAGCTTCTGTTCTTTTCTTCACCATCAATTCTTTTGGGTTGGCCAAAAGACGCGTTCCGTAAATGCACATTTGAATTTGGCGCAAGGCATCGTATTTTCTGATGATTTCATCTGGTGCGATGTCCAAAAATGTTTCATAAGCAGCGCAGGCTTCGCCAAATTGATAGCTGAGATGCAAAGCCCTTCCCAAGAAATAATAAACCTCTGGTGCGGAGTAATTTCCCTTGATGGCTTGCTTCAAATACTTGACGGCATTGGTCTTGTCAACATCACAGTAGGTTGCGCAAACACCGAAGAAATAGGCATAATCGGCATTTGAAGGATTAAGTGCAACAAGCTGAGAATACATTGGGAAAGCATCGACGTATTGACGGGCATCAAAAAAAGTCAAGGCCTCTTTGGCCAGTTTGGCTTCGTCTTTTTTGGTCTGCGCCGTCATCGACACACTGAGCAAAAAAAAGATTATGCCTATATAAATCTTTCGTTTCACTTTCACGGGTTCGGTTTGTTTAATCACGAAATATAAGGCATCTTTCAAAACTGACCAATTTATTTTAGCCTACTTTTGCTGCCATGTCCAAGAGATCAACTTTGCTATTCATGCTCACGCTTGCCATCATTCTAGGCGCATTTGGCGCTCATGGACTAAAGGATTTAGTGAGTTTAGACAAGATAGAATCTTTTAAAACGGGTGTTTTGTATCATCTAATAATGAGCTTGGCTCTAATGGTGGTGCGGTTTTCAGCCGATTTTTCATCATCCAAAATAGCTGCGATTCGCTGGGTTTTTGTGGGGATATGTCTTTTTAGTGGTTCCATTTATTTGTTGGTCTTTAATGCAATTTTTCAATTTCCCATCAATGCTTTTCTTGGGCCCATAACGCCCATTGGAGGGTTGTTGATGATCGTCGGTTGGTTGAATCTAGGTTGGTTGTATTTTAAACAGGGAGAATAAATCAGAGTTGATAATTATGAAAAGAAATATATTTTTTGTTGTGTTTTTTGGTATTGCCTTTTGGCCTTTAGCACAAGTGCAGGTTTCAGGTGTGACTTCCTACAGGGCGCAACTGAATTGGCCTGCCAATCCCAATGCCATGGGCTTTGTGTTAGTTCGCGGTAACAGCGCCTTGCTTTCAGCTCCCGAGGATGGTATCAACTATCAACAAGGTGATTATCTTGGTGATGATCAAGTGGCCTACGCAGGCACAGTTCCCAGTTTTTTGCAAAAGTCTCTGCGCGCAAGTCAATCTTATTTCTACCAATTGTACACAAAAGAGAATGGAGGAGGTAGCCCTGTTTATGTCGCTTATGACGAACCTTTTGTGATCAATACGCCCTTCAGTATGATGGCGGATTATTATGCGGATATTGATTCTACGCAAGCTAGTTTTATCAGTGATCTCCAAACCCGCATAAGAGATCCGTACACTAAAATCAGCTACAACAGCTATGATGAAACCATGATCGCCGACTTTGCAGCTGAAGACACAATCGATGGTCAAAAAGTTGTAACCTGCGTTTATTCGCAGTTTCATCATATCTATACGCCACCTTTTGGGTGGCTGCCCATCAGCCGAGAACACACCTATTGCCACAGTTGGATGCCCAGCTTTTCTGGCACGGGTACTGACGAATATGCAGACCAACACCATTTATTCCCTACTCAGCAAAACAATGCCAATGGCGTTAGAAGTAATCATCCTCTTGGTGAGGTGGAAACCGTTACCTCTTCTTTTTTTCTTGGTAAGTTGGGTTTCAATGACCTGAATCAAGTGGTCTATGAACCACGCGAAATTCAAAAAGGAGATGCCGCCCGTGCGTTGTTGTATATGTCACTGCGTTATGACGGTTTAGATAACTTCAATTGGACTTTTGACCAGTTGAACAACGTCGTATTGCCCGGATTAAGTGAAGCACCTCAATCAGTTGAAACCCTTTTGGAATGGCACTTCAATGATTTGCCAGATGGCTATGAGCGTGCTAGAAATGACTATATTCAATCCATTCAACAGAACAGAAATCCATTCATTGATCATCCGTATTGGGTCAATATGATTGACTTTCATGATCTCACCTATATTCCCATCGACACCACGGAAATCGTTGATACCACGGATACTTCGGACACCAGTACCGTTTTTGTTCGAGAAGTTCCAAAATTTCCATATGACTTATACAACAACGGAATAGATCCTTTGGTTGTCCTAAATAACAACCAATCGACTGCTCAAATTTGGGTATTGAATGCCGTGGGGCAGGTGGTGTTGAGCAAGCAGAATAACTCAGGAATCATTACTTTTAAAGAACTTCCCAATGGTTATTACAGCGTTCAAATCCAACAAGAAGGTCGCGTGTTTTTTGTGAAGCTGCTCATCAATCACTAATGCTTTTTTGTGGTGCCCCCGCACTGCGTTGCGGGGTCGGGCTTTCCGCTTGTATTCCTCGCGCAGGCTTCACAGCCTGCACTCCGGGATACCGCTTCAATCCCTCACCAATCGTTGCACTGCGCTAGCCAGGCTGATTTGTTGGTTGGATACAGCCTCCTGCAATTGCTGAAACAGTTGTTGAAATTGCGGGTCACTCATTTTGCTTTGCTTCCATTGTCTCATCCACTCTTGCTCCATTTGATAAAGCAATTGCTTCTTCCTTTTCTGCTCCCCATTTCTCATCTTCATCCAGTCTTCATACTTAGTCAATTCAGAAATCAAGTCTTCTATTCCTGTCTTTTGAATGGCTGAAACGGTCACCACTGGAGGAAACCAATTGTCCTCTCTTTCGGGAAACAAATGAAGTGCATTTTGATACTCAGCTTTGGCCCTATTGGCTGCGGCTGTATTTTCTCCCTCAGCTTTGGTAATGGCCATGATGTCGCACATCTCCATGATACCACGCTTGATGCCTTGTAATTGATCACCAGCCCCCGCCAACATCAACAGTAAAAAACAATCGGTCATGTGTGATACAGCTGTCTCACTTTGTCCAACACCCACCGTTTCCACGATGATGCGATCATATCCTGCGGCCTCACAAAGCAATATGGCCTCATGGGTTCTTGCAGCAACACCACCCAATTCATTGGCGGTTGCGCTGGGCCTGACATACGCTTCCGGATGAACAGACAATTGTTCCATTCTGGTTTTATCTCCCAGTATGCTTCCGTGCGTAATGGGACTAGATGGGTCAATGGCCAAGACGGCAACTTTGTGCCCTGTTGCTATCCACTTCAATCCCAATGTTTCTATCAATGTGCTTTTTCCAACTCCAGGAACACCTGTAATGCCAAGTCGAAAAGAATTTCCGGTGTGCGGCATGATAAGATCCAACAAAGTCAAAACTTTTTCACGGTGTTGGGGTAGGGTGCTCTCGCACCAAGTTATGGCCGTTGAAAGAGCATCCCTGTCTCCCTTTAAAACATGTTGCGCCAACTGATCAGCTGTCCATTGTTGCTGATGTTGGCGCAATGCTTCGATGGCCTTCTTTCTGGATTCAGACTGAGAAGAGGACATCTTCATATTTTAATGGTTGTTATTTGTAACAAACTTCCTTTGCTGCTTGAACCACATCTTTCACTTGTGGCAAGGCTGCTTCAATCAAGGTCGTGGCAAATGCGAATGGAGTATCTGTTTGTGTCAAACGACGAATAGGAGCATCCAAATAGTCAAATGCATTGCGTTGAACACGGTAGGCAATCTCTGTGGAGATGCTCGCCACTGGCCAACTTTCCTCTAATATGATCAAGCGATTGGTTTTCTTGACAGATTCAATGATAGTGTCGATGTCCAAAGGACGAATGGTTCTCAAATCAATCACTTCAACACTGATGCCTTCCTTTTCACAATCCTCAGCCGCGGCCAAAGCTGTCTTCATGATTTTACCAAAAGAAACCAACGTAACATCTGTTCCTTCGCGCTTGATATCTGCAACACCAATGGGCAAAATATATTCTCCATCTGGCACCATGCCTTTGTCACCATACATTTTTTCAGACTCCATGAACAAGACAGGGTCGTTGTCGCGGATAGCAGCTTTCAATAAACCTTTTGCATCATATGGGTTAGAGGGAGTAATAACTTTCAATCCAGGAACATGCGCATAGAAGGCTTCAAAGCTTTGGCTGTGCGTAGCTGCCAACTGTCCAGCAGTTCCATTGGGTGCGCGAAATACGATAGGAACATTGTACTGCCCACCTGACATTTGCAACATCTTGGCTGCAGAGTTGATGATCTGGTCTGCCGCCAAAATAGCGAAGTTCCATGTCATAAATTCTACTACAGGACGCAAACCATTCATGGCAGCACCCACTGCAATTCCAGCAAAACCCAATTCAGCAATAGGGGTGTCAATGACACGCTTTGGACCAAACTCGTCGAGCATGCCTTTGGAAGCCTTGTAAGCACCATTGTACTCAGCCACCTCTTCTCCCAAAAGGAAAACAGAGGAGTCTCTTCTCATTTCTTCTGACATGGCCTCACAGATGGCCTCTCTAAATTGAATTTCGCGCATATCTTTATTTCGTAAGTGGCACAAAAATAATCCAAGCAGATAAAAACACACCATAAATCGAGGAAGAATTAAAATATCTATTTTAGCCCCATGGAAAATTGGACGGAATCAGAGCAAAATAAAGAGCAAACCCCAGCAGAATCTACACCGCGGCAACCTCAAATGCCCCCCACAGGCAGAAGACACGGTTGTGTGGTTACTTGGTTGATCTTACTTATTGTAGGAAATGCAATAAGTAGCTTGGTCAGCATTACAATGAGTGAGATGATGGCCAAGATGGATGGGGTGGATTACCTGAATCCTCCATATTATGAATGGTCAGGATACATTGGTTTAATCACCATTGCTGGAACCATTCTATTGTACCGCAAGAGGAAATTGGGTTTTCATCTGGTGGTTATCTCTTCCATGTTTAGCGCGGCATTGCTATTTTGGGTCACTCGCCAATGGACGGATGCGTTGGTTCCTTTTATAGGAGTAGCTGTTTTGTATTGGATTTTACAAATCACCCGTGACGGAGAAACCGCCTGGCGTCAGTTGGAGTGAGCTTAACCTGATGTATTTTCGCCCACAGAATAAATTAAAATGAAGAATATTACAGTCATCGGAGCCGGAACCATGGGAAATGGAATTGCTCACGTTTTTGCACAATATGGCAACAAGGTCAATTTGGTAGATGTTAACCAAAGCCAATTGGACCGAGCCTTACAGACCATTACCAAGAATTTGGATCGCCAGGTATCCAAGGGAATCATAGATGAAACGGCTAAGAACGCTACTTTGGCCAATTTGAGTTTGGTGACGGATTTAAAGTCAGGAATTGCCAATGCAGATTTGGCTGTTGAAGCAGCAACAGAGAATGTGGATTTGAAATTGAAGATTTTTCAATCCATGGATGAGTTCGCTCCAGCGGCTTGCATCTTGGCCTCCAATACCAGTTCCATTTCCATCACCAAGATTGCATCTGTAACCAAGCGTCCAGAGCAAGTGATTGGCATGCACTTCATGAATCCTGTTCCTGTTATGAAGTTGGTGGAGGTAATTCGCGGATACAGCACTTCAGATGCTGTTACGGAAGCGGTTTTTGAAATGTCCAAGCAGTTGCAAAAAGTCCCTGTTGAAGTCAATGACTATCCTGGTTTTGTGGCCAACCGCATTCTGATGCCCATGATCAATGAGGCCATTTACACTTTGTTTGAGGGTGTCGCAGGAGTGGAGGAAATAGATACCGTAATGAAGTTGGGAATGGGACATCCCATGGGGCCATTGCGTTTGGCGGACTTCATTGGATTGGATGTTTGCTTGGCCATCTTGCGTGTAATGAACGATGGATTTGGCAATCCCAAATACGCACCATGTCCTTTGTTGGTCAACATGGTTCAGGCGGGCAAGCTTGGAGACAAGAGCGGCGAAGGTTTCTACAAAGTAGATCCAGCCACCAAAACAGCAACAGCTGTTAGGTTCAAGTAGTTTGTTATTGAATACAATAATGGAAAAGAGGCGAGAGCCTCTTTTTTTATTGTAAAGTCAAGTATTCCATGAAATTATCAGGATTCACCACGTTGAATTGCGCTTGAGGATAACCAGATTGAAAGGAAGGAGGGCTCTTGGCTTTTTTATTTTCGTTGTATTTTATTTCAAATGCTTTGATAGACCCGTCAAAAACTTCAATAAGGTCAACTTCTTGTTGATGATAATTTCTCCAAAAATAATGTTGCGCTCTTGTTGAAAGGTAGGATTGATGCTTGATTCTTTCAGCAATGAAATAGCTCTCCCAAAGTTGCCCGATATCATTTCGCATGTGAATGGGTCTAAAATCATTGATGATGGCGTTTCTAATTCCATTGTCGTAAAAGTACCACTTGGCGCTTTTTGAAATTTCTTTTCTAGGGTTGGTGCTGAAGGAAGGCAGCTTGTACAAGATGAAAACCTTGGTCAACAAATCCAAGTAGTTTTCTACTGTTACCTTATTGATTCCTAGATTTCTACTCAGTTCGTTGTATGATACCTCTGAACCGACCTGATAGGCCACAAGTTTGAGTAAACTGTATATTTTATCTGCATGTTTGATTCCAGAAAATGACAAGATGTCTTTGAGCAAATAAGATTGAATGAGATCTTTCAAATAGTTGGCTTTTTCATTCCAATCATTCATGTGGAACAACTCTGGATAAGATCCTAAAATAAGTCTTTCTTCCAATTGTTTGCGAGCAGATAACAAGTCCAATTGAAGTTCTGAGATTGCAATCGGGTAGAGATGATAAGATTGACTTCTTCCTGTCAGAGGTTCTCCGGATTGATTGAGTAAATCCAACGCGGATGATCCTGTTGCAAGGATAGTCAACTGAGGGTTGCTATCAATCATTAACTTCAGAATCTGTCCGATTTGCGGTATGGCTTGCGCTTCATCAATGATGAGCAAGGTGTGATTACCAATAACAGTGCTATAATGTGTAGCAGTCCGTCGACTGAGAAGCGATTGAACTTCCATATCCTCACCGTGCATGAAAAGATATGGCCTTTTGATACGTTGAATGATTTGATGAAGCAAATGGGTTTTGCCAACTCTTCGAGTACCAAAAAGCAATAATACTTTGTTGGCATTTACGGCGGTTATTATCCTACCAAGCAAAGCCCTTTGAATTTCCATGGATTCAAATATAGGTTAATTTTGTCAGTCCACTGACTAAATTCACGTGAATTTGGCTAGTTCACTGACCAAATTAACCAAAATGGAATTGATTTAATATAAGTTATTGGTTTTCAATAATTAATATTTTATGAAAATGGCTAATTTTTCAAGTCGGAATCTGAAATCCCCAATTATATATAATTTTTGGGGATTATAATCGCCAGATATATATGTTTTTTGGTGATTAGGAATGGAGCATTCTTTTTTTAACGAAGATCTCAACTGATAAAGTTTATATCGGATGCGTGAATTTAATATTTTATCCGATATTTGCAGCATGAATTGGAAAACCTATCCTTGGGGTCAAGAAAAGTTGCAGTTGATGCTGGAACGAGTTGAGCTTAAAAAAGCGCGTTTGGATAAACTACGGCCCATTGCTTCGGTTGCATTGGACAAGTTAAGGGAGGGCATGATGATGGAATGGACCTACCATTCCAATGCGATAGAAGGCAACACCATTACCTTGCAAGAGACGCGTGTGATTCTGTCGGATGGAATTACCATTGGTGGAAAAACATTAAGAGAACATTTTGAAACCCTTAATCACCATGAGGCCATAGCTGCTTTGGAAAGTATGGTTCAAAAGAAATATACCATGACTGCCAGTGATATCATGCACATCCACGGTTTGGTCTTGCAAAGAATAGAAAAAGAGTTTGCCGGTAGATACAGAAATGCAGGAGTGCGAATCACAGGTGCCAATTTCACCCCACCCAATGCTTTAAAGGTGGACGATTTGATGGAGGAGCTTTTGGATTGGATCAATGAAAAGAATGATGTGCCACTGATCGTTAAAGCCATGATGTTTCATCACCGCATGGTTTGGATTCATCCATTTTTTGATGGCAACGGCAGGACAGTCCGCTTGATGTTCAATTTGTTGTTGATGAATGCAGGCTATCCGCCCGCAATTATCTTGCAGCAAGATCGAAAGAAATACTATGATGCGCTGAACAAAGCCAATCAAGGCAATTATGAAAAATTGATGCTGATGGTTTTACAAGCATTGGAGAGATCCTTGGACATTTATTTGAGTCACTTGGAAAACAATCATGATGATTATCGTCCCATTTCCAGTATTGTGGAGGAAATGGAAGTGCCTTATGGACAAGAGTATTTGAGTCTATTGGTTCGACGCGGTAAAATTGCTGGATACAAAGAAGGTCGGAATTGGCTTACCACGGCGGAGGCGGTAAAAGAGTATATGAGGAGGTAGCGATAGTATGAAATGCGATTCGCTATGGGACGATGAGGTGATGAAGTGATGATGTAACGAGAGTGAAACGATTCGACATTCTGGCTGAAAGGTGGCTTTTTTTAAATGCATCCAGCTCAGTAGGAGCGGAATCATAATAGAGAAGGAAAACGGTTATTGAATCCAGCTCCGTAGGAGCGGCATAATAGTTTTAGAGACCTAGCACATTGTATTGTTTAATCTGTTGTAGCTGTAAATTCACATTCTAAATAAATAAGGTAATGCTGAAAAAAATAGGTTTGTGTGTGTTTGGTGTTGTGTTGTCTTTTATGACCAGTGCAGTTGAGGTTACGTTTCAAGTGGATATGTCTGGTCAAGTAGTGAGTCCCAACGGAGTTCATCTAGCAGGTAGTTTCTCGGATGTCAATGGAGATGGTGTTATAGACAATGATCTTCCCAACTGGAATCCAGGTGGTATTGCACTTTCAGACGGCGGCAACGGCATTTGGTCTGTAACCATTGGGCTTGTGGCAGGATTGTACGAGTACAAATTTGTCAACGGCAATGATTGGTCGAATCCTGAGTTTTTCTCTGCTGATTTGTTTTGCGCAGATTGGTTAAATGGTAATAGAATCGTTACGGTAGGTAACGTGGATTTCACCATCCCGTTGGTTTGCTGGAATGAATGTTTGGCCTGCGGAGCCGGTTGCATCGACCCTTCAAATCCACCGTTGATTCCCATTTGTCTGGTCACTGTGGATATTGCATCAGGATACAACCACATCATTTGGGAGCCGATTGCCAATAGTGTGGTAAAACAGGTTGTGGTTTACAAGGAGACCAATGAAATCAATGTTTTCGAACAAATTTGTTCCGTGAATTTTAATCTGGCTGGAGCATTTGAAGACATCAACTCCAACCCACAAGTGCAAGCCAATCGTTACAAGATTGGTTTGAAAGACAGCTGCGGATTTGTGTATGAGCCATCAGGTTCAGTGCACAAAACCATACATTTGACCACCTCGCCAGGATTGAACAACAACTTCAATCTCAATTGGAGTGCTTATGAAGGAATAGATTTTGCGAGTTACAATATTTACCGCGGAAACAATTTGGGCAGTATGAATCTCATCGCAACAGTTGCTAGCAATATTTTATCATATACAGATTTCAATCCTCCTGCAGATGAATGGAATTATATGGTTGAAGTGGAAGGCGTGAGCTGCAATCCAGATCGTGCATTGGTTTTTTCTCGTTCCAACGTGTTGAATTTGCTTTCTCAAAATTTAGAAGAGACAAACGTTTCAAACATCCATCTTTCTCCCAATCCGGCATCATCGCATTTTGTTTTAAAGAACAAGCGCATTGAATCAGTAGATCAATTTGAAATTTTCAATTTGATAGGCGAAGTCGTGATGCGAGAAAGAATCGTTTCAGAGAATCAAATCATCAACATCGAGCAATTGTCCGAAGGGGTTTATTTTTTGAAATGCGGTGATTCTTTCCAGCGGTTTCAAGTGGTGAGGTGAAATGGTCAAGATAATTTATACACTATCTAAAAATCTCCCTCCACGCCTTCTCATCCAAATAAAGACAACACTTATCTTGCTTCAAAAGACAACGGATTTTGAAATTCTCTTGGGTTCCCATGATGGTTCTGCTGTAGGTCAGGTTCCATTCCGATTTTGAGATTTCTTTGACTCCAGCGCGTTTCATTTGGTAGCCGAATGGAGCATCTTCCAATTTGTTGATCTTTTGCTGCTTGTTCAAGTTATCGATGGCAGGTCCGTAGAGATAGGGAAGCATTTGCTCGTATTGTTGATTTTTATGCAACACTTGGAGATAGGTCAGTATGTCTGAGTTGTAAAAGCACAAGGGGTTTTTGAATAGGCAATCTTGGGTTTGGGCTGACGTGCTCAAGGATAGAATCAAGGCAAAAAATGAAGTGATGAGAAATTTCAGTTTCATATGTTAACTTTCTTACAAAGAATAAATGTATTCCAATATTGCAAAGATTCATTTCTTAAGTCCCTCCCCATCCCCCTCCTCGGAAAAGGCATCGAGTATCCTCCGGGATAGGCAGTGATGACACTCCATTGGCCTTTTTGCCATTGAGCAACAATTGTGAATAGGCGGGTTTGAGGAAGTGTATTGCGTTCTATGTAACTAATGATTTGGCCGTCACGAAACTCGGTCTTGATTTCATTGGCTTCGATTTCATTCCGATTTAAAATGCCCAACTCCCCAATTTCCGTTTTGTACTCAAATACAAAACAACTGCGCATCCTGCCTTGTTCCTTTTTTAAGGTGAGTGCAGAATCTGGAATGCATGCGATTAATGCTGATAGGTCATTGATGAATGGCAGAAAAGTCCCTCCGGCCATTTTGCTGCCGTAGAGGTGGCGTTGGAAGTGTTTTTCGGTAGATGGTGAGTGGTGGAATGAAATCATTTCTGTCACCAATTAGACATATTTTAAATCTGGAGTTATAGCTTCTAAGTATTTCTTCTTGATGCCTTTCATGGAAACCAAATCTACTTTCACCTTTAAAATTTGTTCTAAATCCTCAGCCAATTGAATGAAACGAAGACCAATAGGTCCGTCAAATTCAACGGCAATATCTAAGTTACTTTCTTGTGAATTTTCATTTCTAGAAAATGAACCAAATACGGCCATCTTTTTGATGGGATATTTGCTACACAATTGAGACTTGTGTTGGCTTAAAATTTGAAGTGCATGGTCAAGCGTCAACATGAAATCAAATATAGCCCAAAACTACTTTCGACTTTTAAGTTCCTGACCAAATCATTATCTTCGTTGTATGAACAAAGTTTTATTTGTATGTCTGCTGCTATTAAGCAATATAGCTTTTTCCCAACACCACCACCTTCCCAAAAACCACCAAAATGATCCCCATATTCCTGCTTGGGCAACTGAGATGTACAAGGATAATCCCAATGTATCCAAGGTCAAAGAAATGTACGAGGCGTTCTATGCGGTGAATACATTCGTTAAGAACGAGCATACCCAATACTACAAGCGCTGGGTAAATGCCATTAAGAAACATTTAGAAGATGGTCAAGTGGCCATGCAAGCAGCTGCCCCCAGAGGCGGTGGAAGCGCTATTTGGAACTACTGCGGTCCTGAGGTGCACTACGCTGCTGATGGTTCTGAAGTGGAAATAAGCCAGCAAGCCAACGTGTATTGCCATGATCGTTCCTTGTCTAATAGTCAAATTCTATTTTGTGGCACAGAGTCGGGCGGGGTTTATAAGACAACCGATGGTGGAAACCATTGGACGCACATGACCCATGATTTGATGATTGGTGGTGTCTCGGCCATTAAAATCCATCCCACTAACCCCGATATCGTTTTCTTCTCTGGGGCCAATGATATCTGGAAGTCCATTGATGGCGGAACGTCATGGTCCATTTCGGGCCAAAGCAGTTTTCAATCGTTGAATGTCTCTGCTTCTGAAATCATTTTTCATCCTAACATTCCCAACATGCTTTTTGCTGCCACCAATCAAGGTTTGTATCAGTCCATCGATTTGGGCTTGTCGTGGACTGAAAAATTGCCCAACGAATGCATGACGGTCAATTTTCAACCTTTCAATCCTGATGTGGTGTATACTGTGCATTACGAGCCATCATTGGGCATCAGCAAATTTTACAAGAGTACCGATGGTGGAAATAGTTTTGTCATGTATGACAACGGATGGTTTCAGGAAAATCCGGGCTTCACCAATGTTGAATTATTGGGCGGCCACATGGCGGTTACGGAGGCCGACCCCAATCGCATTTACGTTTTGCTGACAGGTTACGGAACCTATGCTGCAGGTGTTGAACTCAACGGTTGGATTGGTACTTACGTGAGCTACGATGCGGGCGAAACGTGGTCCAATCCGCATGGCTTGATTGGCACACCATACAACATCGATACACATCCCAATTTGATGAACTTCTCAGCTGATGATGGCACGTATACCCAAATTCACTACAACACCACCATCATCGCTTCCCAATTGGATGCGGATAAGATTTTAATTGGCGGTTTGAATTTGTGGAAGTCAGAGGATGCAGGCGCGACGTATCAAGGAGTCGGTGGATATATCGGCGGATTGCCTTATTTACATGTTGATCAACAAGAGTATCGCATTTACAAAACCAGTCCAACTACCGAGGAGATCTGGGGTTCCAATGATGGCGGTATTCATTTCAGCAATGATTTTATGCAATCGTTCACAGCCAAAAACCGAGGCATTCGCGCAGTGAACCTTTGGGGATATGATCAAGGTTGGAATGAGGATATCATGGTGGGTGGTCGTTACCACAATGGGAACATGGGCTATCTCGAAAATTATGGTCCTGGAAATTATTTGTCGTTGGGTGGTGGTGAAGCGCCAACGGGATATGTCAATTATAGCGATGAGAACAAGACCTACTTCAGCGATATTCAGGGTAAGGTTTTGCCTGAATCGATTCAGGAAGTCCCCAATAATTTCTCTGTATCCATTTCGCCCAATGAAAGTTATTGGTACAACGAATCATCGCGCATTATGTTCTCCCATCAATACTATGATAAAGCCTATTTGGGTAAGGACAATAAATTATATGTCAGTAATAATGCCTCTTCGTTTTCTGTTTTGTATGAATTCGGCTCTGACGTGGGAAGTAAGGTGTTGTGGATGGAGCAATGCTACAGCATGCACAATGTTCTTTTTGTTCAGCAACGTGTTTTGAATGTGATGAAATTGTGGAAGTCTTCTGATTATGGAATGTCATGGACTTTGTTGGATCAACCATTGAATCAAAACAACATGTGCTTCACCGTTGGAGCAACGGATCAGGAGATTTGGTTGACCTATCCCAACGCTTCAGTCAGTCAGCGTGTGTGGCGCACCATCGATGGAGGTCAAAGTTGGATCAATATCACGGGTTCTGTTTTGGGCAATGGCAGACCCTGGTCCATCGCTCATGCATTGGGAACCAATGGGGGAGTGTACATTGGAACTTCCAACGGTCGCGTGTTGTACCGTAATGCAACCATGAATGATTGGGTAGAGTACAGTGATGGATTGCCTGTGAGTGGTGAAGCATTGCGATTGGTACCTTTCTACCGCGATCAAAAAATTCGTTTCGCATCCTGGAATCTGGGCGTTTGGGAAGCTCCTTTGTATGAGCCAACCACAATGCTCGTTGACTTTGCAGCTGCGCAAGAACGTTTTTATTGTCCTGGAGAGTCCATTCATTTTGTGGATCATTCCGTTGTTCCAGATGGAGCAACCTATGCGTGGACTTTTGAAGGTGCTACTCCAGCAACAAGTACCGCTAAATATCCTACAGTGGTCTACAATACAACGGGTTCATTCAATGTTAGTCTCATTGTTACATTCAATAGTCAATCTTTGAGCAAAACCAAAACACAATACATTTCGTCCATTGACGGACTGTCCAGCCCCTTGATGGCTCAAGATTTCGAAAGCGGCGCAATTCCCTCGACTTGGCAATTCAAGCATCCAACTGGAGGTGGTTTCAATTGGAACATCAGTGACCAATGCAGTTCTTTTGGCAATGGTTCTTACTCCATGAAGTTTGACAATTATTGGGTTGATGCAGCGGGCAATCACGACCAAATTTGGTTGGACAAGTTCATCGTCAATGGCAATTCAGCCAACTTAACCTTTGATGTTTCTTATGCGCAGTATGGTGGTCAGTATTCAGACACTTTGGCTGTAGTTGTATCAACGGATTGTGGTGAATCATGGGAGACGTTATACATCAAAGGGGGAGATGATTTGGCCACAGCGCCAGACAACACCGATGCATTCATTCCTGTTGCCGCTGAATGGCGAAATGAGAGCGTCGCTTTATCCAATTATGAAGGGCAAGAATTGATCGTAGCCTTTGAGAATATTGGTCGTTATGGCAATCAAATTTATGTGGACAATATTCAAATTGTTAATCCTGTGAGCATCGATGAGCAGGATGAATGGTCTTTGAATTTGTTTCCCAATCCTGCAACCCATCAAGTTTCCATTTCTTCGTCACAGGATTTAACGGGTTGGAACTGGATGTTGGTGGATGGATTGGGACGAAAGTGTCCTGTTGTGATTGAAACATCTTCAAACAAAACTATCATACTGTTGGACGGACTATCCGCTGGTTGGTATTCATTGGTTGCAGTAAAAGACAATATGAAATGGGTGAAATCTTTTCAAAAAATAGGAAACGATGAATAAATGGATTTTTTCAATTCTACTATCTTTATCTACTTTATGCGGATGGAGCCAAAAGGAAACAGGCACTGCTAGTTACTACCACAATAAGTTTGACGGTCGCAAAACCAGCAGCGGTGAGGTTTTTCGTCAAAACTTATATACCTGCGCGCACAAAACATTGCCATTTGGGACAATGCTCAAAGTAACCAATTTGAGCAATGACAGCACGGTTGTGGTAAAGGTCAACGATCGATTGCCGATGCGCTCCAAGCGAGTGATTGATTTGTCCATGGTGGCTGCCAAGCAGCTGAACTTTGTATCCAAAGGGTTGACCAAAGTGGAATTGGAGAAAGTGAATCCTTAAAAGGAATTTTGGCAGTGTTCGGTTCATAGCTAATCGATCAGTTCTCGTTTCGTCATTCCCTCATAGCGAATCGCATTTCATGCTCTCGCAAATTCATCGCCTCATCACTTGTTCATACCTTTAATCATGGCGCCTGCCCGCTGGCTCCGCTTTGCTCCGCCACCGTTCACCGGGCTGTACGCTGTATCTTTTGGTTCATTCAGTCGGATCGAAGCATGCTTCGACCCTTCTTCATTCCCCAAAAGGATGCCGCTCCCATCCCTGGCGCAGTCCGGCAATCTTGAATATTACTTCCTATTAATATTTCGCCCCTACGGGGCTCAACGTCAAATAACACGTTCCATTTCACCCTTTCCGCTTTCCCCCTTTTCTCTATTTCGCAATCATCACTGAACCCCCAATAGCATCCTTTTTCCCAGTTCCGCAGGTGGTTTCGTATTCAAAGGTGTAGTAGTAGGTTCCTTGGCTTTGATCGTTGGGTTTCCAATAAGGGGTACTATCTGAGCTTTCAAAAATTGGACTTCCCCAGCGGTTAAAGACATTCAACTGATATGTCTTAAAATATTGGCGGGTGTCTTCATTGGGTTGATCTCTCAAGAATGGTCTCCAAGTGGCGTTCAGCGTATCACCATTCATAGAAATGATATTGGGAAATGCCAACATTGTGGGATCGAAATCAATGTTGTTATTGGCAGGTACATTCGTAAAACCGTTGGACTTACAGCCATTATCTGGATTGGTAATCACCACATAGTAATCGCCCTCTGCTAGAACGCTGGGGTAATTACTAGTTGATAATTCTGGCTGAATGATTCCTAAAATGGTGGTCCATTGAGCATCCCAATTGGTTAGGTTTACCGTGTAGTTGTCCAAAACAACAACAGGATTTAGACAGCTGATGGTATCGGCATCGAACCAAGAAATGATGGGGGATATCGTATCAATGCTGATGTCAAAAGTCTCAATGGTACTGCATCCATTAAGGTTATTGGTGACTTCAACTTGATAGACACCAGCTTGATTGATATTGACATTGTCCTGGCTTAGTGGAACATTGATGTTTTGTCCATTGGGACCTGACCAATCGTAGCTGTTGTTATTTAAATCAACATCAACGCTGAGATTGATAGAAGGGGAAAAGCAATTGATTTCAGTGATGGAAGAGGGTGTAGTGTTGGGAACAGTTTGATTGACATCCACGGTTAATGTAAAAGCATCTTGGCACTCTTCAGAGAAAAAAGCGTTTACGGTATACGTTCCAGCAGCGTTGATATTTACATTGGGTTGATTGGGAGCTGAGGTGATATTTCCACCGTTGGTAGACCAAATATAAATGGTGCCCGGACTGTTGGTGCTTGCTGCAAGCGTTAGAGAATTATCATCGCATGTGATGAGCGAATCATAATTCACAAACAACGAAAAATCACTGTAGTCGGCATTGACGATCACTGTAGCAGTATCAAAACACTGATTGTCATAATCTGCGGCTATGTAATAGGTTCCTGCAGTTGAGGTATTCAAAGTTGATAGGGTATCACTTCCCAAAATTTGTCCATTGTCGGTAAACCATTGATAACTTAGCCCCGTGAAATTCGAGGAAGTGTTGACTGTTGCTAAGGTATCAGAGCATTGCAATATGGCAACAGGAGGGACAGTAATTTCAAGGTCTTCAATGTTAACAGTTATGCTGCTAGATTGCGGAAGTCCACACAGGTTGGTGAAGTCAACGGTATAAGTAGTAGTCTCTGTCGGATTAGCAATAGGGTTGGCGATGCTAGCATCTGATATACCTATTGCAGGTGACCAAACATAATCGCCGGCGATAGAAGGACCTGCATTGAGTTGAATGGTGGTTCCCGGACATGCTTGCAATTGAGAAGCTGAGGCAAAAATATTAGGCTCCAGGCAAACGGTTTGAACATTGGTTGCTCCGCCCGTTGCCGCGGTAAATCCCCAATAGACATAAGATTGACCATTGAAAATTTCATTGGCAATGTCAATGGTCGCTTGGGTTCTGAAAATACAATCATAGTAAACCTGAATCAATTGGGCAGACGCATCCCACTTGATTTGTACCACATGGTTTTGGCCATCTTCTGTATTGGCATTGAACGCACTCATTTGGACAGGCCCCGAAAGATTATTGGCAGTATTGTGATTGATGTCTCCATTTTTTTCAATGGCAATATGGTCATAGCTCGGATCTCCGGATTCATTATTTTGCCAAGTGTCAAATTCAATTCCCAGCGAAGTAGTGAAGCTCTGATAGCCCATCCCACCGCCACTAACACCTATTGCATCATTTCCTATGTTTTGAAGAACAAAACAAATACCATCTGCACCATTTGCATCTTGGTTTCCAAGATTCATGTAAAAAGTGATATCAAAATCTTCAACCAAGTTGATGAGATCGGCGTACCAAACGGTTCCATTTTGATTATTCCAAATATCAGTCAACTGGTAGCAATTGTTTCCAGTTGCTATAGCATTGCCATTGAGGAAATAATCCTGAGATTTCGCTATCGATGAGGACAACAATAAAACGACGGAAAGGAAAAGGGTTATATTTTTCATATCAACCCCCGAAGATAAGAAATTCTTGGCTTTACTTGATGCCTCGCTCTTTGCAGATTTTCTCGTAGGCTTTCTGAACTTCAATGAATTTGTCTTGAGCCGCTTTTTGGTGTGCCTCTCCTAAATCGCGCACTTTATCAGGATGATACTTCATGGCCATCTTGCGGAAAGCTTTTTTCACCTCATCATCTTTGGCTGATTTGCTAATTTCTAAAATGGTATAAGAACGATCAGATGATTCGTAGAACATTGCCCTGATGGAAGAACGATCACTTTCAGACACACCCAAGTAATAGGCAATTTGATCAACCAAAGCAGCTTCACTAGCGTCAACATTACCGTCAGCTTTGGCAATACCGTACAAGTAATGGATGAGTTGCAAACGCATGGCGTGTTCCATGTAATATTTGATTTGCTCGCATACATCACGCACTGGAATTTGCTTGTTGAGTAATTCTTTGAGTATGCCGATTTGTTCTGCAGCTACAGCCTCCCCGAACTGACTTTTGAAGGTAGCACGTATATAATCAAGCTCACTCTTCATGTGTTTTCCATCGGCTTTCATTACAGCAGCAGAAAGAACCAACAAGGCAGAAGTAAAATCACCAGGTCTGGTTCTGTGTCGCTGAGATTGATAGGATTGATAATCGTTCCTTGGGTTGTATTGTCGTTGTCTTTGGGCTGTTTGCTTTTGGGCGCTGAGGGATTTATCATCCACCATAGCGCCAAATGCAAAACCCAAAATACCTCCGATAGGTCCGCCCAAAGCCCAACCCAATCCACCACCAATCCACTTTGCGTATTTCATTTCGATAATTTATTAGGACAAAATTACATATTTTGAATCACCTTCTTAATGGGTGTTTTTCAATTTTTATAACGCAATATTCCGTTTACTTTATCTTTTTGGTTTGTAAAGCAAGTGTCCTTTGATGTAATAAAGATCCCTCGTTTCCGTGTCATAATTCATTTCAGAAACGATGAAGCGGTATTGATCCAAGTTGTATGAAAAGTCTATGATGAATTGTTCCTGAATAATACCGTCTAGATTAGATTTACATAATTGTTGTGCTTTGGTTTTTATTTCGCCAATAAAAGCAGTGTGAATTAGGCTTCCCTGTCGGCGCAATTGAATTTGCACACTTTCATTTTGGTGATTCGGGTCATCTACATTTTCCGTGTTGATTTTTGCTTGAATGCCATTCGAGAATTGAAAGTCTCTTTCTTGGTTTGTAATTTCAATCATTTCTTCAAATCCACTAAGATTTATCGATTGATGGTTTTCGAATTGAACAACTCGGCTCACTGCGGCTTCAAATGTACCTGCTTGAAAAGAAAAATTTCCTCCCTTGATTTGCCCATTGGCCCAAGAATAATCATCAACTACCTCAATCGTTAAATTTTCAGGTTGACATTGAACACAAAACTGGCTAGCTTGTTCCGGATGATATCTGGATAAGTATTTTAAAACGTCATTGGCTTGTATTTCAGTAAAAGCAGAAGGTTGTTCTTTTATTTTGTTCCATTGATTTAGTTGCGATTGAAAGGATAAACTTCGGGCTGAGATAGGACCTCCGTGCTCAAAGAGCAAGGTTATGATGAGCAAATTCAGAGGCAATGCGATTAGCTTAGCTTTTGGAAAAAAACCAAAATAAACGGTGATTAGACTTAAGAACAAAGCCAAATACACAACGATGGCGCGGGTTTCTGTTAGTCCATATTCAAGCAGTCTGTATCCAATCGCAATCCAAAGTAAAACAATCAGCGGAATGATATACCAGAAAAATCTATGGGAAGTAATCGACCATTTGGATGAGAATTCGGTTTTAAAAGGTTGTCCTAAAAGCCAATTGATTACACCAATACAACAGAAAAGCAAAATCCAAATGCTTACCCAGCCTTTGGGAAGTGTGGCGGTGAAAATGATTTTGCCGGCATATAGGTACAGAATGGTCAAGTAAACAATGACCAAAGGCGATAATATCCATTGTTGAATCCTTTGCAGGGGCTGCAAAGTGGCTTCACTATTATCGGTTTCTTCCTCTTGGGGAGCCGAAGAGAGAAAGAAGATGGGGTGAAAAATACCAACCAGAAGGAAGAAAAACAAAGCATAGAATTTTGGACTAAGGTCTTTGTAGATCAACAATTGTGTTGCACTCAATGCCAGTGCAATGCCAGCATAGATGAGCGCAATGTAAAAAGAGCTGGCTAGAAAATTCTTCATCATCCAATAATTGAACGACCAGAAGTCTTCTTTTTTTCGGGCATGCCAGAAGGGTAGGACGACCGGAATCAGGTGAACAACAATTAGCCAGGAAAAAATCCAGAATGGTTGCTGTCTACTGCCATTGTTAAGGTCAAATTGAAGAATGTGTTGACCAATGTAAATGTGAATTCCAATGATTGCTGCAAAAATCAAAGCCCGAGGGATACGCATGCTCCATTGTTGATTTTCATACCAGATGAAAAAGCCAACATATAATGGCAGTCCGCTGCCAAGAATTATAGCCCAACGAAACCCTTCAAAACTAACCGATTCATCTATTCCATCGATGTCAAAAATCACTAGGTTCCAAATCGCACAACATGTCGCAACAAACATCAACGCAATAATGAAGGGAAAACGATGAGCAGTGGTTAGAATGGACCATTTGAGCTGGGAAAGTTTCAACGGAGAAAAGTTCATGTTTCTGTTTTTTATCAAAGATAGTTAATCGGGTGGTTGCTTATATTTGTCGCCTAATCATCAATGCAATGAGAACAGATTTATACCAAGGTCACGACTACTACATGATGGATGAGTTGTTGACAGATGAACACAAGTTGGTTCGTGACGCGGCACGCGCATGGGTTAAGAAGGAAGTTTCTCCGATTATCGAAGAGGCTGCAGAGAAGTGTCAATTCCCCAAACACCTTTTACCAGGATTGGCTTCAATCGGTGCATTTGGTCCTTACATTCCTGAGGAGTATGGTGGTGCCGGCTTGGATCAGATTTCTTATGGCATCATCATGCAAGAATTGGAAAGATGCGACAGTGGACTTCGTTCTACGGCCTCCGTTCAATCTTCTTTGGTGATGTATCCTATTTTTAAATACGGTTCTGAAGAACAACGCATGAAGTATTTGCCCAAGTTGGCTTCAGGCGAATGGATGGGATGTTTTGGTTTAACTGAGCCTGATCATGGTTCTAATCCAGGAGGCATGGTAACCAACTTCAAAGATATGGGTGACCATTACCTTTTGAACGGCGCCAAGATGTGGATTTCAAATGCGCCATTTGCGCAATTGGCAGTGGTTTGGGCCAAGAATGAAGAAGGTCGTATCCATGGATTAATCGTTGAACGTGGAATGGAAGGTTTTTCCACTCCTACCATGCATGGAAAGTGGAGTTTGCGTGCTTCTGATACAGGGGAGTTAATTTTTGATAACGTAAAAGTTCCAAAGGAAAACTTGTTACCAGGTCGCAGTGGTTTGGGTGCACCATTGAGTTGTTTGGATTCTGCTCGTTTCGGTATCGCTTGGGGTGCAATTGGTGCTGCTTTGGATTGTTATGATACTGCTTTGCGTTATTCCAAAGAGCGCATTCAATTTGGAAAACCCATTGGAGCATTCCAATTGCAGCAGAAGAAATTGGCTGAGATGATTACAGAAATCACCAAAG
>CAZNVU010000012.1:27652-35293 GCA_964576575.1 uncultured Chryseobacterium sp.
GCATTCCAATTGCAGCAGAAGAAATTGGCTGAGATGATTACAGAAATCACCAAAGCCCAATTGTTGACTCTCCGTTTGGGACAATTGCGCAACGAAGGCAAAGCAACCTCAGCGCAAATATCCATGGCCAAAAGAAACAACGTGGACATGGCCATCAACATTGCGCGTGAAGCACGTCAAATGTTGGGCGGAATGGGAATCACCAATGAGTATCCATTGATGCGTCACAGCATGAATCTTGAGTCAGTGATTACTTATGAAGGAACACATGATATCCATTTGTTGATCACAGGAATGGATGTGACTGGGTTTGATGCTTTCAAATAATGGGTGGTTTAATTTTTTTTAAAAGAGGGGCTTTATGGCTCCTTTTTTTATTCATAAAATTTATTTAGAATCATTATTGATAAGTGAAACCATGCCTATATTTGCATCATGATCAATGTCGTTATTGCCGATGATAACTTTCTTGTCCGTGCTGGTCTCAGAAGTGTATTGACTCAGTGTGACGACTATCAAACGGTTGCTGAGGTTACCAATGATGCTGAATTGAATGATGCGTTGGCTGTCTTTTCCGTTGATGTTGTATTGATGGATTATACTGCTCCTGGTTTTACGCTGAATAATGTGAATCGTTGGTTCAAGAGGGCTCCTCAATTGAAATGGTTAGCTATTACAGGAAATGAGAGTGGGTCAGTCATGGTAGGAGCCTTGCGCGGGGGGTTTCAAAGCTATATTCGTAAAGATTGTGATTTTCATGAGATTATCGATAGTATAAAAGAAACCTACAATGGTTCAAGGTTTTTTTGTGGTAAAGTTTTGGATCAAATCAGAAGAGAGAATATCAATGTTGAGGATTTACAAATTTTGGAAGCTGATTGCAATGCCGTCGTTATATCTGATCGTGAATTGGAGGTAATACGGTACATTGCTGAAGGTTATACAAACGGGGAGATTGCAGAAAGGCTGTACTTGTCACAACATACTATCAATACGCATAGAAAAAACATTATGCAGAAATTGGGCGTAAATAATACGGCAGCCATTGTGATGTATGCAGTGAAAACCAAACTGGTCAGCCCGAATAAGTTCCTTTTTAGTGCGGATTCAGCTGTTGTTCAGTAGCGTGCTTTATTTTTTTAGTCTTTCAAAACTTTATTTACATTTGCCTCAAAGGGCTTAGCCTAAATTTTTGCTCAATGATAGCTAAAACGATGATGGATATTAAAAAGGTCGATAAGAGTAGAATCGATCAGGTGGAATGGGATAACTTAGGATTTGGTAAAGTTTTCGCCGATCATATGGTAGTGGTAGAATACCACGATGGGCAATGGGGCACACCCCAAGTCAGACCGTATGGCCCGATGCATTTCTCACCAGCAATCTCTGCTCTTCATTATGGTCAGGCTATTTTTGAAGGGTTGAAAGCTTTTAAAAATGATGAGGGAGAGGTGTTTGTTTTTCGTCCAGAGAAAAATGCAGTTCGTTTCAATAAATCAGCGGAGAGAATGTGCATGCCACCTCTACCAGAAGGTCTTTTTGTAGATTCCATAAGACAATTGGTGGAAATGGATCATGAATGGATTCCAAAGGGTGAAGGAGAGTCTTTATATATCCGCCCGCACATGTTTGCCATTGATGAGTATGTAGGTGTGCGCCCGAGTGAAAGTTATTTGTTTGTGATTTTCACTTGTCCAGTAAACAAGTATTACACCGGAGAGGTAAAAGTAAAGATAGAGCCCAAGTATACGCGTGCAGCCAAGGGTGGAACAGGTCATGCCAAGGCGGCTGGAAATTATGGTGCTGCTTTGTGGCCAACCAAAACAGCCCAGGATGACGGTTACAATGCCATACTTTGGACAGATGCTCAGACCCATGAGTACTTGGAGGAAAGCGGTACCATGAATGTTATCTTTAGATCGGGTAATAAAATATTCACCCCAGAATTGAGCGATTCTATTTTGGATGGTGTAACAAGAGATAGCGTTTTACAAGTTGCCAGAGACTGGGGATTTGAGGTGGAGGAACGTAAAATCAGCGTGTTTGAATTGATTGATTTGTTGAGAGAGGGTAAATTAGATGAGGCTTTTGGAGCCGGCACTGCAGCAACTATTGCGCCCATTAGAACCATTTTGTATCAAGGAGTGGAATACCATTTAACCGATACCACTACCTGGACATTTACCAATCGGATAGCCCCTTATTTTGATAGATTGAAAAGAGGCGTTGAGACAGATCAGCACCAATGGAATATGCGCATTGTTTAATGTGAAATAGTGGTGTTTATTGCATCATGCTGATATGAAACAGACATTAATGATAGTCGGGTTGCTTTGTTTAGCAACCCTTTCTTTTTCTCAGCAGTTGGGTATTGTGAGGTCAGCAGAAACCCAAAATAGCGTTTCGGGCGCTTATGTATTGTCAGAGAGCGGTTATTCCTGCTACACTGATTCTTTGGGTGTTTTTCAAGCTGGATCAATTCAGAAGGGAGAAAGATTGACCATAGTAGCAGCAGGATTTCAGACCCTATACAGTAAGTACACTGACGGAGGTCAAGTCTTTGAGCTTATCGTCGCAATGAATGTGCAAATGCCATTGGTTATCACTGCTGGCCCAAGTGTTGTATTTAGTTCTGATACCTGGAATGTGGGGGATTTCATGTGGGATTCTAATAGTGAGTTGGTGCTGTTGGTTTATGAAAAAGAAAAACGATGGAAGCGACAAGAGGATGCCAATCGTACCATTTTTGAAAATGTGAGAATCGCTTTTAATTCAGGATTACAAAGTCAAAGACAATGGGTGAGCATGCATCTAAACGAGAATGCCATTGGATTCTATCCTCAGTTTCCAGGAGAAGTTATCGTTGAAGGTGAAAAAAACCATTATCTGAGAGTCGATGAGCATTTGGTTTTGCTCCCAGATTCAATCTTTAAACCACATTTTAAACCAGTTGTGGAAAAATTGAAAGAAGACGAGTTTGTAGTGACCGATTTTCATCCAGATTATCCTGCATTTAGCTATTACAAAGCACCTGAAGACTCCCAATGGATTGCCTTGCATTACATTCAAGATGAGAAGGAGATGGAACTTTTTCGTAGTGAGTATAAATATTTAGGTCCGAGGGAGAAGTTGGAAGCTTTTCAATTTGAATTGGATAACAAAATAGACAAAGAGATTATTGGCGCATACATGAGCGGGTTTCCCAACAAGCCATACCACTCCCCAATTTATGCACCTTTGATATTATTGGGAGATACAATAATGGTTTTTGATCATTTGCATGATGTGGTGACATTTTACAATTGTAATGGAAACAAGATTGATGTAAAACCCTGTCATCATCATAAGTTAAAGGGAGTTGGTAAGTGGAAAGGCGAAGTTTGGCGAGATGCAGTTACGCATAAACTGTATACTGCATACGAAAAGTCAGGCAAGATAATTTGGTATGAGATGGATGCTCTGAATGACAAGCTGGTTCTTTGTATGGAATTGGCCTACCGCTATTGTGAGAAGATTAAAGTCAGGGGAGGCGAAGTTTTTTTCGTTTACAGGCCTTTTGAATCTTCACAAAAGCGATATTTGTACAAACAAACAATCATTCATGAATAATCGAAACTTTCTTATATCCACATTTTTGCTTTTGATTTTTAATACCATTGGCAGATCACAAACAGAGTTTTCGTCTTTTAATTTAACAGGACACGGTCAAGCTACTGTTTTTGCCACGGACTATCAATGCCTTGGAATCAATCCTGCTAATACTTCAGTCAAATATGGAAAGCAAGATCGACGAGTTGCTTTTGGATTTGCAGAAACTGCATTTTCACTGCATTCAGGTATTTTAGCTAAGCGTGAATTGTTTCAGAATATTTTCAGGAGTGATTTTGAACAATTAGATCTTTCGAAACAGTTGGAATACGCTTCCCAGTTTTCGAAAGAAAGCAATGCTTTTGATTTGGATATTACAAGCATTGGGTTTTCTGTCAATGCCGGAAAAATAGGCTCCTTTGCTTTTGCAGTTAAAGACAGGGTTGATTTTTATTCTCAGTTTGGTCCTAAGGTTTCTGAGTTGATTTGGTTAGGTCGAAACGCCAATGATATTTTTCAGGATTTACAAATTCAATTGGAGAATGGGGTTATTGATACAATTTCAAATAATCCGGAAGAATTGAATGCCTATTTGTCCCAGTTGGGCGCTGACACCGCTTTGATTAGCACTATTCAAGGACTGGCCAATGCGTCTTCATCCAGTATGAATGACTTGCTCCAAGGGACAAAGATTCATTTTTCTTGGTTACGTGAGTTTAATTTCGCATACTCACGACCAATCATTGAGAACAACTTGTGGTCAATTTATGCTGGAGTTGGAATAAAGTTGCTTCGAGGTCAGGCTCTAATGACTTTGGATTCTAAGAATGGCACAACAGAGGCATTTGCAGGATTTAGTCCCATGTTCTCCATTCAGTATGATGAGAACAACGTGCCATCTGGTTTTGGTAAATTCCAACCATCCTTAGTAAGTCCAACACCTATCGGATTTGGAACGGGATTGGATTTAGGAGTAACAATGAAATATGGTGAAAATCTTTTTGTCAGTGCTGCAGTTACGGATATAGGCGGTGTGAACTGGCGAACTGAGATCTACCAGTTTTCAGACGATACATTGTTGACTTTAGATTACAGCGGTATGCAGAGTGCTGATATAGCCAACAACATTGGTCAAATATCCTTGGGTAGCGATTTAATTGATTGGAGAACAAGCTTCAATGAATACAGAACAAAGTTACCTACGATGTTTCGTCTGGGTGTTGGGTTGTATCTTATAGATCGGGTTAAGTTGGGATTGGATTGGGTTGCTCCCATGAATGATGCTGTAGCCAATGTGCAAAAGGCAGTAATCACTGCTGGTGCTGAAGTTAGATTGCCTTTGGATTTTAAGATTTCCATGGGAATTACCAAAGGTGGTAATTATAGTTCAACTCGCATCACTGCTGGAATTTCAAAAATGTCTTTCAATGGTATTTATGAATGGGGCATTGCGTCTAGAGATTTGGTTACTTTTATAACCAATAATCAACCAACGCTATCATTAGCCTTTGGTTTCCTTAGATTTAGAATTTAAATAATGAAGATAGTTGCTCTGTTAGCCTTTATTATTCTCATCTTTGGATGTGTGAGTTCAAATTCTCAAAAAGTTGCCATGATAGATTCTTCCTCTCCATCTAACCTAGCCGTCGCTAATGATACCATCACTTTAGGTGCTGGTTGTTTTTGGTGCGTCGAAGCAGCATTTATGCAGCTCAAGGGTGTTGTAAGCGCAAAAAGCGGATACAGTGGTGGATTTATTAAAAATCCTTCCTACAAAGAAGTTTGCAACGGAAATACTGGTCATGCAGAGGTTGTTCAGGTTGTTTTTGACTCCACCATTATTTCGGTGGCTACCATATTGGAAGCCTTTTTTACGGTGCATGATCCAACGCAGTTGAATCGTCAAGGAAATGACATTGGAACCCAGTACAGGTCAGCTATTTTTTATCATTCTGAATCGCAAAAAGGTATTGCTGAAAAAGCGGTTAAAGCCGCACAAGAGAGTGGAGAGTGGAGCGGTCCTATCGTTACGGAGGTAAAGGCTTTTGATGTTTTCTATCCGGCAGAAGATTATCATGATAATTACTACAACTTGAACAAGGATCAACCTTATTGTTCAATGGTAATCACCCCTAAGATGAATAAGTTTAAGAAGAAATTTCATCAGTTGATTCAAGAATAAATCGTTTCAAGCTTTGGGAAAGTGGTCCAATAGAATTCCTTGGTTGTTTGGCATAGCATATTGGATGCTGATGATCATCAATGGACGTTTTCATCAGTGGGATTTTCAAGTTTATTACGGAGCAGCTGCTGATTGGTTGTCTGATGGTGAAGTTTACGGTCAGTCATATGGCCTATCTAGTGGATTCTACAAATATTCACTAACGGCTTTGATACCTTTTGTCCCTTTTATTTTTCTACCTTATTTCTGGGCATCGACATTATATTACTTTGTTTTGCTTTTTCTAATGGTCAAAATGATGCAGAAATGGGCTAAGTGGTTGAAATGCGCCCATAGCTATTGGTCTATCACGGCCGTTTTTTGGATGACTTTGGTCTATTTTGGCGACCATTTGGAAAGAGAACTTTTTTTAGGGAATATCAACTTTTTATTATTGGTGTTGCTTATGTGGTTTTGGTATCAGATACAATTTGCAAAATGGAAATGGGCTGGCTGGATTCTTGCCTTTGTTTGTTTGGTAAAACCTCATTTTGTTATCACGTTGCCTCTAGTTATCCTGCTAAAACAATGGGATTTGTTGAAAAATTTCGGCATAGCCATTTTATCATTGTTTCTTTTGCCCGTTGTTTTTTGCGGACCAATTGATTTTTTTGAATTGAATCAAGCTTGGTTTAAAACCATGGCTGCGCACAACGCTGCACTTTATCAAAGTCCCAATACTTTTTATGGTATTTTTTATTCTATAGTTTCGCAATGGATTAGCCAACCAAAAATGGGTTATGTGTTTGTTGTATTGCTTTTTGTTGGTCTGTTAATTCTAATCTTGTGGTTTTACTGGCAGAAGCTGATAAAAGCCAACTTAACCATTTTGTTTTTCTTGATTTTTGCTTTGGTTCCTTCATTGACTCACACAGATACTGAGCATTTTCTTTTTTCAATGCCTCTTTTTCTTTTCATTTTATTCTCTATAGAGAAAACCGAAAAGGTTGGTGTAATCTATATCGCTTTGTTTTTTGCAATGATTCCATTCCTTTTCAATTCACCTGATTTAATTGGAAAGAAATGGTCGTTGCGAATGGATGAAGGGGGATTAGGATGGGCAAATTTCATTTTAATTTCTTTGTTCTTTATCAGGGTGTTTCAAGGGATTCTGAGGGGCAAGGCGTATATTCGTCTTGATTCATGAGAAGATTAGTAGCCATATTCTTTTTGTTTTCCTCTCCTGCATTTTGGGCTCAATCTGGTTTTGTTGAGAATAAAGGCCAATGGCCCAAGGAGGTTCTTTTTGCCGTTGATATTCATGAGGGTAAATTGTTTATTCTAAAAGATGGTTTTCGCATTCATCAATGGGATTTGTCTGGTTGGCATCATGCATCAAGTGATGCAATCGCAGATATCAATGCCGCTCGTACTAAGGGGCATGTGTTCGATGTCAAATGGCAAGAAACAGAAGGGAGTTCGGTTTCAATAGGCAATGAACTGTTTCCTCAAAGATTCAATTTTTTTCTCGGAAACAACAGAAATCAATGGGCTAGCGCGTGCAGAAGTTTTAATGAAGTGATTCAGTACAATGTTTATCCGGGTATAGATTTGATTTGGAAATTGCACCCACAGAAAGGTGTTAAGTATGAGTGGCATGTCCATGCTAAAGGTAACGCCCATAAAATTGCTTGGAAGTATATTGGTGTTGATGACGCATATGCACAAGGAGAGAAGCTGGTTGTACGTCATTCATTGGGGGGGATGAAAGATGAAATTGGTGATTGTTTTATAAAGCAAAATGAGCAGTGGCTTAATTGGGATCCTTTCATCGTTTATCAATCCAATGCCAAAGGCGTTTTTAGTTATGTTTTGAATGAGGATCCAAATCA
>CAZNVU010000013.1:0-34221 GCA_964576575.1 uncultured Chryseobacterium sp.
AAATTTGTCGTGAAGCCGCTACTCATCTATTTTTACCTTTAAGATGAAAAAACTAGTAGTTGTTATAGGCATACTATTCGCCTATTGCGTAAACGCTCAAAACACGCACCAAGTGGGAAACACCACTTTGACGGAATATGACTTGGTAACGGGTGTCCAAATCCCTTGGGAGTTGGTTTGGGGACAAGATGATCACATTTGGTGCACAACCAGAAAGGGTAATGTCCTGCGCATTGATCCAGCAACGGGTAATTATGAGACTTTGCTGACCAAGACGGTACCATACAACGGAGGCAGTGAGCCGGGTATGTTGGGCATGTGCCTGCATCCTGACTTTTTAAACAACCCAAAGGTCTACGTTGTATACAATTACAACCAAGGTGCTAACACCATTAAGGAACGTTTGTCCATGTTTGAATACGACGGGACAGCGTTAGTCAATGAGACCATTTTGATTGATGCAATCGGTGGTGCTGCTATTCACAATGGATCTCGAATTATCATTACCCCAGATAATAAAATCTTGATGACCACCGGCGACACTGGTGATCAGGGAGCAAGCAGCCAAAATCTGAATTCATTGAATGGCAAAATTTTGCGCATCAACTTGGATGGTTCTATACCTGCGGACAATCCTGATCCGGCCTCGTATGTTTATTCTTATGGCCACAGAAATGGTCAAGGTCTTTGTGTTGGTCCCAATGGAATCATTTACGAAAGTGAGCACGGTCAGAATAGTTCTGATGAATTGAATATCATTGAACCCAACCGCAATTACGGTTGGCCAACGGTTCAAGGAGCCTGCAACACAACAGCTGAGCAAACCTATTGTGCTGCCAATAACGTCAAGGAACCTATTTTAGAGTGGTCACCATGCCGAGCTGTCAATGGTTTGGAATACTATGTTCACCCCGCCATTCCTGAATGGCAGAATTGTATTTTGATGGCTGTGTTGGGTGGTTTGGGTGGAACCTACGAGCGTCTTTCAGTAATTCATTTGAGCGCCGATGGACAAACAGCAACCTGTGTTGATGCGCAGGATACCTACTTCCAAGTTTTCAATCAACGCATTCGTGATTTTTGTGTCAACCCACATACTGGCGCTTTGTACATGGCTTTAAATGGTTCATCATATCCCGGAGCAGGGCCAAACATCATCAAGGAATTCAGAAACTTGGCTTACACCAATACTTCGGTGTTGAGTCACGAACCAGAACAGAACATAACGGTGTTCCCCAATCCTGTTTCCAATGAATTGTCTTTGAATTTTAGTTCAACTTTTATAGGAAATACGGTTGAAGTCATCAATTTCAATGGCCAAGTGGTGAATACATCTGTGGTCAATAACGCAACAATGAAATGGGATGCTCAAAATTGGGCAGCGGGAAATTATTTCGTTCGTTGCACGAGCCTTAAAGGAACCGTGACCAAAACATTTGTGGTAACGCATTAATGAAGAATCTTCAAAGGATAGCAGCCCTCGTTTTCACGATGGGCTGTTTTTTTTCGTCGCAGGCCCAACAAACTGAGCGCAAGCCTTTCAAAATCATTGTTCACTTTGATGATGAATTGTCTTTGGATACAACAGCAGCCTTATGGACTTGTGTCAATTGGACAACTGGAGAAAGTACACACCTTAACCCAAAGAATGGCGTTAACTTGAACATGTCCAACGGCGACGTATTGATGATTTGCTATTCAGGGGATTGTAATCGATGGGTTTTCAATGAATCGGACGTTATCAATTATGCCTATTGGGGTAATCCCGAAAAAACAGCGTATTATTTTTTTCAGCCCAACTACCACTTAGAGAATACCCTCCAGATTTCAGCTTTTTCATCTCGCTTGAAAAATGCTCAATTACCAGCGATGCTCGGTATTCTCAATTTCAAACAATGGAATTCAGATGGCTCTTCTTTGCAACAAGGATTAAATGCCATTCCTGGTGTAATGTTAGAGTCCAGAGGTCAAGGAGGCAGTCCACGCATCAATATTCGCGGCTCTATGCTTCGCTCCACATTTGGCATTCGCAATGTACGCATGTATTTCAATGGATTTGCATTGACTTCTCCTGATGGAACAACACCGATGGAGGTCATTGACCCCATGTGGGTTTCAGAAGCTGAAGTTGTCAAGGGCCCTGCCGCTGCTGAATACGGCAACGGAACTGGTGGAGTGATTTTGATGAAAGGTTTGCGTCCCAATTATCTCACACATACGGCCAAGTCTAGTTTAATCATGGGCAGTTGGGGCTATTACCGGTTGCAGTATGGAGTCAATGTCGCTTTGCCTGAAATTTATAATAAAAGACAACTTTCAATTGCCTATGTGAAAGCAGGAACAAGAGGATATCGCCAACAAGAATCCAATGCGAGGAACCAGTTGCTATTAACCGTTCACAAAGAGGTAAAAAGCTTATTCAAATGGGGCATAAGGAATGATGGTGACAAGATTGGAACCAATATTACCCAGTTCCAATACCATCAAGGACAATGGGGATTACCGGGTAGCTTGAATGAAAAAGACGTCACATTGAACCCTCAAGCGGCCCGACCTTTCTCTTTGGCCAATCAAGCACGATTGGAAAGAAATCGTTGGATGTTGGGTTTTGGCCAAGACCGAAACTGGAACAGCAAATGGGAAGCCATGTGGAGGTTAAGCTATCAGGGTAGTATCAAAACCAACCCCTACGGAACAAGTGCAGCATTTTCTGGATTTAAGGATGAGTCTAATAGGGGACTCAACAGCAGAGCGATGTTGAGCTATCAGCTTATCGAAAACAAGAACTGGTCATTCACTTTGAAGTCAGGGTTTGAGTTGCAACAAGAAGAATTTACCATTGAAGAATTTTATTTGGTTGATGGAAATCGCGGTGACTTAAAGTACAACTACGACATTGATTATTGGCAAGGATTTGCGCATGTCGGTGGTCAATTGAAATGGAGAGACATTGGCCTTATCCAAGCTGGTTTTGCGCAACACCAAACCAATGTATCCGCTTCAGGGAAATACGGATCTGCTGATCAAGAGGATCATTCGTTTTCTTGGAACCCCAATTGGACACCTAGAGTGGCTGCAAGTTTGAAGTGGTATAATGATCAATTTCTATTTGTCAACTATGGCGCTGGATTTTCAAACCCCAATGTTTTCGAGCAAGTCGATTACGCTGTAGGTCAATTCAATGTCTCACTGCAGCCAGAGTTGGGCAAACAGTTGGAGTTGGGCCTAAAAGGATCTGTCAAAGGAATGGAGTGGCAATTGGCGCGATATCAGCAAGCAATGTCCAATATCATTTTGCCTAATGATTTCAATGCTGCAGTTCCAGAAAGTTATGTCAATGCGGGTAGTACAACACAAAATGGTTGGGAGTTTGTTATGCAATACAATTTCTATGTTGGGGCCAATAAATCATTACGCTGCAATGGTTGGTTCAATGGCCACCGCGCCGAGTATGTTTTTGAAACCTACACGAACAAGGGAGTTGATTTTTCAGGCCGAATAATGCCCGGAACCGCCTTACATACAGTACAGGCAGGATGGGATTTCGAATGGAAAGAGAAGATACAATTTACCATTTCCGATCAATGGATAGACAAGATGGCGCTGAACAACGAAAACACGGTGTGGGCCAATCCTTATCATTTGATGCAAGTGAGATTATCAGGTAATGCTTTTAGTCGATTATCCAATAATGGCTCCCTTGCTTGGCATTGGATGATTGGTATCAACAATGCTCTTAATAGTACTTATTCCTCCTTTCATCAACTGAATGATAGTGCTGGTAGATATTACAATCCCTCTCCCGTAAGAAATTTCTATGTCGGATTAAGTGCATTTGTGCACAGACCCCGCTAAATTTGTACATGCAATTTAAAATTCAATCCCCCTTCACCCCTTCAGGTGATCAACCTGAAGCGATAAGACAATTGGTTAGGGGAGTTGAAACCAATGAGAAATTTCAAACCTTATTGGGCGTTACAGGTTCCGGTAAAACATTTACCATTGCCAATGTCATTGAGCAAACCCAGCGTCCTACTTTGATACTCTCTCACAACAAGACCCTGGCCGCTCAACTTTATGGAGAGTTCAAGGCCTTTTTTCCGGACAATTTGGTGGAGTATTTCGTGAGTTACTATGATTACTACCAACCGGAGGCGTTCATTCCTGTAACCAATACCTACATCGAAAAAGATTTGGCCATCAATCAGGAAATTGAACGCATGCGCCTGAGTGCGACTTCTGCCTTGCTCTCTGGACGAAGAGACGTTATCGTTGTAGCTTCCATTTCTTGTATATACGGTATTGGTAATCCCATAGAATTCAATAAATCAGTCATTGATCTCAAAAAAGGTCAAAAAATGAGTCGTCAAGGTTTTCTTCATCGTTTGGTAGAAAGCCTTTACAGCAGGGCATTGGTGGATTTTGCTAGAGGGACATTTCGCGTTAGCGGCGATACGGTAGATATTTTCTTGGCTTATGCCGATCATGCCATTCGGGTTGTGTTTTGGGACAACGAGATTGAGTCCATTGATAGTATTGATCCTGCATCAGGAAAAAAAATAATGAAGTACGAGACCATTCGTATTTATCCAGCCAATTTGTTCGTGACTTCAAAAGAGACATTGAATGAGGCGATTTGGGAGATTCAGCAAGATATGGTGGTGCAGGTGGAGGCATTTAAGCGAGAGGGAAAGGAAACTGAGGCCAAGCGTTTGGAAGAGCGAGTTACCTACGATATTGAAATGATGAAGGAGTTGGGGTATTGCTCTGGAATTGAAAATTACTCGCGTTATTTTGATCGCCGACAGCCAGGACAACGCCCTTTCTGTTTGATGGATTACTTTCCAAAAGATTATTTATTTGTGATTGATGAGAGCCATGTCACCGTTAGCCAGGTCAGTGCCATGTATGGCGGAGACCGAAGCCGAAAAGTGAATTTGGTGGAACATGGTTTTCGCTTGTCCGCCGCCATGGACAACAGACCTCTGAAGTTCAATGAATGGGAGGAAATGCAGAATCAAGTCATTTTTGTTTCTGCCACACCAGCCAACTACGAATTGGAAAAGTCAGAAGGCGTAGTAGTGGATCAAGTAGTTCGTCCAACAGGATTGTTGGATCCTCCTATTGAAATTCGTCCTACAAAAAACCAAGTAGACAATTTATTGGAAGAGATTAGAAAGACAGTCGACAAAGGAGAGCGTGTGTTGGTAACCACCTTGACCAAACGAATGGCCGAAGAGTTGGCAAAATACTTTGACAGAATCAACGTTAAGTGCAGATACATACACAGTGAAGTGCAAACATTGGATCGCATTGAAATATTAAGAGGGCTCAGAGAAGGGGAGTTTGATGTCTTGATTGGTGTCAATTTGTTGCGGGAAGGATTGGACTTGCCTGAAGTATCTCTAGTGGCCATTATGGATGCAGACAAAGAAGGATTTCTTCGAAGCCACAGATCATTGACACAAACCGCGGGTCGTGCGGCCCGAAATTTAAATGGTCGTGTGATTTTTTATGCGGATAAAGTAACGGACAGCATGAAGTCCACAATGCAGGAAACGGACAGAAGAAGGGCCAAACAATTGGCCTACAATGAAGAGAATGGCATTGTCCCACGTCAAGTGACAAAGGATCACATCAGCACCGCTGCCAAGAAGATATACACAGAACCGACGGACTGGAATACACCAATGGCCGCAGATCCTGTGCATCAGTATTTATCCAAGGACCAATTGCAAGGATTGATTCAAACCACCAAGAAACAAATGGAAGTAGCGGCCAAGGAATTGGATTTTATGAATGCCGCTCGTTTGAGAGATGAAATGTTTAACTTGCAAAAACAATTAGAAACCACAACAGCATGAGAAAAGTAATTTTAGGTGCATTCATTTTAATGACCATTTACAGTTGTAAAACAAAACAACCCATAGTGAAAGAAGAAGACGGTTTGGGTATGATGCAAGAAATGCTCACAGGAAATGAGGGTTTTATCACTGTCGATAAGGCTTATGTGGGACCCGCAAAAGGTGATGCTTTTACCATTGCAGAGATGAATGTGAAAGGAGATTCATTGCACATCTCGGTTCAATATAGCGGTGGATGTCAGAACCATACATTTGAGATGATTACACATGGGAACATGCTAAAGAGTCTACCTCCACAGTTGCCTTTGTTTTTGGAGCATAAAGCCAACGGTGACAATTGCAGAGCTTTGTTGACAAAGAAGTTAGCGTTTGATCTGAAGCCCCTTCGAACCCAATCAGGCAAGAAAATGAAAGTTTTTGTCAATGATGACAAAACCAAAATGGTCGAATATTCCTGGGAGTAATTCCATTGTCGTTAGTTAAAAAAATAATCACTTTGTTGAGCGGTTCTGTAATCGCTCAGTTGTTGACATTTTTATCCTATCCGATCCTCACCCTGTGGTTGGCGCCTGAACAATGGGCCACATTGGGAATGTTCAGTGCTTTTGTGGGTGTCTTTAGCGTATGGGCTTGTGGCGGTTTAGAATCCGCTATTCTCCTGCCAAAAGCCCATTCAGAGGCTTGGTCTTTGTGGCGCATCGCTCGCCGATGGGCCATTTATCTTGGTGCTTTGGCATCTATTGTATTGGCCTTAACTGCTTGGGTTTTTCCGGATTATTTTTCTCCGTATCATTTTAGCGGAGTGGTATTGCTGCTTGGATGCAGTGTGTTTTTTGAGGGTGGCATTTTGTCAACCATGCAATGGAACAATAGAATTCAAGCATTCCCCATCATGGCCAAGTCCAGGATGATTCAATCTTTTTTCACATTGTTTTTTAGTATAACATTCGCGTGGATTGTTCCCAATTACAATGGAATACTTGTAATTGCCTGGGTAATGGGTCAAGCAGCAGCTTACGGTTGGTTGCTATGGAATATGCGACGTCAAATAGTATCAATGCAATTGTTTCAAAGCCCCATGCATTTGGCTTTTGCTGCATATGCACATTTCCCTGTTCCATCCATGTTGTCTTCACTGTTCAACGCTGTTTCAAGGCAACTGCCTTTTTTTATTTTGCCATGGTTTGGAAACGCGGCCTTGATGGGGAATTTCACGTTGGCTCATAAAATCTTAACGGCTCCTATTGCTTTTATTGGCGCTTCATTGACTCAAGTATTCAATGTAAAGACCAGTCAAATCGATTCAGATTCTGAATCCGTCCATGATTGGACGAAAGGTTGGTTGCGTATTTTTGGTTTAAGCGCTATTCTTCCATTTACCTTACTCATGCTGAAGGGACCAGATTTGTTTGAGTTCTTCTTTGGGCAAGTGTATAGAGATGCGGGATTATTCGCTGTTTTGCTGGCTCCCTGGATTTTTATTTTGTATTGGATCAATCCATTGTCCCATCTCATCAATGTTCACCATCAACTGAAGAAACATTTGTATTACAATACAATGGTTTTAACCTTGAGATGGTTGAGCCTTTGGTTATTGGGAAGCTTATTTGGTTTTGAAGTTGCAGTAGCAGGATTTGGCGCTATTGGCGCTTTAGCGGCTTTGTATATGGCTACATGGTTGTGGCGATTGAGTCGAAAATCGAGTGTTGAATCTGTTTCAAAAATGACCGCAGAAAGTGAACATAGTCCCGTTAAAATTATCTTCACTGGCGATGTCGCTTTTACAGGGAAGTATGCCAAGCAAATTCAAGAAGGCGCTGAAATTTGGTCTGCCGAAGTACAGCAAGTTTTCGATAATGCTGCCGCGACTGTCGTGAATTGGGAAGGTCCTTGCGTTGTGCAGGCCTCAGTGAGAACCAAAGGAGACCCCATTGCGCAATCATTCTTAGCATTGACTTATTGTACAAAACGCAACATCAACGTTTTTAATTTGGCCAATAATCACATTCATGATCTTGGTGTTGACCAAGCGGCAAGGACTGCTCAAATGATTTTAGATCATGGAGAGATGCCATTGGGTTTAAATGCAGGAGGCCGATGGGATTGGACCCCTCAATGTATTTGTTTAAATGGTCTGACCATTGCGCTAATCGCTATTCATGAGGATGAAGAAAAAGTGAATTTGATAGATTTTCGAAAGCATTTGAAAACCATTCGTATACTTTGCGATTACATTGTATTGAATTATCATGGTGGTGAGGAATACAGTGATGTTCCTTTCCCATTCAAAAGGAGGAGATTGTTGACATTTATTCATGAGGATGTCGATGTGATTGTAGCCCACCATCCACACGTTGTGCAACCCATGCAATCCGTTGGAAAGAAGTGGATCTTTTATTCTTTGGGTAATTTTATTTTTGATATTGAAGAGCAAAAAGGTCGAGACAAAACCCAAAATGGCGCATTGCTGCAGTTGAATTTTTCAGCCGATGGCATTGTGCCTCATTGGATTCCATTGACATTGGAAAATGATAAAGGCACAGTAAGTATCGGAGATCGTCAATGGTTGGAAAGTGTACAATCAAGGTGGGAATCTCATGAATACCAAGAACTATGGACAGCAGAGTGCCATCGCATTAGAAAGGAAGAAAGTCAATTGACGAAGAATCAAGTTTTAGAGAAACATGATGAATACTCTCCAAAAGTTCTTACAATGAAGTGGGGTTCATTATTCAATCCAACGCGCAGGACCTTGTTGATTGGCGATTGGATATACCGATTAACGAGAATCAAGTAATGGGTAAAATGATCAATACATATCTTGAAACGCACACTGTTTTCCCTTGGTACGTGGGAGCGAATGGTCTTTTTCGTGGTTATGTTTATGATCAAAATGACAATTACTTGATCAATGAAGCTGCTTGGCAGTATATCAATGGGCAAGTAAATCAGAAGCAATGTCTCATCAACGGTGCTTTTATCTTTGTTAGGTCAGATGCAAATGAATGCACCATAATTTCTGATCAGGGAAGAAGCTTTTCATTGTTTTTCATTTTTCAAAACAATAAATGGCATGTTGGTGATGATGGTTGGAAGATGAGTGATTCACTGGGATTGGTAAAGGATGAAGAGCAAGCATTTCATTTTGAAGCCTTTTCTTTTTGTCCCGATCATGCCACACCTTGGAAAGGTTTGAGCCAAATTCAAGCCAATGAAGTTATAGTTTTAAAAGACAACGGAGAGTTGTCAGTAGCAGATGGAGCAGTATTACCCAAGACTGCGCTGAATTTCGAACAAGCGAATAATCAGATGATGAAACGTCTGTTGTCGGAAAAAATAGAGGGCAATTATGTGATTCCATTGAGCGGGGGTTGGGATTCCCGACATTTATTATCCAATCTTATTCAACATGGATTGACCAATGTTGTCACATACACCTATGGAAATCCAGAAAGCTCTGAAGTTAAAATAGCCAAGAGCATCGCAGAGAAGCTTCAGGTCAATTGGCATTTCGTCGAATACAATCCCGAATTGCTTTCGCAAATTATGGGAGGCAAAGGCAGGGACTTTTTGCACTATGCATCACAAGGAGTCTCCTCTCCGCAAGAGCAAGAGTTTTTTGCTTTATTGGAATTGACCAAAAATGGACACATCAAAAAAGGAGATGTCATTCTTCCTGGATATTGCGGTGACCTTCCCGCGGGTAGTTATGTGATGACTGATGTCAATCCCTCAGATAAAGCCCATCCCAGAATAATTAAACGTTGGTTGCGAGATCGCCATTTGGTTTTTGCAAGAGGAAGTGGAGTAGAAGATAAATTACTGAAAATCCTTTACGCTGCCTTGGAACCAAGTGATGACCTGTCTTGCCAGGAATGGAATGCATTGCATGAACGTTGGTTTATCAAAGAGAAGGTCAGCAAGTATGTGTTGAATGGTCTAAGAACTTTTGAGTATTTCGGTATAGAATGGAGAATGCCGCTATGGGATTTGGAATGGTTAGCCTATAGTTACAGTTGTCATTTTGAACAACGCCGCCATCGTGCGCATTTTAAAAGTCAGGCCAATGAGTTGCTCTTTAAGCCGCTTGGTGTGCCACATCTGATCCACGAAAATCCGCGATCTTGGAAGTCAAGGGTTAAGAGTCAAATCAAAGATTACATTCCAACGCAGTGGATACAGAGATGGGCCAAGTTGCGGATAAAAACTGCCGATTTAGACAATACCAATGGACGGTATTTGGTTTCTCGTTTGAAGAACCATTGTGAGGTTACAGCCCGGTGGTCTGATGAATCTGTCAATCCTTATATCGCAGCTTACATTTGGAAATTATTGCGTTGATTCGACGTGCTTTCGGAAGTTTTCCAATATCATTAACCAACCGGCTCTTTGCATTTCCTCACTGTTTTCATACTCTGGATCAAATTGCTCAACAACTTTAACGCCATGTTCAGTTGTCTCAAAAGTCACCACAACTTTCCGGTTATCTTCTAAATGGTATTGTATTTTTTGATGAGGGATAATTTTATCGTAGAATCCAATAAGATCAAAACCAAAACTTCCATCTTTGGCTTCCATTCGCACATAGCGCTTACCTCCAATGCTAAGGTCATTGGTGGCTTGTGGACTATGCCAATCTTCTCCGGCAAAATTCCAATGAATCATGCGCTCTGGATTCATGTAAGCATCCCAGGTTTTTTCAATATTGCTGTTGATGAGGGTCTCAATGGTAATCATGTGCACAAATTAAATTGAAAACTTCAATCGTTGATCTATCTGAATCTTTTTCTTCGAAATGACTTTTATTTTTTTGATGTCAATATGCTTCGGATTAATGAGGAAATTGAACTCTTCAGAGATAATGCTGCTGGGAACTTTGAGTATGGCTGATTGATTGGATTGTATGAAATGATCTCCGATGATTTGGGTGGATCTCATGGGTGGTTTCCTATTCCAATCCTTGGGTAATTTTTTTTGATCCAATTCAAGAATTTGAATGTTGTCTGGAATGTCAATGGTGACCAGATAGCGATCATTGGGTAAATCTTCAGATATATCCAAATGAACTGCGATTTCAAGCATGGCCAAAGCCCTACTTTCGGCGGCATAGACCATGCATGTATTCAAGCTATTCCATCTAAATCCTTTACTCAAAGATGCCCCAATTCCCTGAAGCGTGGACTTTAAGTATTTTTCTCTTTCAATCCGATAAACCCTCATCACACAAATACTCCATAGTCCAAACCTTCCAATTCCATTTTGACTTGTGCGATACCCGTGAAAGTATCCAAGAGCGATTCTGGCGTATGATTGGAAAGGCCTAGATTGGGCTTTCTCAGCCAACGAAGAAATTTATCTCCTTCGTGATTGAAGACCTCCATGCCATAACCAATCAATTCTGTGACAGCTATGATCCACTCACTTTCCCTTCTATCTAAAATGGCCGAATCACTCTTTTTCTTGTTGTAAGTGGTTTGGGGTATACCCATCAGCTGCAGTACATTTTTGATGGGACTTCCCATGTGATGACTGATAGACTCTATGGATTCATACGGCAAACCTTCCCGAACAACATCTATTCTCTCTTCTTGATTTTTCCAATGGTAAGTTTTCTTGCCAACCTTCAATTTCCAAGGGATGGGTGTTTCAGCAGTAACACTGAACAGTGATTCTTGGCTAGTTTCCAGATAGTTTTTTTTCTTTTTCATACCCAACCATTTTGTTGCTAATATACAACATTTTGGTTGTTATACTTTAAACAACCCAAATATCATCAACGCCACAAGTATCATCAACATGTGGTGTAACAACACGGTCCATCGGTTGTCAGCGTTTTTCCATTTTTCGATGAATGAAAACGGCCAGTACAATAGGCAGAAAGATCCAATTCCCGAAAGCATAAGCACGGTGGCGCCTGGCCAATGGGATATTTTGAATAATACGCCGGTACAGAAAAGCAGGATGGAAATTACAAGGGTGAGGTTATTCCATTTGCTCAGTTTTAATCCTTCCTGCTGATAGGTTTTGATCATCACCAAAGGCAAAACCACAAGGGTAGCCGTTAGGAGCGATAGCAAAATAAAGGCCAGTGCGCCAGGTCCGTGCGCAATTTTGATGGCCATGCCGGTGAACATTGTTCCAATGCTGAAGATCATGCTGTAGATCAATCCTTGGTTTACTAACTTTTGCGTTTTCATGTGGGTATAGGTGTTTATTTGTTTTTGAATTTCTTGAACTTCTGATGCTGAAAAAGTATTCCATGCAATGACCAACTTTTGATCAAATGATTGGTCGCTTGTATTGTCTTCAATCAGGCATGCTAGGTGATCCAATAAGCTATCAAATACAGGATGCTCTTCATCGCAAGATTGAAGGAGTTGTTTTTTTATCTGACCAATCTCCTCATCACTCATATCGTTTGTATTGTCTTTTTATCAGCGGTCAAAATGACCTGTACAGTTTGCAGAAACGACTGCAATGCAGCGATTTTCTCTTTGGCAGCAGTTTTTCCTGTCGGCGTTAAACTGTAGTACTTTCTGGCGCGGCCATTGACAATCTCACTTTCTGTTGTTACGATTCCTTCTAATTCCAAGGCATGCAAGGACGGATATAGGGCACCCTCTGTGAGTTGAATGGTGTCCCTAGATAAAGCCTTTACACATTGCGTAATCTCATAACCATACATTTTACCTTTCTCTTTGAGTAATTTGAGAATGAGTGTTTTCAATGTTCCTTTGATAAATTCTGATGAATGCATAGCGCAAATATATACCTAAAATTCTTATGTATATAATGAATCGAAAAATAAATGTTATTTCTCTATTTTCTAGCCTTGAAATTTTTTAGTTCTCCTTCCAAGTGCCTTTTCCGGCCTTGTCTGGATGTACCAGCAACCAACGCTCTATTTGAACGCCCATTTGTGGATCTTCGGGCAATCGGGTGTAGTCGTTGATGAATATTCCTTCGTCATCCAGTAAAAAACTCAAAGGAATATTGCTCAAACACAATTCTTCCCTCAACTCTGGCTGATTACCCAAATAGACCATCTGGGTCTTCCATTTTTTATTCTGCACTGCAGCCTTCCAGGTTGATTCCTCTTCGTCCATGCATACCGCAACAAACTGGGCCGCGCCATTGAATTTGATGGCCAACTTTTCCATGGCTTGCAGTTGCTTCATGGCATAAGCGTTCCATGTTGCATAAAACAATACATAGGTTAATTTTCCTGCGTTCAAGGTCATGTCCCAATGTTTGTTCTTTAAATCCTTGCCTTGAACAGCAGGCATTGCCCATCCTTTGATGCATTTTCGGCTTTTCTCTAATAGAGCAAAACAGACTGTCCTTTCAGCACTTCTATAATCCTGTGATTGTGTTAAACCCTTGTCTGCGATTTGCTGTAATAGCATTTGATAGGACATCGATCCAATGCTTTGATTGTTGAACCCGTGTTGAAGAAAGGTAATGATGGTAGCCAATCGATGAGGGGAAGCAACCAACAATTGGTATTCGTCTAAAAGGAGTTCAATTCGTTTGATATCAATGGGGTTGCTAAAAACTTTCTTGCTGTCCTGAACAAATTTACTAGGTCCTTTGATAAAAAAATCGCTGAAATACAACTCCAGCGCTTGAACATAAGCAGGGTGGTAATAGGCTGGCGCATTGTTGCTACCAAAGTACTGTTGCATCAATTCTGTACGAGGTGATTTTGCTATCAAATACAATCTTGCCATGGAATACTGATGCAGGATATCCAAGAATTTGAACTGATTCAATGGAAGAACTTGTTGCAATGAATCATCAAATGATTTTACAATTTTTCCAAATTGTGCAATTTGGATACTGTCATTCTTCGTATCGCTTTCGGGCATCATGTCCAATTCACTTCCTTTCTTTTTCAAATGTACACGTTGTTCTTCCTTACCTATAGAAGTCTCGGCGGCAAAGTCAAAATAATGTTCTTCTAAAAAGTTATTGTAGTCTTTATAGTAAGTCAAAACTCTTTTGTGCAAATCATCAGAGCCACTCACCCAAAGCACTGGAATGTCAGCTTTGTCAAACTGTATTGGTACTGATTTTTTAAGTGTTGGAAGCTCTACTTGATATTGACCAGTGGGCTCTCCATAAAAAACGCCTTCCCAACGACCTAATCGAAAAAAGAAAACATTAGCAGGTGTTTCAATAGGGATATCAAATGAAAAATGACCCGATGCGTCGATGGGAATTCTTCCTACAACCTCTCTTTTCTCTGAAATGAAATCACGACAGACTTCTATTGTCATGGTTTGGCTAACCCCCAAAGGAAATGATCCTGTTATTTGAATACTCCAAGTTGGAATTGTCCAGCACAGAATACCTAACAGTAAAATGAAAGCCTTTTTATTTTTCGTCATATACTTTTACCACTGAAGGAAGGAACGAGGAAACATCTCCTTTATTTCGCAATACCTCTCTAACAATGGTGCTGTGCACGAATGCATATTGCGGATCGGTAAACATCAAAATGGTTTCAATCAACGGGTACAAGGATTTATTCATGTGGGCAATGGATCGTTCATATTCGAAATCCCCGCCATTGCGTATTCCGCGCAACAAATAAGCCGCACCAATGGATTGGCAGTACTCTATTGTCAATCCATGAAAAGTCTCAACCCGAACATTGGGAACATGAGCAAAACTCTGTCTGCACCATTCTAATCTTTGCTCCAAAGGAAACATGTATTGCTTGGATGTATTGGTTCCAATGCCAACAACAATATCATCAAAGAGCAGCGCACTGCGCTCAACTACATTGACGTGTCCTTTGGTAATGGGATCAAAAGACCCGGGAAATACAGCTATTCTCTTCATGTTTCTACATTTTGAAAAAACGAAAAATGTACATGCCCAAACTTTTTCATTTTGATAAATGAGCCATGTGTTTCAAAGGTATGTTCTTTTCCATGCTCCAAAACCAATAGTCCATCTTCTTTCAAGTGATGTAAACAGAGGTCTGGTAGTTCCGTCATTTGCGCCAAATCAAAAGGAGGGTCCGCGATGATCAAATCAAAAGTTGTTGTATTTTGTTTCAACCAAACCAAACAATCGGCCTTAATAGCTGTGCCCTTGATTTGGAACTTTTGGTGATTCTTTTTGATATGCATCACATGGGCAGCTTGCATTTCTACTGATGTAATGTAACCGGCACCGCGCGAAGCGCATTCCAATCCAAGAGCTCCAGTTCCAGAAAACAAATCCAGTACATGCGCACCTTCCATATCAATCATGTGATACAAAATGTTCATTAAACCTTCACGGGCAAAATCAGTGGTGGGTCGTCCATTGAATTTTTTGAGCACCTCGATGGGGTGTCCTTTGTATATGCCTCCAATTATGCGCATAATGTATGCATCAAAACACTGTGCCATTGAGCAGGCATAGATTCGTTCTTTGGCAAATGCAATCCCATGGGAGGCAGCCACGGTGTCAATCCCTTGATGTATGGGGCCATTGACGCAATGAGCTCTTCATTCACTTCTTCGCCGGTAAGCACGACCATGGTGTTTTCTGAACAACTGAAGTTTTGCATGGCAGCGGAAATAAAATACAAACTGTCTTCCCAACTTCTAGATTCAAAAGGATTGGCCAACAAACGTTTTCCCTGCTTGATCAAGTGAATGCTGATTTTTTTTGCTTCGATATTGGCAAATAAAATCTCTCCTTTTTCTTGTTGCGGTGAGGTCAATTGCAACCAAGGATGTACCCAACATTTTACGGTAGCTTGAGGGAAAAGCATAGCAATGCTTTCCATTGATTGGTGGTGCCGATCAATTAAGTAAACTCTTTCGTCAGCCAACAAGGCATGGTGCATCTGATGCGTTGGTAGATCTGCCATCCAAAGGTCTATTTTGTTTTCATCAAAAAACAACTCGGGCACCAAGGTCCAGCTATCACTGTCATACGTGATGCTCACCTTACGGAAAAGGTACTGATGCAAACCTTGCTGGGTAATCAAACCTGGTATCTCCCAGGGTTGAATTTTTAACCGAAACAAATGGACGGGTTGTCGATTTTGATAATCAAACAAGGCCAATTGAAGTCCCTCCGCATGGATATGAAGGGCCAAATGCATTTGGTCCGATTGCTTCAACCATTTTTCAGGTACTTCGATAAGAGGCACATGGGTCATCTCAATATTCGCATCATTTATTCGTCCTGCGAATCTACATAATCCTTCGGCCTTTCCGTAATTTGCAAAACAATTTTCAACATGAGTCAATCCAACCTGAGCCAGATGTTTGAGGAAAGAGCACTTTCTTTTCTTCCTTTTCAACCCACTGAAGGGCAGGGTAGGTTGCTGCATGTTTTTGGTCGCTTTGCTGCAACACCAAAACCTCGTTGTGTTTTATTGGTCAAAGGTTACGCCGGTACTGGTAAAACAACCACTGTGCAATCAATGGTAAAGGCGTTGGAAAGTTATGGATTGAGTGTCGTATTGTTGGCTCCTACGGGAAGGGCTGCCAAGGTTTTGGGTAATTATTCTGGAAGAACAGCTTCTACCATTCACCGTCAGATTTATTACAAGCGTTCAGATAGATCGGGTAAAATTTGGTTCGAACTCAAAGAGAACAAAGCAGAGGACACCATTTTCATTGTGGATGAAGCATCAATGATTGGCGCAGATGCCATGAATTTTAAGTTTGATGACTTGGCCAGTGGCGACTTATTGGATGATTTGATTACACATGTATACAGTGGCGAGCGCTGCAAGCTAATGCTCATAGGGGATGAGGCTCAGTTGCCCCCCGTTGGAAGCGATAGAAGTCCCGCTCTGGTTGCTGATGGTTTGCGTTTGAATTATGATTTGTTCTTGGCTGAAATTCACCTTAAGGAGGTTATCCGTCAGGCGCAAGACTCCGGGATATTGTACAACGCCACATTACTTCGTTATCTTATTGTACAACGTGCGGAACAATTGCCCAAGTTCATCGCCAAGGGATATACTGATGTCATACGCGTAGACAGTGATGTTCAACCGCTCATTGAAAACATGTACAGTGAATTCGGCATGGATGATACCATTGTCATTACCCGCTCTAACAAGAGAGCCAATTTATTCAACCAACAGATTAGAACCCGAATTCTTGGTTTAGAAGATGAAATCAATTCTGGGGACCGCATGATGGTCCTGCGCAACAGCGATTATTGGTTGGAAAAGGAACACGAGGGCATTGGTTTCATTGCCAATGGAGACACGATTCAAATCAAGCGCATCCAAAAGTTTGAAGAACGCGGCTCTTTTCGTTTTTGCAAGGCTATCATTGAACTGGTGGATTATCCTGAGTTGCCTGAGTTGGAAGTTATCTTATTGTGCAACCCCATCTATGAAGAAACTCCGTCACTTTCATCCGAAAAAATGAAAGAACTTTGGAATTTGGTTGCCAAAGATTACGAGGATGAAGGATTTGTAAGGATGCGAAAAAAGGTTCAGCAAGATCCCTATTACAATGCGCTCCAAGTAAAATTCGCCTATGCCATCACTTGTCACAAATCACAAGGGGGGCAATGGTCTGCGGTATTCATTGATCCAGGCTACATAGCGCCTGATACCCCCGCTTATGAGTGGAACAGATGGATGTACACCGCCATGACCAGGAGCAAACAAAAAGTATTCTTGGTAGGAATGGGGGATGACTTATTTGACCAAGATTAGTCTTACTTCGTCATCATCCATTTGGTGATTGCAACGACCCAATTTCTTGGGAACAATCTTCCTGAGTTGGCCAAGATGTAATTCTTTAACCCATGAATAACAACTGATTTTTGGTCCATCAGGGCCTGATAACCAAATTGAGCAACTTCCTCAGCACTTGGGAATTTTTGATTCTTGTCAAATATACCGTCGTCTTTGAATCCTGCGGCGTTGGCAAAGTTGGTTTCAGTGGGGCCAGGGCAAAGTGCAGTAACGCTAACCCCAGTTCCTTTCAATTCACTATTGATGGCTTCTGAAAAATGCAGTACATAGGATTTGGTGGCAAAATAGACAGCCATTGTTGGGCCTGGTTGAAAGGCCGCCGTTGAAGCCACATTCAGGATCCGTCCAAATTTGCGTTCCTTCATTTCAGGTACAAAACATTGACACAATGCAGTAAGCGCAGTAATGTTGAGTTGAATCATTTGATCATTCTTGCTCCATTGCGTTTGAACAAACCAACCGGTATCGCCAAAACCTGCATTGTTGATGAGGTAATCAATGGTAATGCCTTTGGATTGTATGTTTTGATGCAAGGCATGAGCAGCGCCGGTTTCAGATAGGTCGCAAGGTATCACAGTTACAGGCACTGAATATTGCGCATTGATCTCTTTTTGTAATTCGATTAAAGCACTTTCATTGCGGGCGGTGATGACCAATCCAATGCCGTCTTTGGCAAACAAAAAACTCATGGCTCTTCCAATCCCAGAAGATGCGCCTGTTATCAATGCTGTTTTCATCATTTAAAATTTTGACAAAGATGGGGGAAGCTTTTTATTGTACAATTTATTTCTTCGCGTCCGTTGCGCAATCCCTTGGGCCCCTTGCGTTAAAAGCTTTCTTTTTTACTTCCGAACCGATATCAAAGGCAATTTCGTCATAAGCTTTTTCTGCAGCATAAACCGCATTTACTCTATTTTAGTGACATGAAAACATACATTATTTTTTTGATATTTGTAACGTTATTGCTTCAAAACAAACATTCAGTGGGCCAAAGTAACTTTGGATGCGATTTATTCTGCGTAACCAATATCACCTTAAATACCGCTGAAGAGCTTTGGTACGTTGATGTGGCCTTTGAAGGAAGCGATTCCGATTTCATCAACTACCCTTATGTGAGCCAAATGATGAACAATAATGGTGAAATTGTAGCCATTGGTTCTATGGAATATTTCGGCCAGTTTGGAGGCACTACAACCACCTATCATCCTGCGCTTAATATCAATGATCCCAATTTTCAGGGCACCGTGTATTTTGTTTATGACTCGGATACTTGCGCCCTGAGTTACCCATGTCAAACCGTTGGAATTCAGGAAGGAAAACATTATCCAGTGATGATTCAAACCGGGAATGAGTTGTTTTGGAATACAACCTACAATTTGGACAGGATTGAATTGTTTTCAGCTTCTGGAGAAATGGTTGCGGCTCAAATCAATAACAGTCGAATCAGTACAATTGGACTTTCTTCAGGGATTTACGTTTATCAATATTTCTTGGGTAGCCAAAGAAATTCAGGCCGTGTATGGATTCGATGATTGAAGTGTTGCGCTTTATGGTTCATTACGGATTGCATTTTGCTTTCCCTTTTTTTATTGCAAAACGTTGGGGTGGAGAACATTGGCTGAAGTGCCTAATCATTTTGTGGGCCACCATGCTGGTTGATTTGGACCACCTTTTGGCTACGCCCATGTTTGATCCATGCCGCTGCAGCATTGGTTACCATCCTTTGCATTCTTTATGGGCCATTGGTGTTTATGTTTTATTTTTACTTTTTCCAAAGACCCGTTGGTGGGGTGTCGGTTTGGTTCTCCATATGCTGACAGACGCGCAAGATTGTCTTTGGATACAAAATAATTGTTGATGAAAAAAGTGATTGTTAGCTGTCTTTTGTCCTTGGCAGCCATTACAGGTTGGGCTCAACCTGCAGGTAGTTTGGATTCCAGCTTTGGTACTGGAGGTAAGGTGGTTACTTCATTCTCTAATTTGGGTGAAGAAGCCAAAGCAGTCGTCCTCCAATCGGATGGCAAGATTGTGATTGCGGGTTACATCAACTTCGCAGCAACCGGCAAGGATTTTTTTGCTGCGCGATATTTTGAGGATGGAACATTGGACAACACTTTTGGTACCAATGGATTCACAGCCATTGATTTACAGTTGGGTAGTGACGATATTGTCCACAGCATAGCCTTGGACAACAATGGGGGATTCATCTTGGCTGGAAATTCAGATGATGGAATCAACAGGAATGCGGCCATAGTGAAACTAACGGCTGACGGTTTGTTGGATCAGGCCTTTGGCAATGCGGGAAAAGTCATCACTGATTTAGTCGCCAATCAGCAAGACGAAATCAAAGTTGTCAAACACCATGCATTAACGGGTAAAATTATCATTGGTGGTCAAAGCGCTTCAACATCGAATATCGCTCAACCCATCATTGCCCGTTATCTTTCCAATGGTGATTTGGACACCACCTTTAACAGCACTGGAATTCTATCAGCAACTGTTACTTCTGGCGATTTGCAACGTACCATCATGGTGGAAGATTTAGAAGTTGCCCCCAATGGAAAAATCTCAGCTGTGGGTTGGAGGAAGTACATTAGCACATCCATTTCATCTGAATTCTGGGCATGCCGTGTATTGAGCAACGGAACATTGGACAATACTTTTTCAAATGACGGAGTTCTTGCATACTCAGAGGTGGGAGGTGCATATTATGGTTACGCCATGGAAATGACAGCCAATCAGGATATCATTTTGGTAGGCACACGTTCATATTTGGGCAGCTATGATTTTCGGGTATTGACCATTGCCAGCGGAGGAACCATTGCCAATTCATCATCCAATTATTATGTCAGCACGGATATCGATATCGCCTATGCCATGGCCATTGACATGGATGGGAAGTACATTTTATCAGGTTCGGCAGGAACAGCCAATGCCAAGTCGTTTGGCACTTTGCGCGCGCTTACCCCTGGAGATTTGCAAGCAGATTATTCTTTTAATGCGACGGGTAGAGTCATGACATCATTCAACGGAAACACGTTGAATGAGTGTTGGGATGTGGTTGTGCAGAATGACAACAAGATCGTTTGCGTGGGTTATACAGGAAATGACATTGCCATTTGTCGCTATTTGGGTGATGATCAGCCGCAGTTGGATGTTTTCAATTTAGCAGCACCGACCAACAACAGCACCAACCAGAACTTTGCCACCATGAACATCAGTTGGACTGAAGCGTTTGGCGCGGCATCTTATGAGGTGGAAGTAGCGACGGATATCAATTTTGTGAATATTGCCGCCGCAGGAGAGGTAATAACCTTGGCTGCCACATTGACCAACTTACAACCTGCAACCGCCTATTGGTGGAGGGTAAGAGCAGGAGATGGAACCAATTGGGGAACATTTGTTGGACCATGGAAATTTACAACCGCTGGGTTAAACGCCTTTAATTTGACCGCTCCTGTTAACAATGCCAATAACGTGGCTTACAATGTAGTCAACTTCAATTGGACGGACAATGTCGGCGCAACGGGATATCATTTCATGTTGGATACAGACATCAATTTCAGCAACACTCCCATCATTTATTATCCCACAGCCAGCGCTCAGAGTACTACCAACTTGACACCAGGAACAACTTACTACTGGAAAGTTCGCGCAACCAATGATGGTAACAATTACGGCAATTGGGTTGGTCCATGGACCTTTAACACCCAGGCAGCGCCGGTGGGTATCAGTGAATTCAATGCGCAAGCGATGTTGGCTTATCCCAATCCTTGCTCGGATTATTTTGAATTAAAAGTCAACAATGAAAACATCGGACAAATGGCTATGATTTTCAACAGCAATGGACAGTTGATCAAAACCGTATTGCTGACATCAAACACACATCGTATCAACACAGAAGATTTGGCTTCTGGAATCTATACCGTGAGGGTAGGTGAGGAGGTTAGGAGGGTAAAGGTGGTGAGATAGAAAAGAATCTCCTCTCCTGCCTCACAGCATCCTTCGAACATATTAATATACCGCTCCTACGGAGCTGGATTCTATAACCGTCTTCTTTTCTATTAAGATACCGCTCCTACGGAGTTGGATTCTATGACCGTTTTCCTTTCTGTTAATATACCGCTCCTACGGAGCTGGATTCGATAACGGATTTCAATTTATTATCAAACTGACCCTAGAGTATACAATGCATCGCATAATCGAGGCTTTCAAAAAACAGTCAAGCGAAATCAAGAATTAACACTCTTTCCTCTTTCCCATTAACCTCTTCCCGCAGCGCCTACTCCTTCACCCAACCCTGAACCAAACGCGCGTTGTTTTCTCCGACAACTTGCATCTGATAGGCTCCTGCAGCCCACTCACGGACATCCAATTGGTGCTGTCTTCCGTTCATCATCTGATTCAAGACTTGTTGTCCTTTCATGTCAAAGATCTGAACCCAATTGCTGCCCTCAAAACCCGCTGCCTGAATGTTGAAATTCAATTGCTCCTTGACTGGATTGTTATAGATTTCAATCAATTGCTCATTGGCCACCCATGATTGAATGCCATTGGTTACAGAAACACAATTACCATACACATAACTGGGAACGCGCTCATATTGGTCATTCACAATATCCACAATCTCATCGATACAAATGGTACTTGCTGTGGTTACATCAAACTGGATTCTGCAAAATGCTGACGCTGTTGTACTCGATTCAATGTGTGTCATACCGTCGCACATGAAATACACTTGGTTGGTGCTGTTGTTGTAGTCGGTCATGACATTGGTAATGCCGGGATAAATGGGCAATACATTGGTAATATTGATGCCGCTGATGGCAAATTGAAATGCAGTTAAGTTTTGACTGAAGTTTTTGATTTCAATGTCAACCCATCCGTTGGCGACATCTGCATTGGCAATGGCCATTCCCGCGCTGCTGTTGGGATTGATCAAATCTTGTGGGAATTGACAATCATTGTTCCACATGGTGCCATTGTTCTGATTGTGCATGCAATTTTGAGCCAAAGCCAAATCGTAAACGGTCAAGTTGCCATTACCATTTAGATCATTACAAGTGGTTGGCGTCATGGCTTCATCTGCCATTTGCTGCATGAATAATCCCAAATCCACGTTGTTCAGAGTGGTATCCGCATTCATATCGGCAAATAAATGCGGTCCATCACACTCTCCCATACAGTCCATTGTTGCAGATCCATTCAATTCACCGGTGCAATCATAGTATTGTGCGCACTCTGCCAATACTTGGAATTCCGGAACGCCATTGTTCCATTGTAAATCCAAACAAACATTGGCCGCATTGTTCTCATTATTCGTTTCAATTCTACCCAATGCATCGGGCAAATATTCGGGATTCACAATGGCCATTAATCGGTATTGTCCCGCAGGAACATTGGTCAAATCCACCCATTGACATTGTGTTCCCGCTCCGTAAATGTCATAGCAACCTGCGCTGATTCCCATGTCTCCGCAATTGTATTGCCCAAAGCCACAAAGGTCCATTACACAGAATCCGTTTTTGTGTCCTGCTGGAATGATATTGCCATTGACATCCATCAATCGGTAATCACCATATCCTTCGTAGTGCGTGTGATTATGACAATTCTGTGTGGTGAACATTCCTGGATTACTACTGGGATTGCCCAAATAATAATCTTCTTCTCCTACGTTGTTTATTTTTGCACTAAAAGCCAAAACCCAACGGTTGCCATATCCTGTTACACAGCCCTCTTGAATGTCGCATTCATCTGAAAAGTGTTGTGACAAATACAGAGAATTAACCAATGCAAGTGAATCAAACTCCAAATCTGGTTGTGAACAAAAAGGACTAGGATAGTAAGCGCAACTGCCATCGTCTTGTGTGGCAGATGGATTGTAGTTACAGGCTGTGGGGTCTGTACAACCCTGAATCTGCCCCATAAAACTCAAGTTCCAAGTAAAAACATCGGGACAAGCATCACTGTAATCTCCAATTCGTATATAATAGGTATTACCAGCAACAAAGTTGGCCGTGATGCTCGATTGCAATCCACAGAAGTCATCGTTGTAACTAAAAGTACCCTCAGCAAATTCAGTTACAGTTGCTAGACAGCTCTCATAGATCCAAATTTTGGTGTCACACCCTGCTAAATTACACGTGCTGATGGTGTGCATTCCCCCTGAATCAGGTATGAAAACATACCAATGATCGTCGTAACTGGTGGTGTAGGAAGCGCTAGTTGTGTATACTAAATCATTGTCGATACTCTCGGCGTTGGTGCAAGTGGCTCCCATTTGTGAGAATGAAATAAATGATACAACAGAGAATAAGAGGGTAAAGATTTTCTTCATGTCTTGGTTTTAAGTTGTACAATTTTACTGCGGTATTCGTCTTTTTCCAAACCGACCTCTGTTTTTAACTTTTTGGATCTAAAAGTCCTGACCCGCCTCTTCATCGTATCTTTAGGCCATGGAACAGGAAACTTTTGATATTCATAATTTTGATACCATCAGACCTTATACCAATGCTGAGTTGGTTCTCGCTATCGATCGCATTCTCAATGAACCGCTGTTTTACAAGATGATTCGATGGGTTTATCCCGGACTTTCCAAGAATGCCATCCACAGTATGATGCGTGGCGTTAAGTCCGTAGATGAATTTCAGTCAGAGATATCAGGTCCCGCATTTAAACGCGTCATAGAGATGACTACCTCCGGTATGTCCTTTACCAATATTCAGTCCTTGGACAGAACCAAGGCTTATTTGTTTCTCTCAAATCACCGGGATATTATTTTGGATAGTGCCTTACTCAATGTTAGTCTTTTGGAGGAAGGTTATCGAACTACACAAATTGCGATTGGTGACAACTTGTTGCAGCACCGTGTTGTTGAGGATATTGTTCGTGCCAACAAGAATTTCATTGTTAATCGAAACGTAAGCTCCAAAGAGGTTTTTCATTACTCTATGCGTTTGTCCAATTATATCCGCAAGACCATCAAAGAGGACAACAATTCCATATGGATCGCCCAACGTGAAGGTCGAAGCAAGGATGGTGATGACAGAACAGCAACTGGGTTGTTGAAGATGTTTGCCATGATTGGCAATGGCGAAATTGAAGAGACCTTGAAATCGTTGCAAATCATTCCAATGGCTGTGAGCTATGAATATGATCCTTGCGATATGCTAAAGACCAATGAATTGATGCACCTCAAATTGTTTGGTGCTTATGAGAAGAAAAAGGGAGAGGATGTATTGTCGATGTTAACCGGTATAACAGGACACAAGGGTAGGGTAAACATTACGGTGGGTGAATCGCTCAATGATCGTATTGACGAAATGAAGGCCATTCAAAACAAGAATGAAAAATACCGTCACCTTACGCAGTCCATTGACAATGAGATGCACCGCATTTACAAGTTGTGGCCTACCAATTACATCGCGTATGATTTGTTGATGGGCACCAAGGATTACAAAGAACATTATTCCAATATTCAAAAAATTGCTTTTAGCAATTATATCAGAGCCAATGTGTTTCGTTTAAGTTTAAACCGCAAAAAGACCAACCTGCCCAAGGAAGGATTCTCCGCTTTGGCTAAGGAGATTATGTTGCAGATTTATGCCAACCCCGTAATTAATCGCAGAGAAATAGAAAAAATACAATGAGTGCATTCGCAGAGCTTAAGATAACCAAGCAATTTATTGATGCACTAACAGCGCAAGGAATAGAACAACCCACTGAGATTCAAAGGAAGGCTATTCCGATGATTACGGCAGGTCAAGATGTGGTAGGTATTGCGCAAACGGGAACAGGAAAGACATTGGCTTACCTGTTGCCCATCGTTCAAAAATTAAAGTTCGCCACTGGAACAGATCCACGCGCTTTGGTTCTCGCGCCAACCAAAGAATTGGTGGTGCAAATCGAAAGGGTTTTGGCCAATCTGATTGTGAATACAGATTTGCGTTATGTCGCCTTGTATGGTGGCATTGGACCTAAAGCCCAATCAGAGAAATTGGAGCATGGAGTGGATATCATCATCGCTACGCCAGGAAGGTTTCTGGAAATTTATGCCAAAAGGGTTTTTGTGACCAAGGCCATCAAGACTGTTGTATTGGATGAATGTGACCGCATGATGGACATGGGCTTTTGGCCGCAGCTCAGAGATATTCAGGAGAAAATACCACACAAGAAACAGCAATTGCTATTGTCTGCAACGTTTCCGGATAAAGTGCAACGCATCGCTGACAATTTTTTGTTGTTTCCCAATATCATTGAGGTCACACCTCAAGCAACGCCGGCGGAAACGGTAGGGCAATATTTGTATTCAGTGCCCAACAATCCTTCAAAAATCAACCTTTTGGTTCATCTTTTGGAAACGGATGAAACCATGACCCGGGTGATGGTGTTTTGCCGCACCAAAGAATGGGTGACACAAATTCACCAGATCTTATTGGAAAAAAAGTTGGGAAAGACAGTTGTTATTCATAGCAACAAAGGACAAAATGCACGCATTAACGCCATGGATGAATTCAAGGCCGGCGATGTGCGCGTTTTGGTTACCACAGACGTCACCGCCAGGGGTATCGATGTAGCTGAAGTTTCGCATGTGATCAATTTTCAAATTCCTCACCAGCATGAAGATTATGTTCACCGCATAGGCAGAACTGGTCGTGCATTCAAAACCGGTGTGGCCATCAGCATGATGGATGTTTCGGAGGTGTATCATGTCCGAAAAATTGAGCAACTCATGAAGCAGGAAATCGAGCGGCGTGAGGTACCTGAATCTGTTGTGATGACAGCAACGGTTAAATCAGAAATGATTGCGCAGAACAGAGACATCGACTGGCAAAAGCGCAAGGAGAACCCTGATTTTAAAGGAGCTTTCCATGAGAAAAAGTTTAAATGGCCAGCCAAGGAAAATAAAAAAGGCAATTCCAAGACGAAGAAGCGGTTTTAATGTTTACATTAGATGCCCTTTTAAATTTTTTTATACATGGAGAAAGATTCTAGAATCATGAATAAGCTCAAGGCAAAGTCTTGGCATGAAATGAAGTCCAACGACTCATGGTCTATTTTTAAGATCATGGGTGAGTTTGTCACCGGTTATGAACGCATGGGGGCCATTGGTCCTTGCGTGAGTATTTTTGGTTCGGCCCGAACCAAGCCCGATAATCCCTATTATGGCATGGCCCGTGAAATAGCCTTTTTGTTGACACAGAAAGGTTATGGCGTCATTACAGGTGGTGGGCCTGGTATCATGCAGGCTGGTAACCAAGGTGCAAAGGAAGGCAATGGAACCAGTGTTGGTTTGAACATTGTTCTTCCATTCGAACAGCACAGCAACCCTTACATTGATAAAGACAAGAGCATAGATTTTGATTACTTCTTTGTTCGCAAGGTCATGTTTATCAAGTACAGCCAAGGTTTTATTGTGATGCCCGGCGGGTTTGGTACAATGGATGAATTGTTTGAAGCTTTGACTTTGATTCAAACAGAGAAGATTGGGCGATTCCCGATTATTTTGGTTGGAAAAAAATTCTGGACCGGATTGGTAGAGTGGTTCAAAGAAACCCTTTTGGATGCTGAGCACAATATCAATGCAGAAGACATGGACTTGTTCGTCATCGTTGACACTGCGCAAGAAGCAGTAGGGGAGATTGATAAGTTTTACAGCAAATACTTGCTCAAGCCCAACTTCTAATGTCTTCCATTTTGTATTTGCTTTCGCCAGCTAAAAAGATGAATACCTCATCTTTTGAATTGGGAATTGAAAGTTCAACGCCACTTCATACGACCAGTGCAAAGAAAATAATGAAAGCATTGGTAGGATTGGAAAGCAATGATTTGGAAAAAGTTATGGCAGCCAAAGGAAAGTTGTTGAAAGATGTCAAGATCATGCACCAGCAATGGGGTAGGGGAACATTATTTCCAGCGGCTGCGCTGTACAACGGAGATGCATATACCCGTTTGAATGCCAGAACCTGGAGTCCAGAGACTTGGACATTTGCTCAATCACACTTGTGTATCTTGAGCGGATTGTATGGGATGTTGCGTCCAATGGATCACATTCATCCTTATCGATTGATGGTTGGAGCGGCATGGACCCCGCATCGCGATTTCAAGAATCTATATGATTTTTGGAAGAAGGATGTTTTGAAGGATCTGGATAAAATGCAACCCCAGATCATTGTCAATTGTGCTTCACAAGAGTATAGCGCAATGATTGAAGGATGGAGGAATTGTCCTGTAATACACATTGATTTCAAAGTGAAAAAGGGAAGTGATTACGTCAGTGTTTCCAGTTTTTCCAAACAGGCTCGCGGAGAGATGGTGCGATTGGCCATGGAAAATAAAATCACCAATCCATCTGAATTGAAAGAAATGGAAGTATTGGGATTTCGATTTAATAACAAAATTTCCGATAATCAAAACTGGATTTATGTCAAATGAACCTTGGTTTGATGTAGTTTCGCAACGCAAATAATCTACAATGAAATATTTATCAATTTTAGCAGTAGGAGCAATCTTGTTTTTTGCTTCTTGTGGTGGTAACGGTGGAACCGTTGAGTTGAAATCAGAAAAGGACAGTTTGGCCTATGCCATTGGTTTGTCCTATGGTCAATACCTTTCTCAATTGGGAGAGCGCTATGATCTTGATTCTTTGGATATGGAAATCGTTAAAACAGCCATGTTGGATGCTTTGGATTCTAACCGCACCATGACTCTGGATATGGCAACAGCGCAAACTTTTTTTAATTCTTGTTTGGAGAAGCGTGAAGAAGGTAAGAGAAAATCAGAGTTGTCCAAATTTGAAGGCAACAAACAAAAAGGAAAAGATTTTTTAGAGAAAAATAAAAGCCAGGAAGGTGTGCAGGTGACAGCGAGCGGTTTGCAGTACAAAGTCACCAAGAAGTCCAATTCAGGAAAGAAACCATTGCCAACAGATGTAATTAATGTCCATTATACCTTGAAGAATATCAATGGTGATATCATCGAGTCCAGCAAAGAGTCTGGTGTCCCCGCAGAGTTTCCATTGAATCAAGTTATTCCTGGATGGACTGAAGGTATGCAGCTTTTAGATGTAGGCGATGAAGCAGTTTTATATGTTCCATTTGATTTGGCCTATGGAGAGCGCGGAGGAAGAGGCATTGAGCCATTTTCAACTTTAATCTTTGAGATAGAGTTAATCTGTATCGGTGAAGGTTGTGCAGGAGCCAAAAAATAAGAAACCCTCAACTAAATAATAGACATGAAAAAAGTATTCGGAAGTATTTTGGTAGCGTTGATGTTGTTGAACTCATTCAGTGCGGACGCCCAGACAAAAGATAAAAACAAAAAATCAAAAAAGGAATCCACTATGAGTAACAATGATTCGCTTTCTTATGCATTGGGCGTAAGCATAGGCAACAATTTGAAGCAAGCAGGTGTTGTAGAGTTGAACACCACAATTTTGGGAGAGGCAATGAAAGCAGCTTTGGCTGGACAACCTACAAGCATGAATGACGAGCAATGCAATATGATTATCCAACAAGAGTTAGGTAAATTGGCAGAAGTAAAATCAGCTGAAGCGCGCAAAGGAGGAGAGGAGTTTTTGGAAAAGAACAAAGCAAATGCGGGTATTCAAGTTACCGCTTCAGGTTTGCAGTACAAGACCAATGTTGAAGGAACTGGTTTAGCTCCAGATGCTACAGATGAGGTTACTGTTCATTACGAAGGACGTTTGACTGACGGAACTATTTTTGATTCATCTATCAAGCGCGGTGAGCCAGCTACATTTGGTTTGAACCAAGTTATCCCTGGATGGACTGAAGGATTGCAATTGATGAAAGAAGGAGGAAAGACAACTTTCTTCATTCCTCAACAATTGGCTTATGGGGCACAAGACATGGGAACCATCCCAGCTTACTCTACTTTAATCTTTGAAGTTGAGTTGATCAAAGTAAACAAGATGGACTAATACTCCTAATATCATAAAACACAAAACCACCTTCGGGTGGTTTTTTTTATGTTATGCTTTTTTGAAAACCTATTTTTTTAAGGAAAAGTTATTTATCATTCATCCCTTCATCCCTTCATCCCTTCATCCCTTCATCGCATTAACTCCCCAAAACCGCCTTCTCAATAATCCCAACAGCCTCCGCCATCTGCTCAGCAGTGATGCACAAGGGTGGGGCAAAACGAATGATATTGCCGTGAGTCGGCTTGGCCAACAAGCCGAGCTCAGCCATTTTAACGCAGATATCCCATGCAGCATGTGAATCTTCGTTGTTATTAATGACAATGGCGTTCAATAATCCCTTTCCACGAACCAATACAATTTTATCTGTCTTGGCCTTTAAAGCCTCCATGGCTGCACGAAATTGTTGACCCAATTTCTCTGCATTTTCTGCCATTTGCTCATCCTTCAATACTTGCAAAGCTTCCATAGCTACAACACATGCCAATGGATTCCCACCGTAGGTAGAACCATGCTCACCAGGCTTAATGGTTAGCATAATTTCATCATTGGCCAACACAGCACTCACAGGCATGGTACCACCAGATAATGCTTTTCCCAATACCAAAATATCCGGCTTCACATCTTCATGGTCACAGGCCAACATGCGTCCTGTTCTGGCCAATCCGGTCTGAACCTCATCCGCAATCATCAATACATTATACTTTGTGCACAATTCACGAACACCTTTCAAGTATCCTTCATTAGGAACAACTACACCTGCCTCTCCTTGAATGGGTTCAAACATGAATCCCGCAACATTGGGGTTGTTTTTTAAAACCATTTCCAAGGCATTCAAATCGTCGTAAGGAATGCGCAAATAGCCTGACATGTAAGGACCAAATCCTTCATAGCTGCTGGGGTCATTGCTGGAACTGATGGCAGCCAATGTTCGTCCCCAAAAATTTCCATCTACAAAAACCATTTGGGCTTCATTGTCTGGAATGCCTTTAACGGTATATCCCCACTTGCGCGCCAATTTTACAGCCGTCTCACCACCCTCAACACCGGTGTTCATGGGCAACACCTTGTCGTATCCAAAAAATTCAGTTACATATTTTTCATAAACGCCCAATTGGCTGTTGTAAAATGCCCTTGAGGTGAGCGTAAGTTTTTGCGCCTGCTCAATGAATTTTGAAATAATTCTGGGATGACAATGTCCCTGATTAACCGCTGAATAGGCAGACAAAAAGTCCAAATATTTTTTTCCTTCTACATCCCAAACATGCACCCCGACGCCCTTGTCAAGAACAACAGGAAGGGGGTGATAATTGTGCGCGCCATATTGGTTTTCCCAATCCATGGCCAATTGACTGGTCATTTCAGTTGGATTCATTGCAATTTCATTTTTCGCAAAGGTAATGTCTTCGTAAATTTGCACCTCAATAAAAGAAAAAGATGTCAAAAAGAACGTTCACCATGATCAAACCAGACGCTACTGCTGCTGGAAACACAGGAAAAATTATCGACAAAATCATCGAAGCTGGTTTCAGCATCAAGGCGATGAAATGGACCCAATTGAGCAAAGAAGATGCACAAAAGTTTTATGCTGTGCATGCTGAGCGTCCTTTCTACGGAGAGTTGTGTGAGTACATGAGCAGTGCTCCAATTGTTGCTGCTATCTTGGAAAAAGACAATGCTGTAGAAAGCTTCCGCAATTTGATTGGCGCTACTGATCCAGCCAAAGCTGAGCCTGGTACCATTCGCGCCATGTTTGCAACGAGTATTGCTGCTAATGCTGTTCATGGTTCTGATTCAGATGAGAACGCCGCCATTGAAGGTTCTTTCTTCTTCGCGGGTCGTGAAATAGCATAACTACTTTCAATAGCGCATTGTAATGAATAAAATAAAAGTGGCCAATCCCATCGTTGAGATGGACGGGGATGAAATGACCCGTATCATTTGGAAAAGCATCAAAGACAAATTGATTTTTCCTTACTTGGAATTAGACATCAAGTATTTTGACTTGGGAATGGAGAACCGTGACGCAACAGATGACCAAGTTACGGTTGATGCTGCGGAAGCCACTTTGAAATACAATGTCGCAGTGAAATGTGCTACCATTACACCTGATGAAGCGCGTGTTAAGGAATTTGGTTTGAAAAAAATGTGGAAGTCACCCAACGGAACCATTCGCAACATTGTAGGTGGTACTGTTTTCCGTGAGCCCATTATCTGTTCAAATGTTCCGCGTTTGGTTCCAGGTTGGACCAAGCCCATCAACATAGGACGTCACGCATTTGGTGACCAATACCGTGCAACGGATACCGTAATCAAAGGAAAGGGTAAATTGACCATGACTTTCACGCCAGAGGATGGAAGTGAAGCCAAGACTTGGGATATTTATGACTACCAAGGTGATGGCGTAGGAATGGCAATGTACAATACTGATGAAAGTATCTATGGTTTTGCACGTTCATGTTTTAACCAAGCATTGATGCGCAATTGGAATTTGTATTTCTCCTCTAAGAATACCATTTTGAAAGCCTATGATGGTCGTTTCAAAGACATCTTCCAGGAGGTATATGAGAAAGAGTACAAAGACCAGTTTGCAGCTGCAGGGATTACTTATGAGCACCGTTTGATCGATGACATGGTGGCTTTCTGTTTGAAGAGCGAGGGTGGTTTTGTTTGGGCTTGTAAGAACTATGATGGCGATGTTCAATCTGATATCGTCGCGCAAGGTTTTGGTTCTTTGGGATTGATGACCTCCGCTTTGATTACGCCAGACGGAAAGACAATGGAAGCGGAAGCCGCACATGGTACCGTTACACGTCATTACCGCCAACACCAACAAGGCAAGAAGACTTCTACCAATCCCATTGCTTCCATCTTTGCATGGACACAAGGTTTGGCCTTCAGAGGAATGTTGGATGGCAATGAAGAGTTGATTCGCTTTGCCAAGACATTGGAGCAAGTATGTGTGGATGTAGTTGAATCAGGGAAGATGACCAAGGATTTGGCTGTCTGTATACATGGTGATAAAGTACAACCTGAACATTATCTGCACACAGAAGATTTCTTGGATGCCATTGATGCTGAATTGAAGGCAAGAATGTCTTAGAATAAAAATGAGATTAACGAAAAAGGAGACCTAAGTCTCCTTTTTCTGTTTTCAGAACCAACGAGTTGTGAATTTACCCAATGGATTGAGTAATTTTACTCAATGGACTGAGTAATTTCAGGTCTGAAAAAAATTGTACAAATGATGAAATCTATTTTTTTTATTGCTTTATTTTCTTTTTCATACGTAGTTTCTTTTGGTCAAGACTGCATCGATTACGTATTGCATTTTCAATCCAATGTAACTGCTGGTGGGCCTTCTGGTCTCTTTTACAATATCACCGCAGCCAATTTGAGCATTGGAAGTGGATCTGTTCAGTTTGACAATATGCAAGCAGAACAATGGGATACCTTGTGTATGACAGCGGGTTGCAATCTGACCATCACCATTGACATGGCGGGAGCTCCGCAAATGGACGCTTTTGATTTTCAAGTTTTCGCATTTGGAATGCCCCTGCAGCTCACCACCTACGATGTCAATGGGTCTGTTATCAACGCCACATTTTGCTCCACCATAGGTTGTCCCAATGAAATTCAATCACAAATGATTGATTGTGATTCTTATGATTTTTATGTTGCTGCCTATGTCGGCAGTCTAAGTTGGGATTTTGGTGATACTTCCAATGATCCTATTGGAGCTTATCAGCAGCACACCTATGCCCAAGATGGATTATTCAACGTCATAGCCATGGTGGATGCCGCCGGCTGTGGTCCTGAGTATTCGTTGGTTTTACCCGTTAATGTCGATTGTAATATAACACAACTATGCCCAACGCAATTGGTTTTGGATACTTTGACCTGCCAAGAATATTACATCCATTTCGATACTCCCGCTCCGGGTTCTGTGGATTGGGAAGTAGATGGTTTTTCTTTCAGCACGCCAACTGCAGAGATGACCTATTTTCTGCCAAATGGTTTTCATACCATAACGGCCATTTATTATCCCACGGGATGGGAAGGTTGCACCATAGGAGGCTGCTCGGATTGTCCCATCACATTTTATGATACAGTAACTGTAGCATGCGAAGTTTGTCAGCCAGTCTTCATGGGATTTACCAGTGTTCCAGATTTGGGAGGTACTGAAATGTTGTTTTATTCAATAACCAATGAAGAAGGAGATGTGGTCAATGAAGGACAGGTGAATTTCACACCCAATCAACCTGTTTTTGATTTTTATGATTGTTGGATGGATGGTTGTTACTTTCTAGATATTTGTGCTGAGGGTGCGGTAGCGGATTCAAATTTTATCGTCGACGTTATTGAACCGTTGGTCATCATCAGCAATGAGCAGTACACCACAGGTGTTTGCAATGGGCGTTTATTGCAATTGGGTTTCAATAGCGATTGTCAAAATTCACCTATCGATACTTGTTCAGGTGCATGGTTGTCTTGGATTACAACTGCTACTTACCTTACTTTACCCCCTGTTTTCAATCCGGATACTTTGATGTGGTCTGTGATAGATGGTCCAGGCAATGAACTAGGCACCGGAATGCACATCGTAACAGATGAATTTCCAGAATGGAAGGATTCTTTGTGCTTAGCCGCACCTTTAACGTGTTATCAAATGAATTTAAGTCTGA